>JBDLTZ010000117.1:0-6062 GCA_039805565.1 Chloroflexota bacterium | reverse complement strand
ACTGTTTTTGCGGCCGGAGGCCCTCATCTGGCCTCAAGCCTCAGCGCTCACCGCTCACGGCTCAGGTCTCGGACTCTCCGCTTGCGCGGAAGCAACGCCCTGCCGGTCTAGCGCCGTGCTGAAGCCCGCCCTGCCCCAGCACAACCACTCCCGACCGTCGCCTCCACACCATCAGCCCTCTGCTACGGGTATCCGCCCCTACGACGCCTCGTTGCTAACAGCTCAACCCTCAGCACTCAGCACTCAGCACTCAGCACACTCGGCTGCGCCAAGAACACGCTCAAGACTCAAGCCTCAGCACTCAGCGCTCGCAACAATCGCTCACAGCGCTGCGTCCTACTCCCAGAAGCGATATAAGCCGGCCGGGACGCCCGCCGTAAAGGAGACCGATATGGAGACCAAACGACTCACCCGCAGCCGCCGCGAGCGCATGATTGCCGGGGTGGCTGGCGGCGTAGCAGAGTACGTGGGCGTAGACCCCCTGTTCGTGCGGCTTGCCCTGCTGTTCCTGACGCTGCTTAATGGCCTCGGCGCGTTGCTCTACGTGGCGCTGTGGCTCCTGGTCCCCAACGAGGACACCGCCGCCATCGACTCGCGCGAGCAGGTGCGCGAGAACGCCGCCGAGATGCGTACGTTCGCCGAGCAGTTCGCCCAGCGCATCCGCAACATGTTCGCCGCCCCCAACAACTAGTCGTGAGCCTTGAGTCTTGAGTTTTGAGCAGGCGGCGAGGAGGCGACTCAGCACTCAAGACTCAAGACTCAGCACTCAAGACTCGCTACGCTCCCCTGCCGCGCAGGGCCGCCCGCCGCAGGTAACCCATCAGCCCTGCCACCTTACCCGCCAGCCACTCCGGCTCCGGGTGCGCCAGCAGCGGCCACAGCTCCAGCCCAGCATGCGCAAGCACCCCATTCGCCGCCGCGATCCCTGTCGTCGCCGCTCGCTCCAGGAACAGCGCCGGCGCCGGGTGGTACACCCAGTCGCCGCAGGCATGCACATCAGGCCAGGGAGTCTCCACCGCCAGGTGCTCGCCGGGGTCTCCCAGCGCGAACAGCGTGTGCGTCGGCTCGTTGCGCTGAATCACAGCACGCAGCAGGCGGCCGCGCAGCTCCGGGAAAGCCCGCACCACGTCCGTGATCACCTGCGCCAGCAACGTCGCGTCAGGGCGCGCCAGCACCTCAGGTGGTCCGTAGATGTGCATTTCCACTGCGCTGCCGCCGGTCGCCTCGGACCACGCCGCGTACTCCGGCTGCATGCGGTGCACCCAGAAGAAGTTATCCATGACGAAATCCCCGCCCACGATGCCCGAGTCCGGCCCGGGGCGCGGCTGGCCATCAAACCACAGGCGGAAGATCGCTGTCGGCACACCCCGCGGAAACAGCATCGGCGCGGCGGCGGGTGCAGTGTCCGGGCTCTCCCGCAGCAGCCGCTCGGCGGCCGGCGCGTCCAGCGCCAGCACCACCTGCGACGCCTCCTCGGACTTCGCGCCGGCGGGATCGTCGTACAGCACGCGCCACGTGTCACCGGCCCGCTCCAGCCGGCTCACGCGTGAGCCCATCCGGATCTCGCATCCACGCTCGTGAGCTGCGGCCGCCAGGGGCTCAGAGATGCACGTGGCACCCGTCCCCAGCAGGTAGCCGAACCCCCACGCGTCGCGCCGCATCAGCGTGTAGAAGCGCAGGAACGCAATGAACCCCGCCGCCGGAACCTCGTCGGGGTGCGCCGCAAGGCCGCTACGTGCCAGCGCCGCGAAGAAGCTGCGCACGTTCGGCGACCACCCCTCCGTCAGGTCAGAGAGCGAGGCACCCTTAAGCGGGCGCTGCTCGGCGAGCGGGTCGATCGCCAGCGCCACAAGCAGCCCGCCAAACACGCGGGGCAGCGCCAGGAGGTCATTGGGGGTAAGGATGTTGAGGAAGCGCGGTCGGGTGAAGAGGTGCAGGTAGTGGAACGGTGCGGGGAGCGGGCTGCTGCGGATGGCGCTGCCTACGGCGGCGTGTCGAACCGTGGCCCCACGCCCGAAGATCCACCCCTCCTCGCGCGAGGGGCGTAGATCCAGCGGCACCCCGAAGCGCTCCAGGGATGCCTTCAGATTGACGTACGGTGACCAGATCCCGTGGACGCCGTGCTCCGCGGCGAAGCGCCACGTTCGCCCTTGATGCTCGAGCTCAACCGCGGCCCCGCCCCGCAGGCGTCCTCCTACGAACGAGGGGTCCGCCTCAAGCACCAGAGTCTCCAGGCCTCGTGCGACCAGGTGAGCGGCGGCAGTCAGGCCTGACACGCCCCCACCAATCACAATCACATCTGCCATCGCGTCGCCCCTGCGCTAGCAAAGACGAAAGACCAAGGACCAGAGACGTCAACGAGGCGGGTAAGCCGTCGTCCTTCGTCCTTGGTCCTTGGTCCTTGGTCAGTGACTGGAGGAACGTTACTTGACGTCGACCGTCGCGCCCGCCTCGACCAGCTTGGCCTTGGCCGCCTCGGCCTCCTCCTTGCTGACAGCCTCCTTCACCGGCTTCGGCGCACCCTCGACCAGATCCTTGGCCTCCTTCAGGCCCAGGCTGGTGAGCTCGCGCACGACCTTGATGACCTGGATCTTGTTCGCGCCGGCGCTCGACAGGATGACGTCGAACTCGGTCTTCTCCTCAACCACCGGGGCAGCGGCGGCGCCGTCGCCGGCGGCAGCCATCGGCATCGCGCCCGCGAACATCGGGGCGGCAGCCGTCACGCCCCACTTATCCTCCATCGTCTTCTTGAGCTCGACCAGCTCGAGGACATTCAGGCCCTCGATGCTCTCGATGATCGCGTCAACCTTCGCGTTCGCCATGATGAGTTTCTCCTTAAGGCTGGGGCTGTACCCCAATTGGTATCACACGTAGTGTCGTAAGTTCATTCCTGGAGGACAACAGGCTCTCCAGATATATCACTCGTATCGCCGTACGGGGCGGAACCCTGCCACATCAATCCGAGCGATGTACCGATACAGAGCTACGCGCCCTCCTGCTCGCCGCCGAGCTGATCGATGCGTGCCTGAATGACGTACGCAACATTGCTGATGGCAGCGTTGAGCACGCCGACCACACCGGAGACAGGGGCTGCGATGCCGCCGAGCACCTGAGCCAGGATCTCCTGACGCGTAGGCATCTTAGAGACCTGGTCCAGCACATCGCCGGTGAGCAGGCTCGTGCCGAGCATACCACCGCGGATGGCCAGCTTCTTCGGACCCTTGTTGAAGTCGTTCAGAGCCTTCGCAGCCTTCGAGGCCTCGCCATAGGCGAATGCCAGCGCCGTCGGCCCGGAGAGCAGCGGCTCAATCGCCTCGTGGCCGGTCTCCCGAGCCGCGATCAGCGTCAGCGTGTTCTTCGCAACGATAAACTCCGCGTCAACCTCGCGCAGCCGCTTCCGCAGATCAGTCACCTCCGCAACCGTCAGGCCACGGTAGTCCGCCACCAATGTCACTTGGGTGCGGCTGAGCTTCTCGGTGATATCGGCTACCTGCTCAATCTTTCGCGTTGTAGGCATGTTGTTTCACCTCCTCTCACCTGAGATATAGTAAGGTGGGGCCTCGCCACACCTTCTGGTCATACAAAACCGAACGAGCTGCCGTGTACAGACACAGCAGCCCGTGGACGGAGTTCTTCCGTAATTCCATAGGTCTACCTCGGCGGGCGGCACAAGGCCATTAAGCAACGCACCAGCTGTCTGCGGCAGTATTCAGTTGTCGTGGCAGGCTAGCTTACTTGCCTACCGGTCACTATCAAGAGATACGTGCTCCTGGAAGCACAGAAACAGTACTACGAGTTCGCCTGCATCGCCTGCGCAGCCGACGGGTCTACTCGGATGCCGGGGCCCATCGTGCTGGCAAACGTCACCGTCTTCACGTAGGTGCCCTTTGCAGCCGACGGCCTGACAGCCTTAACAGCCTCCATCAGAGCCGCAATATTCTCGTAGATCTGCTGCTCAGTGAAGCTCACCTTCCCAACGGCGACGTGCAGAAGGCCTGTCTTATCGTTACGGAACTCGACGCGGCCACCGCGCACCTCGCGGATTGTCCGAGCCAGCTCTTCGGGCTGGACGATCGTACCGCTCTTGGGGTTCGGCATCAGGCCACGCGGGCCAAGCTTTCGGCCGACACGACCGACCTTACCCATCATATCAGGGGTGGCGATCGCAATATCGAAGTCGAAGAAATTCTCTTTGTCGATGCGTGCGATCAGATCATCGGCGCCTACGAAGTCTGCACCGGCAGCCTGGGCAGCGGCAGCGGCCTCACCCTGGGCAAACACCAGCACGCGAACTGTCTTCCCCGTGCCGTGCGGCAACGCGACAGTGGTGCGGATCGTCTGGTCGGCGTGACGTGGATCAATACCGAGGCGCATGTGCACTTCGATCGTCGCATCGAACTTCGTGAAAGAGGTTTCCTTGAGCAGCTTGACCGCCTCATCAGGTGTGTAGAGATGGCCGTGCCCAACCTTCTTCGCCGCCTCGAGGTACTTCTTGCCGTGATCTTTAGCCATTGTTATTCTCCAGGTGGTGCTTACGGGCACATAGCCCTCCCACCATACTCGGCGCTAGTCCCTGATCTTGATGCCCATGCTGCGCGCTGTACCGGCGAGAGTATTCTCGGCAGCCTCAACTGTAGTGGCGTTGAGGTCTGACATCTTCTGCTCGGCAAGCTTGCGAAGCTGCTCGCGGGAGATGGTGCCGGCCGTAGTGCGGTTCGGCGTCCCCGAGCCCTTGTCCACGCCAGCAGCCTTCCGAAGCAGGTCCGCAGCAGGGGGTGTCTTGAGGATAAACGTGAACGAGCGGTCCGAGTAGACCGAGATCTCAACCGGGATGATGCTCCCGGCCTGAGACGACGTCTTCTCGTTATACTCCTTCACGAAAGCCATAATGTTGATACCGTAGCCACCGAGCGCGGGGCCCACCGGCGGAGCCGGAGTAGCCTTGCCAGCCGGGAGCTGCAGCTTCACGACACCAGTAATTTTCTTAGCCACAGAAACTCTCCTTGAAAACGGCGTCTAATCGACGAGCCGGGTGACCTGCAGAAAATCCAGCTCGACCGGCGCCTCGCGCCCAAAAAACGACACCAACACCCGGACACGCCCACGTTCGTGGTCGATAGCGTCCACGACGCCCTCGAAATCCGTGAACGGCCCGTCGGTAATTTTGACAGCCTGACCAACCTGGTAGCTAACGCGGACCTTCGGCGCCTCCTGCTCCATCTGCTTGAGGATCGATTTGACCTCGACATCCTCTAGTGGAGTTGGGCGGTTACCGTGGCCAACAAAGCTCGTCACGCCGGGCGTATTTCGAACGACATACCACGAGTTGTCGTTCATACGCATCTGCACCAGCACATAGCCGGGGAAGACCTTCTTATGAACGGTACGGCGCTGGCCGTTCTTGATCTCGATCTCCTCCTCGGTTGGTACGATCACGCGGAAAATCTGATCCTGCATCTCCATCGACTCGATGCGATGCATCAGATTCTGCTTGACCTTATTCTCATAACCCGAGTAGGTATGAATCACGTACCAGCGGCGACCGTCGTCCTGAAGCTCGGACTCGCCCTGCATTTCGTTCTGATCAGCCACGTTCAATCCTCGTTACCGGACGAGATTTTGCAATTGCAGTAACAACCAGGTGAACAGCGAGTCAGCAACAAAGAGTACAGCGCTAATAATAGAAGACAGCACTACAACTACAACTGTGAGCCGTATAACCTCCTGGCGAGCAGGCCAAACGACCTTCTTCATCTCAGAGCGCGACTCACGGAGCGGCTGCACGATAGCGTTATTAAACGCGCGCACTACGGGGTTCTGCGGCTCTTTATCCATTTTTTCTTTCGCCAGGGACATACGTATTCCTTCCGGGTGCAACGCCGGGAAGCAGAGGGGCGCAGCATAACCACACCCCTCTTGCGACGTGCAGACACAATGTTAGCTGATGATCTTACCGACGACACCAGCGCCGACCGTTCGGCCACCCTCGCGGATCGCGAAGCGCAGGCCCTCCTCGATCGCCACCGGCACAATCAGTTCCACCTTCATCGTCACGTTGTCGC
>JBDLTZ010000116.1:0-36823 GCA_039805565.1 Chloroflexota bacterium | reverse complement strand
CCCCCCCCCCCACGCCGTGCTCGCCTCCATGCCCTGCCCCGCCTGTCGCGGAGGTGTCGTTGTCAGACCTGTCCGGCGGTGCGCGACCCCGGCGCTGCCAGGGGATCCTCCCGCACACCGGACAGGTCCGGCGCTGACATCGCCGCCCGCGCTGCCAGCATCAGTGCGATCATCGCCAGCCGCTGCCGCCTCAAGACTCAAGACTCAAGACTCAAGACTCAAGACTCACGCCTCAGCGCTGGCCGCCTCGGGCTCGTAGTCCGGCGCCTGGTGGCGGAAGTACGCGCCGTACAGCTCGGCGTAGTGCCCGCCCTGCGCCAGCAGCTCGGCGTGCGTGCCCTGCTCGATGATCTCGCCGTGGCGCAGCACGATGATCCGGTCGGCGTGGACCACGGTGGAGAGCCGGTGGGCGATGACCACGCTCGTGCGCCCGCTCAGCGCGGCGTTGAGCCCAGCCTGGATCTGCGCCTCGGTGAACGGATCGATGCTGGCGGTGGCCTCGTCCAGCAGCACGATCGCCGGGTCCTGGAACAGCACTCGCGCCAGCGCCACCAGCTGCCGCTGCCCGAGCGAGAGCCGCGACCCGCGCTCGCCCACGTCGGTGGCCAGCCCCTCGGGCAGGTCGTCCACCCAGCTCCCGTCGCCCAGGCGGCGCGCGGCGGCCTCCACCTCGGCGTCGGCAGCTTCCGGGCGGCCGTAGCGGATGTTCTCGGCCACCGTGCCGGAGAACAGGAACGGCGCCTGCGGCACCAGCCCGATCTGGCGGCGGTACGCAGCCATGTCCAGCGCACGGATGTCGTGGCCGTCGACGAGCAGCCCCCCGCGCTGGAACTCGTAGAAGCGCAGGATGAGCTTCATCAGACTGGACTTGCCCGCGCCGGTATGCCCGACGATCGCCAGCGTCTGGCCGGCGGGGATCTCCAGTGAGAAGTCGCGCAGCACCCACGATTGACCAGGGGCCATGGACCGTGGGCCAAGAGCCGCTCCCCCAGCTCCACTTCCGTCTCGATCATCAGCCGCCGGCCCTTGGTCCTTCGGCGCCCCCTCGCCCTTCGCCTCCGGGTAGCGGAACCACACCCCCTCGAACGCGATGCGGCCCTTGAGCCGGCCGGGGTCCACGCTGTCGGTCTGCGCCACGCTGGTGTCCGAGTCGATCAGCGCGAACACCCGCTCGCTAGCCGCCAGGCCCTGCTGGAACTGGCTCCAGAACGAGGCGATGCTGGAGATCGGGTAGAAGAAGATCGTCAGGCTCTGCACGAACAGGTACCACTCGCCCACGTCCACCGCGTCGCCCAGCACCATGAGCCCGCCGACGTACACGACCGCCGCCACGCCGAGGCCCGAGAGAGTATTCATCAGCGGCCAGATGCTGCCGAACACCGCCACGCGCCGCAGCTGGACGCGGTAGGCCATGCTGTTGGTCGCCTCGAAGTCGGCGTAGATCGCGGCCTCCTGGCGGAAGCTCTTGGCCACCGCCGCGCCGCTGATCGTCTCCTGGACGATGCGGTTGACCTCGGCCTGGGCGCGCTGGGCCTGGCGCATGGCATCGCGCGCCAGCCGGCGGAAGACCATCGCCACCACCACCACAACCGGACCCACCGCCAGCGACAGTAGCCCCAGGCGCACGTTCACCACCAGCATCACCGCGCCGATCACCACCACCAGCACCAGCTGGCTGATCAGGTCGATCGTCAGCGTCACCACCGTGGCGAAGTCCTGTGTGTCGGAGGTGATGCGGCTGATGATCTTGCCCGCGGCGTACTGGTCGAAGAACGACATGTCGCGCCGCATCACCGCCGCCATCGCGTCGCGGCGCAGCGCCAGCACCACATCGCCCACGGCGCGCGCGGCGAACAGCTGCCGCACGAAGTTGAACACCCAGCCCAGCACCCCGAGCAGCGTCACCAGGCCCGCCAGGCCCAGCAGGGTCTGCGCGGCGGGACTGCCGGTGAGCGCCGTGATCGCGCGCGAGATGACCACCGGGGTGATGGTGGCGCCCAGCGACCCGAGCACCACCATCAGGGCCACCAGGAGCACGGTGCCGGCGTGTGGGCGGAAGTACGCGGCGATGCGCCGCACGAGCAGACCGTCGCCATAGCTTCGGTCGTAGCCCTCGGCGTTCAGCCCTCCGGTCAGGCCCATGGGGTGCTCTCCACTTCTGGCTTCAGGGCGCGCGGCGGCTCGGCGCCGAAGATCTGGCGGTAGGCGGCGCTCGTGGACAGCAGCTCCGCGTGGGTGCCCTGGGCCACCAGTTCGCCGTTCCGCAGCAGCAGGATGCGGTCAGCGCGACGAATCTGCGCCAGACGGTGGGTGATCAGCAGTGTGGTTCGCCCGGCCAGGATGTGGCGCATGGCCTTCTGGATCTCGTCCTCGGTGGCGCTGTCGATCGCGCTCGTGCTGTCGTCCAGGATCAGGATGCGCGGGTCAGTCAGGAAGGCGCGCGCGATCGCGACGCGCTGCCGCTGGCCGCCGGAGAGGGTCACGCCGCGCTCGCCCACCACCGTGTCGTAGCCGTCGGGGAGGCGCGTGATAAACTCGTGGGCCTGCGCCAGGCGGGCGGCGCGCTCGACCTGCTCGCGCGTGGCGGTGCCAGGCGCGCCGAAGGCGATGTTGTCGGCGATGCTGCGCGAGAACAGGAAGATGTCCTGCTCGATGGTGGCGATCTGCGAGCGCAGGCTGTCCAGGCTCCACTCGCGCACGTCCACGCCGTCCACCAGCACGCGCCCCGACGATGCGTCGAAGATGCGGTTCACCAGCTTGGTGAGCGTGGTCTTGCCCGAGCCGGTCTGCCCCACCACCGCCACCGTCTCGCCGGGGCGGGCGTGGAAGGAGATACTCCGCAGGACCGCCGGCGGCGAACCGCCTATCACGGGCAGGGGGGCTGTTTCGGACGCGCCCGCCTGGCCGTCACTGGTCGGTCGTCTGTCGTCGGTCGTCCGTGGTCCGTGGTCGGCCGTCGCCGCGCCGTATCCGAACCCCACGCCCTCGAACACCAGCTCGCCGCGCATTGGCGCGCTGTAGCCCCCGGCGTTCTCGTCGAGCTCGGTGCGGGCGTTCATCAGGCCCAGGAGGCGCGCGGCGCTGGCGAGCCCGAGCTGCACGCCGGCGAAGGTCGTGAGCGAGAACATTGTGGGCGAGCGCAGCGTCTCGATCAGGGTCATGTAGGCGATCGCCTGGCCCACCGTGAGCTGCCCCTGGAGCACGAGCACGATCGCGTGCCCGAACGCCAGGCCGAGCGCCAGGCCGTAGAGCAGCAGCGGCACGTAGCGCGCCTGCACCGCCCCCGAGCGCACGAAGGCGTCGCGGTAGGCGCGGGCGCGGTCCACAAAGCGCCGCTCCTCGGCCGACTCCTGTGCGAAGCCCTTCACCACCTCGACCCCGCCGATCGCCTCGGCCAGGCCGGCGTTCATCAGGCCGTAGCGCGCGCTCATCGCGGCCGACACCGGCTCGAGCGCCCGGCTGTAGCGGCCGAGCGCCACGGCGAACCCCGCGAGGAACAGCACCGGCACCAGCAGCAGGTCGGCGCGCAGCGTGGCGATCGTCACAAGCGGCACCACCAGCGCGAAGAACGATTCGAGGATCAGGCCGGCGTTGGGCGCCACCATCAGAGTCACCTGGCCCACGTCGTTGGTGGCGTGCGCCATCAGGTCGCCCACGCGCTGGCGGCCGAGGAAGGTCTGGCTCTTGCCGAGCAGGCTCAGGTACAGCTCAGAGCGGGCGTCGCGGTCCACCCGCTGGCCCAGCACGCGCAGCGACAGGCTGTTGACGATGTCGCACGCGCCGTAGCCGAGGTAGGCGGCGGTGACCCACAGCGCGGCGCCGCCGAGCTCTGCGGCGCCGCCACCGTTCAGCAGAGCGTCGAAGGCGCGCCCGATGAAGATGGCGCCGAAGCTCTGCGCCACCGCCATACCGATCACCGTCACCACGAAGACGACCGGCAGCCAGGGGTAGCGCATCACGTGGGCCAGCACCCAGCGCGCAGGCGAGCGTCGATCGTAGTGGTACTCGTTCGCGATGGTGAACTCGCGCCGGTGCGCGGGTGCGGACATGGTAGCTCCGTTCGGTTCGAAAATCTGCATCCGAGCTGCACAGCCGATGCGCCGCCCTATGCCGCGTTGCCCGACCTGTCCGGTGGGTAAGGTGACCCGGGTGTTTCCACGGAACGTTCCGCACACCAGACAGGTCGAGCGCTGGCATCGTTGTGCGCGCTGCCGCTGCGCTCGCGCTGCCGCCTCAAGGCTCAGCACTCAGCACTAGCTCGCCACCTGCTCGGCGAACTGGAGCTGGTACAGCCGGTGGTAGTAGCCGCGCTTCGCCAGCAGCTCCTCGTGGCTGCCGTCCTCCATCAGCTTGCCGCGGTGCAGCACCAGGATGCGGTCCACGTTGCGGATGGTGCTCAGGCGGTGCGCGATCACAATGCTCGTGCGGCCGTGCATCAGGCGGTCCACCGCCGTCTGCATCAGCGCCTCGGTCTCGGTGTCTACGCTGCTGGTGGCCTCGTCCAGGATCAGCAGCACCTCGGGGTTGAAGGCGATCGCGCGCGAGAAGGCCAGCAGCTGGCGCTGCCCCACCGAGAGGTTGCTGCCGCGCTCGCGCACCTCGTAGTCGTACTGGCCAGGCAGCCTCTCGATGAACGGCGCGGCGTTCGCCACCTCGGCCGCGTGGCGCAGCTGCTCGTCCGTAATGCTCTCGTCGTGCAGACGGATGTTCGAGGCGATCGTCCCGCTGAAGCAGACCGGGTCCTGCGGGACGGCGCTGACGTGGCGGCGCAGCTCGGCCTGGCGCACGTGGCGGATGTCCACTCCGTCCAGCGTGATGCTCCCCTGCTGGATGTCGTAGAAGCGCGCCATCAGGCTCACCAGGCTGGTCTTGCCCGCGCCGGTGGCCCCCACCACCGCCACGCTCTGGCCGGCGGGGATGGTGAACGAGATGCCCTTCAGCACCGGCTCGTCCGGGTTGTAGCCGAATACCACGTCCTTGAAGACGATCTCGCCGCGCACGGGCTTCGCCAGGCCCACGGGCTCGGCCGGGTCCACGACCCCTTCGGGGGTATCAAGCACGCCGAAGACGCGCTCCGAGGAGGCCATAGCGCCCTGGAGCGTGTTGTAGCGCTCGGCGATCTGGCGGATGGGCTGGAACGCCTGGTCGGTGTACTGGATGAAGGCCACCAGCATGCCGAGGGTCGCGAGGTCGGCCAGCACAACCTGCCCGCCAAGGTTCAGCAGCACCGCGGTGGCCGTGACCGAGACGAAGCTGATCAGCGGGAAGAAGATCGCGAAGGTCGTGTTCGAGTGCAGCTGGGCCTCGAGGTAGTCCTGGCTGAGCTCCTTGAAGCGCATGCGGCTGCGCTCCTCGCGGCTGAAGAGCTGCGTCACCAGGATGCCGGTGATCTGCTCATTCAGGTAGGCGTTGATGCGCGCGATGCGCTGGCGCACCTGGCGGTAGATGCCGCGCATGATCTTCTGGAAGACCGTGGTCACGGCGATGATCACCGGAAACATGATGAAGCTGATCAGCGCCAGCCGCCAGTTCAGCGCCAGCATGGTGATGATCACCAGCACCAGGCGCACCAGGTCACCCAGCAGGGCCACGGTGCCCTGGGTGATGAACTCGTTGAGCGCGTCCACATCATTGCTGAGGCGGGTGATCAGCCGGCCCACCGGGTTCTTGTCGAAGAAGCCGAGGCTCATGCGCTGGATGTGGCTGAAGATCCGCATGCGGATGTCAACCATCACCTTCTGGCCCACCGAGTTCATGATGTAGGTCTGGCCGTAGCGGAAGCCGAAGGCGGCCAGCAGCGCGAGCATGTACACGCCGAAGATCGGCAGAATGCCGGCCACGTCGCCGCGCGCGATCGGCCCGTCGATCGCCTCACGCACCAGATAGGGCGGCAGCAGCTCGACGGCGGCGCCGAGCAGCATGAGCAGCAGTGCGGCGGCTACCATGCGCCAGTAGGGCGCCACAAACGTCCCAAGCCGGGCGACCAGCTTCGAGTCGTACGCTTTGCCGAGGATCTCGTCGTCCTGGAAACCCGCTGACATTGATCATTCCTCCCTATGCTCGCCCTGGCGGCGGAAGGGGGGGCGCGGAGGGCCAGGCCCTCCGGGCCTCCCCTACTCCTCTTCCAGCTCAGCCTGCAGCAGCTCGCGGCGGTACATGTCGGCGTAGCGCCCGCCCAGCTCCACCAGCTCGCGGTGCGTACCGCGCTCGGCGATGCCCCCATCGTGCAGCACGATGATCTGGTCGGCGTCCTTCACGGTGGCGATGCGCTGGGCGATGATGATGCTGGTGCGGCCGCGCATCACCTCGCGCAGCCCGGCCAGGATCTCGGATGCGGTGTGGGTGTCCACGCTGGAGAGCGCGTCGTCCAGCACCAGCACGGCCGGGTCGCGCAGCACGGCGCGGGCGATGGCGGTGCGCTGCTTCTGCCCGCCGGAGAGGGTCACGCCGCGCTCGCCGATCATGGTCTCGATCCCGCCGGGGAACTGCACCAGATCGTTGCTCAGGCGCGAGACGGTGAGCGCGCGCTGGATCTCATCGTCGCTGGCGTCGGGGCGGCCGAAGGTGACGTTCTCCTTGATCGGGATGCTGAAGAGGAAGGTGTCTTGCGGCACGTAGCCGATGCCGCGGCGCAGGCCGTCGAGCGGCAGCTCGCGCACGTCACAGCCGTCCACCAGCACCTGCCCCTCGTCCGGGTCACGCACGCGCGCCAGCAGGTTCACCAGGGTGGTCTTGCCCACGCCGGTGGCCCCCACGATCGCCAGCGACGAGCCGCGCGGGACGTGGAAGGAGATGTGGCGCAGGACCCAGCCCACAGACGACTGGCGGCCGACGACCGACGACCGATCAACGTCGTCGGCTGCTGGCGGCTGGTGGTCGGCGGAGCCCTCCGCGATCTCGTAGCTGAAGCGGATCCCCACGTCGCGCAGCTCGACGTCGCCCTGGACCTCGAAGCTGGACGGGGCGTCGGGGCTGGTGGCGATGTCCGGGCGGCGGTTGAGCACCTCGGCGATGCGGACCATCGAGGCCGCGGCCTGCTGGTAGAGGTCCACCGTCCAGCCCATGGCGATCACCGGCCAGCCGAGCAGGGCCAGGTACGCATTGAACAGCACCAGCTCGCCCACGGTCATCTCGCCGGCCGCCACCATGCGCCCGCCCACCAGCAGCACCAGCGCGCCGGTAGTGCCGAGCACCAGGCCGATGATCGGCCAGAGCAGGCCGGAGAGCAGCACGTAGCGCAGGTTGAGCGCGCGGTACTTCTCGTTCTCCTCGCGGAAGACGCGGATCTCGGCCTCCTCCTGGGCGTAGGCCTTGATGGTGCGGATGCCGCTGAAGTTCTCCTGGGCGCGGGTGGAGAGCTCGCCGAACTGGTCCTGCACGTGGCGGAAGATCTTCCGCATGCGCCCGCCGATCACCACGAAGAGCACGGCCACGCTCGGCAGGATAATCAGCACCACCAGCGCCAGCAACGGCTGGGCGAAGAACATCAGCACCGTGGAGACGACGATCAGCAGGCCGGCGCCGGACAGGTTGCTGATGCCGGGGCCGACGAACATGCGCACGGCGGAGAGGTCGTTGGTGACGCGGGTCATCAGGTCGCCGGTGTGCATGCGCCCGTAGAACCCCTGGTCGAGCGCGAGCAGCCGCTTGAAGACGGCGGCGCGCATGTCGTAGTCCACCAGGTGCGCCGAGCCCATCATCAGGGTGCGCTGCCCAAAGCGCAGCACGCCCTCGACGGCCGCGGCGAGGACGAGCAGCCCGCCGTAGCGCAGCAGGTCGGCGGAGACGATGCCGCGGGTGTTGAGACTGTCCACGGCCACCCGCAGGATCTGGGGGATGGTGGCGGCGGCGGCGGTGGCGATGATCGCGCAGAGCGCGCCGAGGGCGATGCGTCGCCTGTAGACGCCGACGAACGGCCACAGGTGGCGGAGCTGTTCCATGTCTCCTCCTCGTGACGAGAATGGGCGTGCCGCGTCGCGCGAAGCGACCGCCGTGCCGCGCGGCGGGCAGGCGGTGCATGAGGGGCGGCGGTGCCCGGCTGTGGCGGACAGTTGACCGCCTGTACTGGTTCGGTGGAAGCGGGCGAGCGATGTCTGTGAGCGAAGAGGTCGTTGGAGATCAGGACGCGCCGCCGGCTGATCTCCGGCGACGCGATGTATGAGTATACTCCGTTCTGCCGATTTGTATGTAGGACTTTCGACCGAGCCGCGCTGGCACGGCTACCACCGCCTCTGCACAGCAGGGGGTGTGCCATTGGCGGCCCAGCCGAAGGTATATTGTATACAATTGTATACGATCGTTGGTGAGACGCTGCAGAGAGAGGTGGTCCGGGCGATGCGCCGGGGCGCAGCAGCCCCTCGTATCTCTTCGACGAAAGGATCCGGGTTGCTGCTGCGCCCGCACCGTGGTCGTGCCGCCCGCACCGTGGGGCGTATCCTATGGGGCGGGGGCAGGTGGCGCAGGCGGCACAGCCTCGGGCGCAGGCGGCGCAGCCTCGGGCGTAGGCTCGGGCGCAGGTGGTGCAGCCTGCTCAGCCTGGACCTCGAGCGGGTCACGGCCCATCCACAGGAACGTCACCTCGACCTCGGCGCGGTCCCCCTTGATACCTAGCTCGTCCCACCACACCCCATCACCCACGTCGATCGCCGTGGGGAAGCGCACGCGCCCCTTGTGCGCGCGTCCGCCGTTGTGCTTCTCGAAGAACGCCGCGTGGTCCTGCGGCCACCCCTGGCGCAGGTCGGAGAAGTGGCGCTGCTCCTGCGGGTCCCAGTAGTTGTCCCGCACGTTCCACGGCCCCACGTCGTACACCGGCGCCACAGCGCTACGCCCGTTGTAGGTGATGCGCACCATGTACTCGCCGCCTCCGTTGCTCGAGAGCACGCAGCGACACGGCAGCGACACGAATCGATCGCGCTTCTGGATGCGGTAACCGTTGGCGGTGCGGCCGCCCACCATGCCCTGGCGCGTCGCCCGCACAGTGAAGGTCGGGGCCACCGGCGGCGCGTCCTCCAGCGCGGCAAACTGCGCTGGCCGCGGGGCTGGTGTCACGGACACACCCCGCACCACCGGCGACTCCCCGCCGAGGAGCGTGACGCGGTACTGTGCGAAGCGGGCGTAGCTCGCGAACTCCACCTCGGTGTCGGCGGCAACCTCGGTGGCCCACGGGGTCCAGCGGGTGCCATCCGCGCTGGCGCGCACGTCGACCAGCGCGGCGGAGCCGGCGGGCACGTCGGCGCCGTAGGTGACGCGCAGGGCTCGGAAGGCGGGGAGAGGCAGCGGGGGAGAGGTGAGCGTGCCGAAGCGGGTATAGTCGCCGTACGCTGTTGGCGCGGGCGATGAGTCTGCGGCGAGGCGCAGAGCGCCGTCACGGCTTATGGCCACGGCCTCGCGCTGGCTCGGCGCCACCTGGGGGGGCGGTGCTGCGGCGGCGGGAGGCGCGAGCAGAGCGCTCCACAGCACGACCGCGGTGACCAGGCTTCCGGCACGGACGCGATGCGCGGAACCGAGCATTCGTTGTCCTGCTACTACGAGAGGCGAAATGGTCTCAAACTATAAACTAACGGCGATTATATCATAGCTTTCTCACTTCTTTTTCAGATCTGGGACAAGACGTCGTAGAGCGACCTCGCGGTTGCCACGATACAGGGGGCGCGCTCTCGATATGGAGGGCTGGATCTCGCGCATCGTGCCAACCGCCCTCCGGCCTGGTGGTGGGGCTTTTGCAGGAGTGAGCCCTTTACACCCGTGGCACTCAGCTTGCACGGTTCAGCGTATGCGGTATCATGCCCGCGGCACGACCGACCGGCAGGAGACACCATGACCGAGGCTAATGTCAACCCGCTGCGGGCGGGTCTGAGAATGCACCGCACGCCGCCGCCCTGCGCGGTCGTCATCTTCGGCGCCACCGGCGACCTCACCCACCGCAAGCTGGTCCCGGCGCTCTACAACCTTCAGCGCGAGCGCCTCATCCCCCCAGGCTTCAGCGCCGTCGGCTTCGCGCGCCGCGACTGGAGCGACGATTTTTTCCGCTCGGGACTGCGCGAGGACGTCGAGCAGCACTCGCGCACCGGCCTCGACGGCGGTATCTGGGACAGCTTCGCCGAGGGCATCTCCTACGTCCGCTCCTCCTTCGATGACCCCGCGGGCTACCAGGCGCTCGCCGAGCGGCTCCGCGAGCTCGACGAGCACCGCGGCACCGGCGGCAACCGGCTGTTCTACCTCTCCACCCCGCCCGAGTCCTACGGCGAGATCATCCGCCAACTCGGCGCAGCGGGCCTCAACCGCTCGCCCAACGGCGGCTGGACACGCATCATCATCGAGAAGCCCTTCGGCAAGGACCTCCAGAGCGCCCGCGCGCTCGACATCGAGGTCCACCGAGTCTTCGAGGAGTCGCAGGTCTACCGCATCGACCACTACCTCGGCAAGGAGACGGTCCAGAACATCCTGGTCTTCCGCTTCGCCAACGGCATCTTCGAGCCGCTCTGGAACCGGCGCTACGTAGACCACGTGCAGATCACGGTCTCAGAGAGCGTCGGCGTCGAGGGGCGCGGCGGCTACTACGAGGGCGCCGGCGCCCTGCGCGACATGGTGCAGAACCACCTCATGCAGCTCCTGACGCTCACGGCGATGGAGCCGCCGGTGGGCTACCGCGCCGACGCCGTGCGCGATGAGAAGGTGAAGGTGCTGCGCACCATCCGCCCGATCTCACCCGACGACGTGGGCAACTACACCGTCCGCGGCCAGTACGGCGCCGGCAGCGTCGGCGGCCAGGCCGTGCCGGGCTACCGCGAGGAGCAGGGCGTCAAGGCGGACAGCCGCACCGAGACCTACGTGGCGCTCCAGTTCCACGTGGAGAACTGGCGCTGGGCCGGCGTGCCGTTCTTCCTCCGCACCGGCAAGCGCATGCCGAAGCGCGCAAGCGAAATCTCCATTCAGTTCAGGCAGGCGCCCACCATGCTGTTCGACACCGGCCCGCTCAGCGGAATCGAGCCGAACGTGCTGGCAATGAAGATCCAGCCGGACGAGGGGATCTCACTGCGCTTCGACTCGAAGGTGCCCGGCCAGGCCAACCAGATCCGCCCGGTGACAATGGACTTCCGCTACAACGCCTCGTTCGGCGTGGAGTCCCCCGAGGCCTACGAGCGCCTGCTGCTCGACGCGATGCTGGGCGACTCGACGCTCTTCACCCGCTCGGATGAGGTGGACGCCTCCTGGTCGCTGATCACGCCGATTCACCAGGGGTGGGACGCGGCCCCCGCGCCGGAGTTCTCGAACTACGAGGCCGGCACCTGGGGGCCGCGCGCCGCCGATGAGTTCATCGGGCGAATCGGGGCTAAGTGGCGCAGGCTGTGACCCGGTCGTGAGGCTTGAGGCCTGAGTAGTCCATCCGGCTTGTCTCTTTTTGCTGGCGCGAAGGGGCGCCTACTGTGCAAGACCGCTCGCTGACGTAGCCCGCGCTCTGCCAAACCACATCCCGCCGCGACTCCGCGAATGGCGCGTGGTGGCTCACACGCTCGCTATTTCTGAGACAGGTTTTCATATGAACAACCTCGCCATCGTTCATGACGTGATCTCTGGCCCCGCGCTACTCTTTGGTGGCATCGTGGCGGTTGTCGCAACGCTCGTCATCGCGATGATGTCTGAGACCATCGCGCTGATCATCATGCGCTGGGCACCGCTGCTACGCTCGGCCCGTGACGCGCTGGTGGTTAACATGGCCTCAGGGCTGCTCGGCATCGTGCTCACAGTCGTGTTCTTGAGCGCCATCACCGATGACGCGAGCGCGACACAGATCGCGCTGGGCTCGTGGGCGCTCTCGGTGGCCGTCGAGGGCGCGCTGCTCCAGTGGCTCGGCGGCGAGCAGCCACGCTGGAAGCCGTGGGCCTGCGCGCTGGTGATGAATGTCGTGAGCTACGGGCTGATCTTCGGCCTTGGGCTCGCGCTGAATCAGATGTGACGCTATGCGCCAACTCCGCGCACCGCTTATCCTCGGGCTCTCGCACGGCCTGAGCGACGGCGCCGCCGGCTTCCTGCTCGGCGGGCTCAGCCGCGCCATGCCGCTGGCGGATGTGGCGCTGCTGGTGCTGCTCTACAACGCGCTGGCGTTCGGTGGCCAGCCGCTCGCCGGGTTCCTGGTAGACCGGGCGCGCCAGCCACGGGCCGCGGCGCTGGCAGGGCTGCTGTTGATCGGGGCGGCACTGGCTCTTGCGGGCGCCCCCAGAGGCGAGAGCGTCTCTGGGAGCAGCGACACGGGGCTGCGCGCAGCGGTAGCGCTCGCGGGGGTCGGCGGGGCGCTGTTCCACGTCGGCGGGGGCGCGCTGGCGCTCGCGGCCTCAGGAGGGCGGGCCGCAGGACCGGGACTGTTCGCGGCGCCTGGGGTGGTGGGTCTGGCGCTCGGCGGGATGCTGGCCGCCTCCGGCTCCGCCGCCTGGTGGGCCTTCCTGCCTCCGCTGGCGCTGCTTGCTTTGGCCGTGGCACGGCTGCCCTCAGCACTTAGCACTTGGCCCTCAGCACTCAGCACTCAGTACTCAGCACTCAGCACTCAGCACTTCGACCCCCACGACCTCGTGATGGTGGTGCTGCTGGCCGCCATCGCACTGCGCTCGCTGATCTGGAGCACGGTGGACTTCCTGTTCCAGGGCCGGTACGAGGCGCTGCTGGCGCTCGCGCTCGCGGCGGCGCTCGGCAAGCTCCTCGGAGGTCCGCTGGCCGACCAGGTCGGCTGGCGACGCTACACTGTTGGGGCGCTGGCGCTCGCCGCGCCGCTCCTGGCGCTCGCCGGCGATAGCCTCACTCTGCTGATCCCCGGCGTCGCGCTGCTTCAGTCCGCCACCCCCGCCGCGCTGGCCGCGCTCTCGCGCCAGATGCCGCACTCCCCGGCAACCGCCACCGGGCTCGCGCTCGGTCTCGCCGTGGCCGTGGGCGGGCTACCGGGAGCCGCCGGGGCCGCAGGGGCCCTCGCCGCGCCCGCAGCCCTCGCCGGGCTGTGCCTGGCCGCCGCACTGGCGATGTGGCTCGCGCTCACCCGCTCACGGCCGCACCCCACATCCCATAGTGGGTGACCGCCGCCCGCCCGACGCACCTTTGTCCGCGCTCGAATCACATCGCCCACCATACCCGTGTACGCAGCAGAGGAAGACATATGACCAGCGCACCATCGCAGCTCAACCCGACCCACGTCGATATCCGCGCTATCGAGCGCGAGCTGACGAACCTGTGGCAGAGCGCCGCCGAGAGCGCCGACTCCGGCCGCACCTCCCCCGTCACCCGCACCTGCATGGCGAACCTCGTGGTGGTAGTGGACGAGCGCGGCGTCGCCGGGCGGGCCACCCAGGTGATCGATCGGCTCACCGGCGTCTACCCGAACCGCGCGATCGTCACCGCCGCGCTGGCCCACGAGGGCGGCACGCAGCCCGAGCACGCCGCGACGATCGACGCATGGGTGCAGGCGCACTGCCAGCTCCCCGCGCCCGGCCGCCCGCAAGTCTGCGGTGAGCAGATCACCGTCGAGGCCCACGGCGAGGCCGCCGGGCGCATCCCCGGCGTGGTCCTGCCGCTGCTGGTGCCCGACGTGCCCGTGGCACTGTGGCTCCCGCACGGCGAGCCCGCGCGCCACCCCGTGGCTGCTAAGCTGACCGACATCGCTGACCGGCTGATCGTCAACAGCGCCACCTTCGCCACTCCCGAAGCCTCGCTCCCAACCCTCGCGGGCCTGATCGACGCCGACACCGGCGTGAGCGACCTCGCGTGGGCGCGGCTCACGGGCTGGCGCGAGCTCGTGGCGCAGTTCTTCGACGCCCCGGCGATGCTGCCGCACCTCTCCGAGGTCGAGCGCATCCGGCTCACGGTCCCGTCCCAGCCCGGCCAGCCCTCGGACCGCAGCCAGGCACTCATGCTGGTGGGCTGGCTGGCCTCCCGGCTCGGCTGGAAGGTGGCCGAGCATGTCGGGGGCGCGCGGCTCGTGCGGGCCGACGGCGCCGAGGTGGCGCTCGAGATCGCCACGGCCGACCAGCCGGACGACCAGCCCGACCGGCTGATGGAGGTCGTGATCGGCTGCCGCCGCGCGACCTTCACCGTGTCCCGTTACCCCGGCGCCGATGTGGCCGTGACCCGCGCGGAGGTCGATGGGATGCGGCCGATCCAGCGCACGGCACGCCTCGAGTGGCTGGACGAGGCCTCGCTGCTGGCGGGCGAGCTCCAGCTGCTTGGGCGCGACCGCACCTTCGAGAGCGCGCTGCGCGTCGCGGCTACGCTTGTCGCCACTGTTTGACGCAGCACCCTGGCCGTGGTAACATTTGAGCAGTTGTTCAAGTGTTAGAGGTGCTTATGGCACATCACCACCACGGCCACGGGTCTGGACATGGCCACCACCACCACAGCACTCCCGGCGGGCGCACCTTTGCGCTCGCCGTGCTGCTTAACCTCGTCTTCGTGCTAGCCGAGGCTGTGGCCGGCTACGTGTCCGGCTCCCTCGCGCTGGTGGCTGACGCCAGCCACAACCTGAGCGATGTGCTCGGCCTGCTTCTGGCCTGGGGCGCGGTGGTGCTCGCGCGGCGGCGCCCCACCGGTCGCCACACCTACGGCTTGCGCCGGGCCACAATCCTGGCTGCGCTAGCGAACGCGGTGACGCTGCTAGTGGTGGTTGGCGGGATCGCCTGGGAGGCAGTACGGCGCTTCAGTGAGCCGCAGCCGGTGGCCGGGCAGCTCGTGATCTGGACGGCCGCCGCCGGGATCGTGATCAACGGCGCTACCGCTCTCCTGTTCGCGGCTGGCCGCAAAGGGGACCTCAACACGCGCGGGGCATTCCTCCACATGGCCGCCGACGCCGCGGTCTCGCTCGGCGTGGTGGTGAGCGGCATCGCGCTGGCCCTGACTGGCTGGGCCTGGATCGACCCGGCGGTGAGTCTGGTGGTGGCGGGGATTATCCTGTGGGGCACCTGGGGGCTGCTGCGCGAGTCGCTCGACCTCGCGCTGGACGCGGCGCCCCAAGGCGTGAGCACGAGCGACATCAGCTCCTACCTGCGCACTCTGCCTGAGGTGAGCGGCGTCCACGACCTGCACGTCTGGGCGCTGAGCACCACCGAGACGGCGCTCACGGCGCACCTGGTGGTGCCACCCGAGCGGGCGAACGACACCCTCCTGCGCCAGGTGCGGTCAGACCTGCACGACCGCTTCGGCATCGAGCACGCTACACTCCAGCTCGAGGCGGCCGACTGCGATAAGTGCTGCACGAGGGGGTAGACAGAGACCTGTCGAGTGTTCCCCAGGCTGCGCGGCGCGCCCGCACTCGGGCTCGGGGAACACTCGGCAGGTCTGCGCCCTACGGCTTGGTGGGCTGCGGCCCTCGCGCGAGCGCCAGCAGCTTCTCCAGCTGGTAGCCGGATGCTGCCGCCGCCTTCGTCAGCCGCGCCATCAGCGCCTCACCGGCGCGCAGGTCGTCCTCGCCCTGGCCCTCGGCGCGCGCGATAACCCTGGCGGCCAGCATCAGCCACCACAGCAGCTCCTCGAAGCGCTCCTTGCTGAACCACAGGATGCCCTGGTAGCGGTTCACGCCGATGTAGCGCCGCAGCTCCTCATCCGCCAGCATCTCGGCCAGCGTGCGCTGCGGCTCAAGGCCAGCCGCCGTCAGCCAGCCCTGGTGCTGGGTGGCGATTTTGACGGCCGCCGTGGCGCGCGCCGCCTTCCCATCGTCGGCGCCCGCGTCGCGCAGCGCCCGCTCGACCGACTTGCCCAGCAGCCACTCGTCCAGCCAGGCGCGGCTCTGGCCCGCGGCGTCCTTCCCGCCGGTCACGCAGCCGAGCGCGTGCGCGAAGACCCAGCTCACCGCGCCGCCCCAGGCCGCGTCGTCCTCCTTCAAGCGCTGGAGGCTGAAGGCCAAAGGGGGCTCGGCCTCCGCGCCATTCTCATTCAGAGACCCGGCTGCTGCACCCGCCTCCCCGCCTGGTTGTACCTCGCTTCGGAGCGCAAGGAGCGCGTCCAGCCGCGTGCGGATGAGGCGCCGCGCATCTCCCTGGAGCGATGTCGACGCCGTGGGCTGAGCGTCGGCGAAGCGCGCGACCTCGGCCAGCAGCGCGGCGAGCCGGTCGTCTACCTCGTCGAGCAGGTAGACCGGCGAGGCGGGCTGCTCATCGGCCTCGAGGCGCGCCATATCCTCCAGGTCGCCGGCCTGATCGTCGCCGCTCGCGTCCAGCGTATCGAGCGCGGCCAGCTCGTCGTCCGCCGGCGGGCGATGCGCCGTCTCTGAGCCGCCGGCAGGCGTCTCGATCCGCGCCGTGTCCTCCAGATCGCCCGCCACGTCCGCGCCGCTCGCCTCGAGCGCGTCGAGCGAGGCAAGCTCGTCGTCGGTTCCCTGCCCTTGGCCCGTGGTCGTGTGTCCTTCGTCCACCCCGTCCGCCAGGGCCGCGAGCTTGCGGAACATTGCCGCGCTCACCAGCTCGCGGAACGGGAGCAGCACCGGCGCCAAGAAAGTCTCGCGCAGGGCATCCTCGACGCTCGGGACGCCGCGGCCGGCCAGGTAGGCCGCGATGTTGCGGTAGCGCCCGTCCACGTCGTGGACCTCGCGCCAGTCGAGGAAGACGTGGTACTTGTAGGCGCCCAGCTCAACGTACAGGCCCATCTCGGCCAGCTCGCGGCCGTTGCGGATGTACTCCAGGTTGCTCGCCACATCGCGAAAGATCACGTAGTTCTCGTGGCCGCCACTCAGCCCCATGCCATCGGACAGCGAACGCTGCATCAGCGTCTTCTCGTCACCGCTGCCGGTCTTCACGGCGAAGGCCGCCGAGGTGCGGACCCAGCCACGGGCACTGCCGAAGCGGTTGTGGAACAGCACCAGGCCGCACTCGTCGCCGTGGCGATTCGAGTAGGCGTACACGTCCTCGTTGACGCCGCCCTCGGGGGTGTAGAAGTCGTACAGTAAGAACTGCTCGACACCCGCGAACACGTAGCGCTTATGCATCAGCGGGAAGATCTCGCGGTCGTGCCGGGCGATCAGGTGCTGGTCGGGCGTCTCGTCCCAGTAGGCGCGGCGGTACTCCATGCCGTACTTCTCGGTGAAGCCCTCCACCTGGCCGTGGCCGAACATCGGCAGGCCGGGGAGCGTCACCATCATCGAGACGATACCGAAGTACTTATCGTCCTTACCGAACTGGTCCACCGCGGTGCGCTCGTCGGGGTTGTTCATGAAGTTGACGTAGCGCCGCATGATCTCCGGGTCGAACTCGAGCGTGTTCTTGAGCACCTGGCGGTACTTGGCATTGTCCTCATCGCGCAGCATCACCATGAATGCGCTGTTGTACACCCGGTGCATGCCCAGGGTGCGGACGAAGTATCCCTCCATCATCCAGAAAGCCTCGGCCAGCAGCAGCGTGTCGGGCGCCTCGACGGCACAGCGGTCCACCACCTCGCGCCAGAACTCCTGGGGCATGGCCTGGTCGAACTGCTCGCGCGTCATGCCGTAATCCGAGCGCGAGGGGATGTCGCCGCCGGAGCCAGGCTCGGGGTACCAGAGGCGGTGGAAGTGGCGCTTGGCGAGCGTCATGGCCGCGTCGAAGCGGATGATCGGGAAGTTGCGCGCCACGTGCAGAATGGTCTGGATCACCGCCTCGCGCACCTCGGGGTTGAGGTAGTTGAGCTGGGCAGTGTCGTTCCACGGCATGCTGGTGCCGTCGTTGCCGTGGTAGACATACTTCTCGCTGCCGGTCCAGCGGTCCACGCGCTTGAAGACCACCGCGGCGTCGCTGCGGCTGTAGTAGTGGTCCTCGAGGTAGATGCCTACCCGCTCGTCGCTCGAGAGGTCCGGCCCACCGAAGGTGTAGGATGGGAAGGGGCTGTAGTCCAGGCTCACGAACCAGTCGGGGTGCTGCATGACCCAGCGGCCGTCGATGCCGACGTGGTTGGGCACCATGTCGGAGGCCAGGCGGATGCCCCGCTGCCACGCGCGCTGGCGCAGGTCCTCGAGGGCAGCCTCGCCGCCCAGGTCCCGCGCGATGACGTAGTCGTACAGCGAGTAGGCCGAGGCGACGGCGTCGGGGTTGCCCATGACCTGTTTGATCTGCTTCGAGGCGGCGCTGCGCTCCCACAGGCCGATCAGCCAGAGCCCGGTGAGGCCGCGGGCGGCGAGCAGGTCCAGCTCCTCGTCGGGGATGTCGGCCAGGGTGGCGATCGGCTTCCCGTACTGCTTGGTGAGCTGGTCGAGCCAGACGAAGGCGTTCTTCGCCAGCAGCACCAGGCGCGGCATCCACTCGCGGTCGGGGGTAAACTGCTCGGGCTCGGCCTCGAGCGCGTGGAAGTCGCTGACCGGGATCGACTCGGAGGTCGTGTCGCCGCCGCCCACGCCGAAGACCGGGCGCTCCTCCTCGCGGATCAGGTCCAGGCCGCTCAGCAGGCGATAGGGGAAGTTCGGGCCGAGGATCGTGCCCCAGCGCTCGAGGATGAAGTTGAGCTGGGCTTCGAGCGAGTGCGGGTGGGCCAGGGCAGGCGCGCGCAGCAGGTCGATGATGCTCTGCCCGGCGGCGCCCCCCGGGGCGGGCTGGCCGGCGAAGAACGTGTTCAGCTCACGCATGAGCGGCTGGTAGGCGGTGTCGTGCTCAAGGCCGGCGTCATCGAACAGCTCCAGGAAGGGCGCGAAGGCCGGGTTGGCATTCGCGAGCCAGAGCATGAGCAGCTCTTCAAGCGCCACCTCACGGTGGGATGTGCCGGCCGTCTCGGCGGCGAGGTAGGCGTCCAGATCCTGCTCGCGGCGGTACACCGCGAGCGGCGGGAAGTCGTCGCTGAAGCGGCGCAGCGTGGCGTCCACCCGCTCGGGGCCGAGGCGCTGGCCGAGCCAGGCGAGCGCGTCGCGCAGCATCGTGGGGTTGGCCTGCTGGCGGTAGCTGCGGAAGACCCAGTGGGCGATCTCATCGATCAGGCCCATGGCGCTGATCTGACTGGCCCGCACGGCCTGCTCAGGGAAGCGGATGAGGTCGCGGCGCTGGTTCATGCGCTGGGCGAAGACCCGCGCGGCGTGGAAGTTGGTGATGACGGCGTTGCCGCTGAGCTGGAAGATGGCGTCGTCGAACTGGTAGCGATCGCGGGCGCTGCGAGAGATGTGGAACTCATACGTCGCGCCGGAGATATGGTTTCCTGGCACGCTGTGCTCCTGGCGTTCACCTACGGTTGTGTGACAGGAATGATACCACTGAACGGGGCAGGGGGTGTGGGGCGTCCGAGCCGCAGAGGCGCAAGCGCGCCGCCCCTTGGCGCGCCTGCTCTCCGTAGGGCCCAGGCGAGCTACAGCGCGGCGAGCGCCACGCCCAGAATGTGGACGCAGGCGTACAGCCCGAAGAGCGCCACGACGCCGGCGGGCACCCAGAGCGCGGCCAGCGCCAGGGCGCGCTCGAGAGGGCCGGGGCGGTCGGGCCGGAAGCCGGGGATAAGCTGCTCACGCGTCGTGCGGGCGCTGCCGTAGAGAGCCAGCAGGCCCAGGGCGGCAAAGGCGAGGGCGGCGCCGACGGCGATCAGGACGCCGAGCCCGAAGAGGATGGCCATACCAGCTCCTTCTGCTGCGAGGGGCGCAGCCCCTCTGCGATCATCTCCAGTGGTCTGGCGGCGGAGCCACCGAGGCGCGCACCACCAGCTCGGTTGGCAGAACGTGGTGCACGACGCTCCCCTGGTCGGCCAGGGCCGCCACCAGCGCCTCGGCGGCCATGCGCCCCTTCTGGGCCACCGGCTGGCGCACCGTGGTGAGGGCCGGGCGCATCGAGCGCGCGTCGGGGAGGTCGTCGAACCCCACGACCGAGAGGTCGTCGGGCACGCGCAGGCCCGCGTCGAGCACCGCCTCGATCACCCCCACGGCGGCCACATCGCTCATGGCCACTACGGCGGTGGGGTGCCAGTCCGACTGCCAGAGGCGAACGAAGGCCGCGTGGCCGCCCTCGTGGGTGCTGGGGGTCTCGAGCAGACGGATGTCCGGGTCGTCCAGCGAGCGGCCGTGGGCCTCGAGCGCGGCCCGGTAGCCGGCGAGGCGGGCGGCGAGCGTCCCTGTGAACTCCTCCGGACGCTTGTGCCAGGACTCGAGCGTCAGCACCACGATGCGGCGGTGACCCTGCGAGAGCACATAGTCCATCGCGGCCCGCGCGCCGCCGCAGTCGTCCACATTCACGCTGGGGATATCCTCGGGCACCTCGCCGTCCACCATCACGAAGGGCATGTGGCGGCGGCGCAGCTGCTGCACCTCGCCGCGGTCCACCTCCAGCCCCACCACGATGAAGCCGTCCACCGTGGCGGAGGGGATGGCCTTGAGCATCGAGCCCCACAGTGGCGGCACCAGCATCAGGGTCAAACCAGCGTCGCCGCACACCGCGCCGATGCCTCGGATGAACTCGGCGTAGAAGGGGTTGCCCATGGCGGTAGCCAGATCCTGGGGCAGCAGCAGGCCGAGGGCGTTGGTGCGCCGAGTCGTCATGCTGCGGGCGATTGGGTCGGGCGTATAGCCGAGCCGCTCAGCCACCTCGTGGATGTGGCTCACCGTGGTCGGCGAGAGCTGCGAGGGGTCGTTGAACGCGAACGAGACCGCAGTCTTCGAGACGCCCGCCTCCTTCGCGATCTGCGTGATCGTCACTTTGCGCGGCAGCCTCGTCGACTGCGGCGACTCCCTCTTGGCCTGTGTCATCGCGCTCACCACGCCGTGTGGCGCGGGCCTCCGCTCTCCTGGTTCGCTGTACCGGTACACCTAGTCTAGCACGCGGAGTTACGCGTTGCAACGCGGTGCATGAGCTTTCCAGAAGGCGTGCAAGTCACGGACGCTCGACGCCCCCCTTGCTCTACAGGACGCCGAGGGCACAGCGATGAGCGCTGGCCCTCTGTGCGCTGGCGGCAGTTTCCTTGTGTGCCCTACGCCGGAGGGCCCGGTTTGCGCCGGCTGCTGGTGAGGGCGCGGTAGCAGAGCGCGCCGAGCGGCAGGAGCATCCAGAAGCTGATCAGGCGGAACAGCACCGCGGCGCCGAGCGCGGCCTCGATCGGCACCCCCTGCGAGGCAAGCGCCACCGTGAGCGCCGCCTCGACCGTGCCGCCGCCGCCGGGCAGCAGCGTGAAGACGCTGACGATCAGCGCCAGGCCGTAGGCCGCCAGCACCGCCAGCACCGGCGCGGGCAGGCCGAGCGCGCGCAGGATCATATCGAGCGCCAGGCTGTGGAAGGTGAAGACGGTGAGCTGGAGCAGCACCAACACCACCATCCGCCGCGGCTGCTCGAGGATCATGCGGCGGCTGGCGAGAATCTCGTCCATCACCTGGCGCACCTGCCCGATCGTCCAGATCGGCCCGAACACCCGGTTCACCAGCCACTTGATCCGCAGGCTCCAGTCGTGCAAGGTGTCGTCCGGCCGGCTGGCCACGTAGGTCACGGTGGCGAGCACGCCCACGGCGGCAGCCAGCGCGGTGTAGGAGATCGATGCGCCGGAGAGGCCGGTGGTGACGAGCAGGAAGCCGAGGCCGTAGGTGAAGGCCAGGATCACGGCGATATTCCAGCTGATTAGCTCGAGCCCCGCCACGGCGGTGACGCTGCCGACGGGGAAGCCGCGTCGCCGCAGGCTGGCCACCAGGAAGGCGTAGGCCGCCACGCTGCCGGCCGGCACGGCCTGGTTGATCAGGATCGTGACCATGGCGGCGGAGGTGAGCCAGCCGACGCTCGCGGTGTGGCCGAGCGCCGCCAGGACGCGGCCATAGATCTGCCCGGCGCAGATGAACCCGGCGGCCACGCAGGCCACCGCCAGCGCAAGCCACATCGGCCGGGCCTCGCGCAGCAGGCGCAGGGCCTCCTCGACCTCGTGGCGGTTGGCGTAGAGCATGAGCGCGAGCGCCCCGAGCAGCAGGATGCCGATGATCGTGCCCCAGGGGAGGCGGGTCGGCTCTGTCGTTTTGCTGTGCATGATCGCCTAGCTCACCCAGTCTAGCATCTTGTACCACGCGCCCGCCAGCGGCAGGAACCAGGGGTCGCCGCGATAGAGCCCGAGGGGCGCCCCGGGCAGCGGCAGCCCGGCGAATGGGTTGTCGAATGGCACGCCGGCGAGCTGCGCGCCGAGATGCGTCCCGAGGTAGGTCGCCATGGCCACACCGTGTCCAGCGTAGCCGAGGGCAACATGCATGCCACCCACCTCGCCGGCGTGCGGCATCATGTCGAAGGTTACGTCGAGCGTGCCGCCCCAAGCGTAGACAACCCGCGCGTCGCGCAGCTGCGGGAAGACGGCCACCATATCGCGGCGCAGGATCGCGGCGCTCTCCCGCACCGCCGCCGGGCTCTCGGGCACGAACCCGGCGCGCCCGCCGAAGAGCATACGCCCGTCAGGCGTGAGACGAAAGTAGTGCAGGAAGTGTTTCGTGTCGAACAGCATGCGTCCGCACGGCACAAGCTCGTGCGCCAGCGCCTCGGGCAGCGGCTCGGTGGCGATGATGTACGATCCCACCGGCACCACGCGCCGCCGCAGCGCAGGGGTGGCAGCCCCGGTGTAGCCGGCGGTGGCAACCAGGACGTTGGTCGCCCGCAGGGGACCGCGCGGCGTCTCCACGCGGAACGCCTCGCCGTCGCGCGTCACGCGCAGCGCGGGAGTCTCGGGGAAGAGGCATGCCCCGGCGCGGCACGCGGCGCGGGCCAGGCCTGCCAGGTAGCGGGCGGGGTTGAGGCCGGCGCTGGCCTCGTCGAGCAGGCCGCCGTGGTAGGCGGAGGAGCCCACCTCGGCCCGCAGCTCGCCCGGCGGCACGAAGCGCGTTGCGTGCCCGAAGTCGCGCGCCAGCAGCTCGGACTCATGGCGCAGGGCGGCGGCGTGCGCCGGCTTGCTCGCCAGCACCACGTGCCCATGGCGGACGAAGTCGCAGTCGATGCGCTCCTCGGCCACCAGCGCCTCCACCGCGTCGATCGCGGCCAGCGAGGCGGCGAACATGCGGCGGGCACGCGCCAGGCCGTACTTCGCGGCGAGCGCCCCGGCGTCGAGCTTCAGCCCGGTGAGCACCATGCCGCCGTTGCGCGCCCCGGCGCCCCAGCCGAGCGAGCGGGCCTCGAGCAGGGCCACGGCGGCGCCGCGGCGCGCGAGGCTGTGCGCCGCTGCCATCCCCGTGATGCCGCCGCCCACCACCGCCACGTCCACGCGCTCCGGCAGAGAGTGAGCCGGATCGATGTCGGGAAAGGCGACGCCCTCGCCCCAGACCGGCCGCTCGTGTAGCTGCATACGCCGCTGCGCCCCCGTTATGTTCGTGTACGCAGCCGCAGTGTAGCCGATCTACGCGTTTGGGGCAAGGAAACGGGCGGCGCGGGCTGATCCTCGCCAAAGATGTATGTCTCCAGGAAGGGGTTGCGGAACACGCCGCGCGGGTCGAACGAGCGCAGCAGCGCCTGGAAGTCCCCCATACGCTCGAAGCCCGCCCGCAGCCGCTGCGGCGCCATCGTGAAGAGCTTGCCCCAGTGCGGCACAGCGCCGAGCGGCTCGAGCACCTCCTCGATCCGCGGCAACACCCGCTGCACCCCGTCCCAATCCTGCTTCCACGTGAAGTGCAGGCCGATGTACGCCCCACGGTACCCCGGGCTCAGCCACAGCGCGTCGCCGGCCACGCTGCGCACCTCCGAGGCCATCAGGTGCGGCCGCACCTGCTCCCGCAGCTCCCCCACGCCCCGCAGCGCCGCCACCGCATGCTCGCGGGGCACGAAGTACTCGCTCTGGAGCTCGTCCCCACTGCTCGGGGTGAACCCCATGCGGAAGTGCGGCAGCCGCTCGTGCCAGGGGCCGGGGATACCGCCCGCCTCCGTCCAGTTCTCTGCCGGGCCCTCGCCCTCAGACGCGCGCAAGGCGCCGTAGAAGGTCTGCGGCCACTCCAGCGCCTCGCCCGGCGCCACCCGACGCTTGAGCCACACCCTGCCGACGTGCTCGGGGTGCCAGTCGGTGAACAGGCTCACGCTGTAGGCCGCCGCCATGATCGCGTCGAAGTGGCGGTACAGCTCCCCCAGCGGCAGCCGCAGGTACATCTCCTGCGCCACATCGAAGGTCGGCTCGATGTCGAGCGTGAGCTTCGTAACCACCCCGAGCGCGCCGAGGCCCACCACAGCGCCCCGGAAGAGGTCGCCGTGCTCCTCGCGGCTCAGCGCCACCACCTCGCCGTCGGCCGTGACCAGCTCCATCGCCGCGACGGCGGTTGCCAGGTTGCCATTGCCATCACCCGAGCCATGGGTCGCGGTGGCCACGGCCCCAGCCACCGAGATATGCGGCAGCGAGGCCATGTTGTGCAGCGCGTACCCCTCGGCGTGCAGGTACGCCCCGAGCTGACCGTAGCGCATGCCCCCCTCTACCGTCACCGTGCCGCGCTCCCGGTCCAGCGCCACCACCCGGCCGAGTCGGTCGAGCGCGATCAGGTCCCCCGGCGTGTCGGCGACCTGGTTGAACGAGTGGCGCGAGCCGAGCGCGCGCGCCTTATGGCTGCCGCGCACGATCGCGCGGACCTCATCGACCGTCTCGGGAGTGTGCAGGCGCGCGGCGCTGTAGGCAAGGTTCCCGGCCCAGTTGCGTGCGTTGTCAGGCATGGATGTGCTCCTGGCTTGAGTCTTGAGTCGTGAGTCTTGAGTCTTGAGTCTTGAGTGACGGGATGTGATCGAAGCTGCGCTGCCTCAATAATGCTCCAGCGTTCAGCGTTCAGCACTCCGAGTTCCGCGTTCCGCCCTACGGTCTCCTGATCACGTCCACCACGATCTGCGTCTCGGGCGGCGGTGGCGGTGTGAGCAGGCTCACCGCCACGGTCACGGCCACGTTCACCAGGATGCCGAAGATACCGGCGGCCGGGCTACCGATCCCCAGCAGGCTAAACCCCGGGTTCACGCGGTTGGCCACGATGTAGGCCGCAGTGACCAGCAGGCCGCAGAGCATGCCGGCCACCGCGCCCTGCCCGTTGGCGCGCCGCCAGAAGATCCCCATCATCAGCGCCGGGAAGATCGTGGCCGCCGCGAGCGAGAAGGCCCAGGCCACCAGTTCGACAATAATCCCCAGCTGGCGCAGCGCGGTGAGCCCCGCCAGCGTGGCCGCGCACAGCAGCGCCACCCGCCCCACCACCAGCCGAGTCCGGGTGTCCGCGCTACGGTTCAGCACCTTGTAGAAGATATCGTGCGCCACCGCCGAGGTGATCACGATCAGCAGCCCGTCGGCGGTGGAGAGGGCCGCGGCCAGGCCGCCCACCGCCACCAGCGCCACCACCACGTCCGGCAGCCCGACGATCTCAGGCGTCGAGGGGACGATCAGGTCAGGGCTGATCTGCAGCTCATTGTACTGGAGCACGCCGTCCACCGCGGCAGGGGTCACGGCCGGCCCGAACAGCTCGCCGAGCTGCACCCGCCCATCGCCGCTGCTGTCGATGATCGAGAGCTCGCCGCGCCGCACGCGGGCGTCGGCCCACTCGGGCAGGTCGCCGGTCGGCTGTCCCTCGAGCGCCGTCAGGTCAGTGATGCTCAGCAGGCCCACGTCGCCCCAGCTCTGCGCCCACTGCGGCAGCGCGCGCACCGGCCGGCCCACCACGTACTGCAGGATCTCCCAGCGCGAGAAGGCCGCGTAGGCCGGGATGGTGAGGTACACCAGGATGATGAACACCAGCGCCCAGCTCACGCTGCGGCGGGCCTGCACCACCGTGGGGGTAGTGTAGAAGCGGATGAGGATGTGCGGCAGGCCGGCGGTGCCCACCATCAGGCAGGTGATCAGGGCGGCGAAGTTCCACGGGCTCCAGTCGTTGAACGGCTCGGCGTAGGCCTGCGTGATCCCCTGGGCCTGCTCCAGCCGCGCGATCGGCTCGAAGGCCGCGCCGTACATGAGCTGCGGGAAGGCCACGCCGGTGTCCTTGAGCGAGAGGTAGGTCACCGGCACGAGGTAGGTGGCCACCAGGATCACCCCCTGCACCACCTGGGTCCAGGTCACGGCCTTCATCCCGCCGAGGTACGAGCAGAACAGCACCACGCCGAGCCCGATCGCCACGCCGAGGATGTAGCGCACTCCGAGGAAGCGCCCCATGATGATCCCCACGCCCGAGACCTGGGCGGTGAGGTAGGTGAAGGAGACGACGATCGCGATCACGGCGGCCGTGAGGCGCGGGCCGGTCCCGCCGTAGCGCGCGCCGATGAAGTCCGGCACGGTGTACTGGCCGAACTTCCGCAGGTAGGGCGCCAGCAGCAGCGCCAGCAGGACGTAGCCTCCAGTCCAGCCGATGATATAGGCCAGCCCCTCGTGCCCCAGCAGCCAGATGGTGCCGGCGAGCGAGATGAAGGTCGCGGCGCTCATCCAGTCAGCTGAGATCGCCAGGCCGTTGAAGAAGGAGGGCACGCGCCGCCCGGCCACATAGTACTCGTCCAGCGTGGCGGTGCGGTTCCGAATGCCGATCGCGGCGTAGGCCACGATTGTGATGCCGATCAGCGTCCACCCGAGCACCGTGGCGGGCAGCCGGTAAAACCCCTCGAGCAGCACCACCGCCAGCGCCGCCGCAGCCACGAACAGCGCCCCCAGTCGGTAGCGCGGGCGGAACGTGCCGATGCTGCTCGGCCCGTCGCCGCGCCCGCCGAAGCGCAGGTCGCGCCGGGTCATCACCGCGGTGTACACCACGGCGAGCGCCAGGAAGAGCAGCGGCGCGCCCTGGGCGCCCAGGTAGTAGCCGAGCGGGAAGCCGGTGAGGATGGTCACCCGGTTCAGCCAGGGGGCGAGCAGCGACGGCAGGTAGGCGCCCACGAGCCAGAGCGCCAGCAGGCCGGCGATCAGGCGCAGGTTGCCGCGCCAGTAGGCCGCGCGCCGCTCGGGTGTCAGCTCCGAGGCCGCGCGCGTCTCGACGATCACGAGCGGCTGCTCGGCCTCGCGGCGCACGCGCGGCCGCACCGGGGCGCCGAGCGCGCCGGGCCGGTCGTCCCCCTCGCCCGGGTCGCGCCGCTGCAGCCGGGGGAACAGCACCGTGAGCGCCATGATCGCCAGCGCCGCGGCGGTGAGCCACAGCAGCACGGCCATCAGCAGGCCCGTCCAGCTCAGGGCGACGTCGGTCATAGTGGGACTCACGACTCACGACTCGAAAGCACTCACGACACTCGGCTTCGGCGTGCAGCACTCATGGCTGAAGACTCACGCCTCACAGCTCACGACTCGAAAGCACTCGCTACTGCACAGCGATCTGTACCGGCTCGAGCGGGCGGTAGGTCGGCAGGGTCAGGTGGAAGGCGGCGCCCCTGCCCAGGCCCTCGCTCTCGGCCCAGATCTCGCCTCCGTTGGCGTACACCAGGTGCCGCGCGATCGTCAGGCCGATGCCGGTGCCGCCGCTGGCCCGCGCGCGCGACTTATCCACCCGGTAGAAGCGCTCGAAGAGCAGCGGCAGGTGCTCGGGCGCGATGCCTATGCCGCTATCGCGCACGGTGACGCGCACGTGGTCCTCGGCCGGGAGCAGCATCACGCTGACGTAGCCACCGGACGGGGTGTAGCGCAGCGCGTTCGAGAGCAGGTTGATGATCACCTGGGAGGTGCGGTCCGGGTCGGCGTAGATCTGCGGCGGCTCGGCCGGCAGCTCCAGGCGCAGGTCTACCTCGCAGGCATTGAACTGCGGCTGGAAGCGGGCGATCAGCTCGTGCAGCAGGGTGTCCCCGGCGAAGGGGCGCGGGTGGTTCTGGAGCTCGCCGGCCTCGGCGCGCGAGAGCAGCGCCAGCTCCTCGGTCAGCCGTCTGAGGCGCGCGGCCTCGTGGCGCACCAGTGTGAAGGTCTGCTCGTCAGGCGCCACCACGCCGTCGAGCAAGCCCTCCATGTACCCCTCGATCGTGGTGAGCGGGGTACGCAGCTCGTGGGCCACGTCGGCGATCAGCGCCAGGCGCCGCTGCTCGGTGCGGTCGAGCGCCTCGGCCAGCTGGTTGATGCTCTGGCTCAGCTCAGCCAGCTCGTCGTCCGAGCGGATCTCGGTGCGCTCGCGGTAGTAGCCCTGCGCCAGGCGGCGGCTCACAGCGGTGAGGTTCTGCAGCGGCTCAACGATCCGGCGCGAGACGAACAGGCTCACCACCACCACGGCCACCAGCGCGCCGAAGCCAGCCACCAGCAGTGCCTGCTCGAGGATCGTCTCAAACCGGTCCTGCGCCTCGCCGCGGGCCGTGCCCGTCACCACCACGTCCGCCGGGTTCGGCTCAAGCATCACTGTAAGCGGCGAGCGGTCCACGATGCTCGAGCGCACCAGCACTTGGGCCGTGGCCAGCAGCACCGCCACCGCGATGACGATGATCACCGCGTGCGAGACGAAGAGCTTCCAGCGGAGCTGCCGAGACCACTTCATAACGCTGAACGCTGAACGCGAAAGGCCGAAGGCTGAAGGCCGAACGCTGAAGGTCGGGGTGGTCGCGCGCCGTACTGCTTCGATCGGCGGCGTGCAACTTCCGCCTGCCAGCCTTTGGACAGATGTCAGAGCGGCAGTGCTACCTCACATTTCAGGCCTCTTTTGCGTTTGGCCTTTAGCCTTTAGCGTTTCACTGCGGCTGCCCCGCGAATTTGTACCCCACGCCGCGCACAGTCTGGATAAGGTCCGGCTCACCCGCCGCGGGCTCGAGCTTGCGGCGCAGCAGGCTGATGTGGACGTCCACCACCCGGTCGACGCCGTCGAAGTCGTGGCCCCACACGCGCTCCAGCAGCTGCTCGCGCGTGAAGACCCGCCCAGGGGTGGCGGCCAGGGTGTGCAGCAGGTCGAACTCGCGGGCGGTGAGCGTCACCGGCGCGCCGTGGTGCGTCACCTCGCGCCGGCCGACGTCGATCGTCAGGCCGCGGAAGACCAGCGGCGCGGCCTCGGGGGGCGGGGCGGCAGTGTGGCGGCTACGGCGCAGGATCGCCTTCACCCGGGCCACCAGCTCGCGCGGGCTGAACGGCTTGGTCAGGTAATCATCCGCGCCCACCGAGAGCCCCACCACCTTGTCCAGCTCTTCCGCGCGCGCCGTGAGGATGAGCACGTACGGCCCGCCTTCCCGCTGCAGGCGCCGGCAGATCTCCAGCCCATCCATGCCCGGCAGCAGCAGATCGAGGATCACCAGATCGGGCCGCGAGGCGCGCGCCTGCGCCAGCGCGGCGCCCCCATCGCACGCCGAGACAACCGTGAATCCCTCGTTCCGCAGGTACGCGACGACGAGGTTCATAATCGGCTCTTCGTCCTCAACGACGAGGATCGTTGCGGCCATGGGCGTGTGATCCTTCTACGGCGATACGTCGCCGCAGGTGCAGACCATCCGTGTGCGACGGAGCGGGCGGGCTGTGCAGAGGATTGGTGTGCGCCTATTGTATAGGCAATCGCGGCCGGTTTCAACCAGCGCGTCAGAGCCGGACGCCGATCGCCTCGCCGAGCGCCAGGAAGTGGCGCTCCCACAGCTCGCCCGGCGCGCCACTCCCGCGCCATGGGAGGTAGACTTCCCGATGCAGCCGGCAGTAGACGTTCTGCGGCCGCCAGAGGTCGATCTCGAACGGCAGCGACTTTGCCAGCAGCACCGTACCTGCCAGCTGCTGGATGGGGCGCAGCGCCTCGGGCTCGGCCCGCACCCACGCGGTCAGCCGATCGATCGTCTCCTGGAACACCAGGCTGATCGCCGGCCGGTCAAAGGTCACGCCAGTGAGCCGAGCCTCCTCCAGCAGTCGCTTCGCCCGCTCCAGGTCCGGCTCCTCCTGCCGCAGCGCCCGCTGCACCTCGGCCCCAAGCGCGAACTCGGCCGCCAGGTGGAAGCCGCGCGGCAGGGGTACCCGCATATCGGCCAGGAAGCGCATCAGCGGGGCGTGGCGCTCGTAGAGCTGCTGGTAAGCGTCCTCGACGTCGGCCAGCGGCGGCTCCAGCACCGGCTCCAGCACCGCCCGCTGGTCGTCGCGGAAGAGTGAGCGCAGCGAGTAGCCGAGCTGGCCGAACTGCTGTGTGAGAGTGCGGATGACCTCGGCCAGGTCGGCGCGCTCGAGCGAGGCGCCCACCTCACGGGCCAGCTGCTGCGCGTCCGCCTCGCCGTCCGGGCGCACGCCGCACAGCACGTTGTGGTCGCCAAACGCGAGCGCCCCGAAGCTGAAGCCAGCCGTCTCGTGCGTCACGGTGGAGGTCACGCGCAGGGCGCCCACGGCGAGCCTGGCGTGCCCGGCGTCCCGGCCCAGGTACTGGCGCCGCTCGACCTCGTAGCTGTAGACGCGCGCCTGCTGGCCAGCGGGCTGGAACAGCGAGGCGATCGCGTAGTGCGCGGCCACCTGCGCGAGGGTCACCCGCGCCGGGCGCACATAGCGCTCGTAGACCTGCCGCCCGTCTCCCTGCTCGGGCAGGTTGCTGCGCGCGGCCTCGAGCAGCTCCAGGAAGCGGGGCTCCAGATCGATGCCGTGGACCTCGGCAGCCAGCTGGGTGGCGCGGCCGGCGTACTGGAGCACCTGCACCGCCTCCAGGCCGGAGATATCGTCAAAGAACCAGCCGCAGCTGGTGTACATCAGCATCGCCTGGCGCTGGATCTCCAGCAGCTTCAGCGCCGCCACATGCTCGGCGGCATCGAGCTCGCGCGCGGCGTGGCGCCCGAGGAACGAGGCCACGTTCTCCGGCGAGCGGTCCAGCACCACGCTGATATAGTCGTCCCGCGCAGCCCACGGGTCGCGCAGCAGCCCGCCTCCGGCCTGCTCGAAGCGCGGCGCCAGCTCGTCCCGCAGCCAGTCCAGCGCGCGCCGCAGCGGCTCGCGCCACGCCTGGTTCCAGCCCGTGCGCCCGCCCGAGCTGCAGCCGCAGTCGCCGCGCCAGCGCTCGACGCCGTGGAAGCAGCTCCAGGCGGTGTTCTCCACGATCTGGACCTCGTGGGCCGGGGGGTGCTTCGCCAGGAACGCGGCGTAGTTGGTGAGCTTCGCCAGCCCGTGCTCCTCGATGTGCTGCAGCGCGTAGGCCAGCGCCATGTCGCCGTGGCGGTGGTGGTGGCCGTAGCTCTCGCCGTCAGTGGCGATGTGCGCCAGCTGCGGCCGGCAGCGCGACGAGTCGAAGCTGCCGGCCAGCCGCCCCGCGAAGTAGTCGCCGCGGTTCAGCAGCCCCTCGAAGGCCACCGCGCGCGAGATCAGGCCATCGTAGAAGAACAGCGCGATCGAGCGGCCCGAGGGCAGCCTCAGCGCGTAGGCGGTGGAGGGGTCCACATGGCCGCCCACCACCTCGCGCCACTCGCCCTGCCCCAGGTCGCGGACGCGCGCCGCCTGGTACGGCGAGAGCACCGTGAACCGGACGCCGTGCTCCGCCAGCACCTCGAGCGTCTCCAGGTCCACCGCCGCCTCGGGTAGCCACATCCCCTCGCAGGGGCGCCCGAAGCGCTGCTCGAAATCGTACAGGCCCCAGCGCACCTGCGTGACCTTGTCTCGCAGGTTCGCCAGCGGCATGATCACGTGGTTGTAGCACTGCGCCATCGCTGAGCCGTGCCCGCCGAACAGCTCCCTGCTCTCGCGGTCGGCCTCCAGGATCGCCTGGTAGGTATCGGGGTCGCCCTGCTCCAGCCAGGACAGCAGCGTCGGCCCGACGTTGAAGCTGATGCGGGCGTAGTTGTTCGTGATGCGCGCGATGTAGCCGTCTGCGCCGAGGATGCGCGAGGCCCCGTTCGGCGCGTAGCACTCCGCGGCCACGCGGGCGTTCCAGTTGTGGTAGGGGAAGGCCGAGTCCTGTGGCTCGACCGCCTCGAGCCACGGGCTCTCGCGCGGGGGCTGGTAGAAGTGCCCGTGGATACAGATATAGCGGTCCACTTCGTGCTCCTGGCGTCGTGCAGCGGGCGAGGGCAGCGTGCGCCGAGGGGAGGCTGCTGCGCGGCGCGGCCAGAGACAGTGTACCACGAGCAACCACAACGCTTGCGACGCACCAGCCGATCGAGTATCATACCGCGCGGTGCGTAGCGCTAGCAGGGGAGAGGCGCATGCTTGAGGCAGTGTTCGCCCCACGGTCGGTCGCCGTCGTCGGCGCGTCGCCAGACCCGGCCCGGCTCGGCCACCGGGTGCTGAAGAATATTCTTGACAACGGCTATGCGGGGCGCGTTTACCCCATCCACCCCTCGGCCCCATCGATCCTCGACCTCCAGGCCTACCCATCCGTCCTCGATATCCCCGAGCCCGTGGACCTGGCGGTGCTCGTCATCCCGGCCAAGGGCGTCCTCGCCGTGGTGGACGAGTGCGGCCGCAAGGGCGTCCAGGGCCTGGTGATCATCTCGGCCGGCTTCAAGGAGGTGGGCGGCGAGGGGCACAAGCTCGAGCGCCAGCTGGTGGACCTCGTGCGCCAGCACGGGATGCGGATGGTCGGCCCGAACTGCCTGGGGATCATCGACACCATCACGCAGCTCAACGCCTCGTTCGCCGCGCTCATGCCGGACCCCGGCCAGATCGCGTTCATGTCGCAGTCGGGCGCGATCTGCACCGCCATCCTGGACTGGAGCAAGACCCAGGGGATCGGCTTCTCGCGCTTCGTCAGCCTCGGCAACAAAGCCGATGTGGACGAGGTGGCGCTGCTAAAGGCCTGGGGCGGCGACCCGCAGAACCGCGTCATCCTGGCCTACCTCGAGGGCATCACCGACGGCACGGCCTTCATCAGGACCGCCCGCGAGGTGACGAAGCGCACGCCGGTGATCGCCATCAAGAGCGGCACCACCCAGGCCGGCACGCGCGCGATCTCCTCGCACACCGGCTCGCTCGCCGGCTCCGAGCGCGCCTACGAGGCCGCCTTCAACCAGAGCGGCGTCATCCGCGCCGACTCGATGCAGGAGCTGTTCGACTACGCGCTGGCCTTCGCCTACCAGCCCGCCATCCCCGGCGACCGCATCGCGATCGTGACCAACGCCGGCGGCCCGGGCATCATCGCCACCGACGCCGTCGAGCGCAGCGGCCTCCGGCTGGCCGAGTTCACGCGCGAGACGGTCGAGCGCCTCCAGGCCGGCCTCCCGCCCACCGCCAGCGTCTTCAACCCGATCGACGTGATCGGCGACGCCGCCGCCGACCGCTACGAGGTGGCGCTGGCCGCCGCCCTGGCCGACCCGAACGTTGACGCGGTGCTGGTGCTCTTCACACCCCAGGCCGGCAGCGAGCCCGAGAAGACCGCCGAGGTGATGGCGCGCCTGAGCGCGAACCAGCCCAAGCCGGTGCTCGCCAGCTACATGGGCGCCTACAGCATCGGTCCGGCGCTCGAGCTGCTCGGCAGGCACCGCATCCCGAACTACCCCTTCCCCGAGCGCGCCGTCTCCGCGCTCAACGCCATGTACCGCCAGAAGCGCTGGTCCGACCGGCGGCTGGGCGACTACGCCGAGTTCGAGGTGGACCGCGAGCGCGTGCGCGACCTGTTCCAGCGCGTGCGCGAGCAGGGCCGCGTCGAGCTCGGCGAGCTCGAGGCGCGCGAGGTGATGGAGGCCTACGGCATGCGCCTCCCCAAGTCCCGCCTGGCCCAGTCGCCCGAGGAGGCCGCCGCCATCGCCGCCGAGATCGGCTTCCCGGTGGTGATGAAGATCTCCTCGCCCGACATCCTCCACAAGAGCGACATCGGCGGCGTCAAGGTGGGCGTGCAGGACGCGGCCCAGGCGCGCGATACCTACGAGCTGATCGAGTACCGCGCCCGCAAGTACAGCCCCACCGCGCAGATCTGGGGCGTGCTGGTGCAGGAGCAGGTCCGCAAGGGGCGCGAGGTGCTCGTCGGCGTCAGCCGCGACCCGCAGTTCGGCCCGCTGGTGGCCTTCGGCCTCGGCGGCATCTACGTCGAGGTGCTCAAGGACGTGGCCTTCCGCATCGCGCCGATCACGCGCCAGGTTGCGGCCGAGCAGGTGCGCGCCCTCCGCGCCTACCCGCTGCTCCAGGGCGTACGTGGCGAGCCCCCGGCCGACATCACTATGGCCGAGGAGGTGGTGCTGCGGATCTCGCAGCTCGTCACCGACTTCCCGGAGATCGTCGAGATGGATATCAACCCGCTGGTGCTCTACAACCAGGGCGAGGGCGGCATCGTGGTGGACGCGCGTATCATCCTGCAAGGCTAGTCGTTCCCCTGCGGGGAGGCCTGGAGGGGCGCCCAGAGGGCACCCGGCCCCTCCGGAAGAGAACCGGTTTCTTCTGGGGGCCCAGGCCCCCTCGCCCCCCGCTAGCGGCGGAGGAGGAGAGCTCCGATGGCAACGCTTTACGTCGCATCAACCGAGACCTTCGTCGGCAAGAGCGCCACGTGCGTCGGTCTGCTGGATCGGGCCCGGCGCGACGGCTTCGACATCGCCTACATGAAGCCGGTGAGCGTCTCCGTCACGCGCACCGACGACTCCGCGCTCGATGAGGACGCCGAGTTCATCAAGCAGCACTTCGGCCTGGCAGACCCGCTCGAGCGCATCGCGCCCGTCCTCGTCACCCAGAGCGTGGTCGAGACCGTGCTGCGCGGCCAGACTAACGAGTTCACCCGGCGCCTGCGCGAGGCCTACATGTCCGTCTCACGCGACAAGGACTTCGTGGTGCTCGAGGGCGCCAACACCTGGGCCGAGGGCTCGATCGCTGAGCTCTCCGCCGACCAGGTCTCCGACACCCTCGGCGCCCCGGTGCTGCTGATCACCCGCTACCGCTCGCTCCTCTCGCTCGACGCGGTGCTGGCCGTCCAGCGCTACCTCGGCGAGCGCCTGCTGGGCGTCATGCTCAATCAGATCGAGGAGCCCAAGCTCGAGTACGTCCGCTCGCGCGTGGTGCCCTTCCTCGAGGGGCGCGGCATCCCCGTGTACGCCACCCTCCCGGCCGACCCGCAGCTCGCCGGCGTCACCGTCTCCGACCTGCACGAGTACCTCGGCGGCCAGCTGATCGGCAGCTCCGCCTGGGGCGACCGGCTGGTGGAGCACATGCTGATCGGCGCGATGGGCGCCGAGGCTGCGCTCTCCCACTTCCGCCGCCGCGCCAACAAAGCCGTCATCACCGGCGGCGACCGCACCGACCTCCAGCTCGCAGCGCTCCAGACGAGCACCTCGGTGCTGGTGCTCACCGGCAACATCCGGCCGACGGTGGCGGTGATCGACCGGGCCGAGGAGCGCCAGGTGCCGATCATCCTGGTGGCCGATGACACCCTCACGACGGTGGACCGCGCCGAGCAGGTGTTCGGCCACATCCGCTTCAAGCAGCACGGCAAGATCCAGCGCTTTACGTCCCTGCTGGATCAGCGCTTTGACTTCGCGCGCCTCTACCGCGAGCTGGGCCTGCCGCATAGCTAGCGCGCCCCAGCGGACGCACGCCGGTGTCCCCACAAACGACGGCCGACCACCGAGGTCGGCCGTCTTGTCTCACCGCCTGGCAGTGACACCGGCCAGCCTTCGCGAGCCCTGACCTACCGCGCGTTGCGCGAAAGCGGTGCCAGTGGTATCCTGAGCCGCCGGATGCTCCGTCCGGCGCCCGTCCAGCGTGTCCAGCTCACCTAGCCGGGGGCTCGACACACACAGCAGGCGCGTACGGGACACCGCCGATACAGACCGGCACAGTACTCAGAGGAGAAGCAATGTCTACCCTCATCGATACCATCACCGCACGCGAGGTCCTGGACTCCCGCGGCAACCCCACCGTCGAGGTGGACGTGCTGCTCGAGACTGGCGACCTCGGCCGGGCCATCGTGCCCTCGGGCGCCTCCACCGGCGCGCACGAGGCGATCGAGCTGCGCGACGGCGACAAGAAGCGCTACGGCGGCAAGGGTGTCCTCAAGGCCGTCGAGAACGTCAACAGCGCCGTGGCCGAGGCCCTCGAGGGCCTGGACGCCGCCGACCAGGTCGGCATCGACCAGACCCTGATCGAGCTCGACGGCACGCCAAACAAGGGCAACATCGGCGCCAACGCCATCCTGGCGGTCTCGCTGGCCTGCGCCAAGGCCGCCGCCGCCGCGCATAGCCTGCCGCTCTACCGCTACATCGGCGGCGCGCACGCCCACGTGCTCCCGGTGCCCATGATGAACATCATGAACGGCGGCCAGCACGCCACGAACTCCACCGACTTCCAGGAGTTCATGATCATGCCGGTGGGCGCCGAGAGCTTCCGCGAGGGCCTGCGCTGGGGCGCCGAGATCTACCAGACCCTCAAGAAGGTCCTGCACGACCGCGGCCTGAGCACTACCGTCGGCGACGAGGGCGGCTTCGCGCCGAGCCTGCCGAACAACGAGGCCCCGCTCCAGGTCATCATGGAGGCCATCGAGAAGGCCGGCTACCGCCCCGGCGAGCAGGTGATGCTGGCGATGGACCCGGCCTGCACCGAGATCTACGAGAACGGCCAGTACCACCTCAAGCGCGACGGGCGCGTGCTCAGCACTCCCGAGATGGTGGACTACTGGGCGGACATCGCCACCCGCTACCCGCTGATCTCGCTCGAGGACGGCGTGGCCGAGGACGACTGGGAGGGGTGGAAGCTGCTGCGCGCCAAGATCGGCGACCGCGTGCAGCTGGTGGGCGATGACTTCCTGGTGACGAACGTCAAGCGCCTGCAGCGCGCCATCGACGAGAACGCCGCCAACTCGATCCTGATCAAGCTCAACCAGATCGGCAGCCTCTCCGAGACGCTCAGCGCGATCTCGATGGCCCAGCGCGCCGGCTGGACCGCGGTGGTCAGCCACCGCTCGGGCGAGAGCGAGGACGTGACGATCGCCGACCTCGTGGTAGCCACCAACGCCGGCCAGATCAAGACTGGCGCGCCGGCCCGCACGGACCGCGTGGCGAAGTACAACCAGCTGCTCCGCATCGAGGAGGAGCTGGGCGCCGCCGCCAAGTACGCCGGCCCGAGCGCCTTCCGCGTCCGCCGGTAGAGATCTCCCAACAGACGTAGGGGCGCAGCAAGGGCGGCTCACAGAGACGCCCTTGCGCTCGTCATCCGAGCGGGGGGGGGGGGG
>JBDLTZ010000115.1:0-14090 GCA_039805565.1 Chloroflexota bacterium | reverse complement strand
CACCGTGAGTGGAGTGCTCCACCCACGGTGACCTCTGTGACTCCACCACAGGCTGCCCGTCACCTCAGCGGAACAGCAGTAGCGATTTGACGAAGGTCTCGTACACGCCCCAGGCGAGGGGTGCCCCCACCAGCAACCAGGCCGCCGCGAGGTACACTGCCGTGAGGCGACGCGGGGTGATACGCTCGGATGTTGGCCGTTCCATTGCTGCGCTCCTTACGCTTGCGCGTCTTGTATGCCCACCGAGGCCGTGCCTTTGAAGTGGTACTTCTCGCTCACCGGCCGCACGAGGCTGTTGCAGACGAAGCCAACCAGGAGCAACCCCGCCATGATATACATCGTTGTCGAGTAGGCTTGGGCCGGCGGGATCTGCGCCACCTTGATCTGGTAGTCGCGGATGTAGTTGACCAGCACCGGGCCTAGAATAGCCGCGGCCGACCATGCCAGGAGCAGCCGGCCGTGGATAGCGCCCACGTTCCGCGAGCCGTACATGTCCTTCAGGTAGGCCGGGATAGTCGCGAAGCCGCCGCCATACATGCTGATGATCACCGCGAAGGTGGCGACGAACAGCACGATGTTGCCCATCTGTCCGGCGATCGGCACCACGCAGTAGAGCACGATGCCAAGCAGGAAGTAGAGAGTGTAGGTTGTCTTTCGCCCCAGTTTGTCCGACAGCGAGGACCAGAAGAAGCGGCCAGCCATGTTGAAGAGGCTGAGCAGCCCGACGAAGCCGCCCGCCGCTACTGCCGTGATCGCCCGGTCGCCGCCGACGACCGCCTCGGAAAACATCTCCTGGATCATCACTGACGCCTGCCCGAGCACACCGATGCCGGCCGTTACGTTCAGCATCAGGACTCCGAAGAGCAGGTAGAACTGCGGGCTCCGCACGGCCATGTCCACCTCGACATTGGCGGTAGTGATCATTTTGTTCTGCTCGGCGCGTGCCGAGGGTACGTAGCCGGCCGGCGCCCACCCTGGGGCCGGGATGCGGATGGTGAATACGCCGAACAGCATGAAGAGGAAGTAGATCGCGCCCATCGCCAGGAATGTCTCGGCCACGCCCACCGAGCTTGGTGTCTGGAAGCGCTCCATCAGCAGCACCGCCAGTGGGGAACCGAGCATGGCGCCGCCGCCGAAGCCCATGATGGCCAGGCCGGTAGCCATCCCCGGCCGGTCGGGGAACCACTTGATCAAGGTCGATACTGGTGAGATGTAGCCGAGCCCCAGGCCGATGCCGCCGATGATGCCGTGGCCCAGGTAGACCAGCCCGATCTGATGCGTTCGCACGCCGATCGAGGCGATGACAAAGCCGCCGCTGAAGCAGAGCGCCGACGCAAGCATGGCCTTGCGCGGCCCGACGCGCTCGAGCCACTTGCCGAAGATCGCCGCCGAGGCACCCAGGAAGAACAGCGCCAGCGAGAAGATCCAGCCGATGGTCTTGAGGTCCCAGTCGGCCGGGGCAGACTCAGTGATTCCAATGACCTGAGTCAGCGGCTTATTGAACACGCTGTAGGCGTAGATCTGGCCGATGCAGAGGTGGATCGCGAGCGCCGCGGGCGGGACGAGCCAGCGGTTGTAGTTCGGCGGCGCCACGATCCGCTGTTTATCGAGAAACGATCCAAGCGACATAACGAGACCTCTTCTTGGGAAAAGCGATCTGGAGGCGCCTTCCCCGCACTCCCTCCCCGGCTCCTGCCAAGGGGAGGTCCTTCAGCACGATTGTCACTCTACAATACGTGAAGCCCGTCACAGGCGAAGATCGGACAATCTATGGGAAAGATTGCATTACACTGGACGTGGCAAGTCTACAAAAAAGATGGAGGATTCCCATGATGGGTTCACCCGAGGCCACTAGCCTCTCAGCCCTCCTCGAGCAGCGTCTGCCGACGTACCTGGACGACCTGCGCGAGCTGTGTGCGCTTGAGTGCCCTACCGACAGCAAGGAGGGTGTGGACCAGGCGGCGGCCTGGGTGCGTGTCTGGGCCGAGCGCCGCGGCTGGGAGACGCGCACGTACCCCGATGCGACGGCGGGCGACAGCATTGTGGTGACGGTGCGCGGCAGCGGCGCGCTGCGCGCGATGCTGGTGGCGCACCTCGATACCGTCTACCCGGTAGGCATCGCCGCCGAGCGCCCGGTGCGGATCGAAGGGGATGTGCTGCTCGGCCCAGGAAGCTGCGACAATAAGAGTGGTCTGCTTTCGGCGCTGTACGCCGCTGCCGCGCTCGAGGACCTCGGGCTGCTCGCGCCGATCGGCAGGCTGAGCATCGTCTGCGGCAGCGATGAGGAGACCGACATGCGGGCCTCGCTGGCGCTCTTGCGCGAGCTGGCGCCGGATCATGATCTGGCGCTGGTGCTGGAGGCGGCACGGGAGAACGGCGACATTGTGAGCGCGCGCAAGGGGGGCGGGAACTTCTCGCTCGAGGCCCACGGGCGCGCGGCTCACGCCGGGGTCGAGCCACACCGAGGCGCCAATGCGATCCTGGCGCTCGCGCGGCAGATCGTGGCGCTCCAGGGGCTCAACGGCATGCGCGAGGGCATGACGCTGAACGTGGGTGTGGTGCAGGGCGGCACGCGGCCGAACGTCGTGCCGGACCACGCTCGGGCAGCTGTTGATGTGCGCGTGGTGCGCCCCGAGGACCGCGAGCCGGTGCTGGCCGCCATCCAGGCGATCGCCGCGGAGCCGGGGGTCGATGGAGTCACATCGTCGCTCACAGGCGGGTGGAGCAGCGCGCCAATGGACCGGACGCCCGCGATCGTCGCGCTCGCGGAGCTGACCCGCGCCTGCGCCGCCGAGCTAGCCTTCGCGGTGAACGATGCGGCCACCGGCGGGATCTCGTACGCGAACATGCTGGCCGGGCTGGGGCTGCCGGTGCTCGACGGGCTGGGGCCAGTGGGCGGCCTGGACCACAGCCCGCGCGAGTACATCCTGGTCTCGAGCATCGTGCCGCGCACCGCGCTCCTGGCGCTGCTGCTGCTGCGAGCCGCGCAGCGGTAAACTCGCTCCCTGAGCAGTCGGAGTACATGGAGTCGGTGAGCCGCCAGTACGAGGTGTGGGTTTTGGCCGGCAAGAGCCCGCTCAACGAGCAGCCGCGGGTGGATCTGCTGCTCCAGCTGCCCGTGAGCGAGCCGCAGATCGCCCGCGCCGCATCGGTGAGCGGAGTACAGTATAGGTGGTGCGCTGAGACAGCAGGGCAGGCGGGCTGGCACGGGCTGAGATTCGCGCAGCGAGAGAACAGAACGCCCCTGTGTGACACGATCGATCATGTCGCACAGGGGCGTTTGCTGCGGCCGGCTACTTCTTCGCGGCCAGCACCAGGCTCAGGGTCTTGTAGACCAGCTTGGCGGTGATGAACTCGCTGGCGTGGGAGCCGGCGATCGGCGCGAGCTCGACGCAGTCAATGGCTGCCACATTGCCGGCGCGGGCCACGGTGCGGATGATATCGAGCGCCTGGCGCCAGCTGAGGCCGTTCGGCTCGGGCGTGCCGGTGGCCGGCATGATCGCGGGGTCGAGCCCGTCCACATCGATCGTCAGGAAGACAGTCTTGCCGCTCACCAGGCGCTCAAGCTGCTCCAGATGTCCTCCGGCGTGAACGTCCTCAGCGAAGAAGACGCGCACGCGCTCCGGCTCAGCCCGGATGAGGTCGATCTCCTCGCGGCAGATCGAGCGGATGCCGAACTGCACCACCGTGGCGCCCATATCGAGGATGCGCTTCGACACGCAGGCGTGGCTGTAAGGGCTGCCCTCGTACTCATCGCGTAGGTCGCTGTGGGCATCGATCTGCACCAGCACGAAGTCGCCGCGCACCGCTTTGAGCGCGCGCGCCATGCCTGCCGAGACGGTGTGCTCGCCGCCGAGGCCGACCAGCAGCTTGCCGGTGCGGAGATGCTCCTCGGCGCACGCGGCGATCGCGGCCACCATGCCCTCGGGGCCGCTGCCGACGGGCGCGAGGGCCGGCAGGGTGTGGACGCCGTAGGTGAGCGCCGGCTCGTCGTCGAGCTCGCGGTCGTAGAGCTCGACCTGGCGCGAGGCGTTGATGATGGTACGCGGGCCCTCGCGGGTGCCCTGGCCGAAGCTGACGGTGGCCTCGTAGGGGATGGGCAGGATCAGCGCGGCGCTGGTCTCGTAGGCGCTGTGCTCGTCGTCGAGCCCGAGGAAGTTGTCGGGCGGCAGGGTCTCGTAGGCGGACATGCAATCTCCTCTTAAGACGGTATCCCAGCTCTGGTGAGCTCTTCTTGGAGGGCGCGCAGGCGGCGGTGCTCGCGCCGCACCTTGGCGACGCGCTCCTTCCAGGCGGCCTCCTCGCCGATACGGGCGGAGAGCGCGCCGGCCCGTGCGAGGTACCCGGCGGCGGCGGCGTACTCGAGGCGGCCGCGCTCCTCGATCAGCTGCTCGATCACGCGGCTATAGAGCGCGACCGCGTCACGCGGGAAATCGTGCTCGGCGACCTGCGCGATGCGGATGGCCTGGTCGCGGGTGGCGTGCGGTGCAAGCGCCAGCGCCTCGCGCACCTCGTCTTCGGCAAGGTGTGCCTCGATCAGCAGCTCGTAGCGCTGCTCGCGCCGGAGCCGCTCGAGCAGCGGCGGCCGGAGTGTGTCCCACGTCCCCGCGCGCCACGCCAGCGAACGCGCCTCCTCCAGCACGACTGGATTGGGCAGCAGCTGGAGGATCTGGAGCGTGAGCTCAGCCGCCTCGGCCAGATCAGCGCGCTCGACGGCGCGCTCCTTGAGCCACACCGCGGTCTCGATATCGAGCTCGCGCGCCGCCCTGGCCCGCACCAGCGCCAGCGCCTCGTCCCCCAGGGCGCGCTCGCGCAGCAAGTCGGCCAGCGCAAGGAGCTGCGGGCCAGCGGCGTGGGCTGCCGTGTCGAGGGCCTCGGCAGTGCGGCCGCGCTCGAGGAGGCGTGCGACGAAGTCCTCGTCGCGCCCGGTCTCGGCGCAGATTCGCAGGAAGGCCTCGTCGTCCAGCGCGTCCCCCTCGAGCGCTATCAGGAGCCCGCCGAGCGTCTCGCGCTCGTAGTCGGTCTGCCAGGATTCGTCGTGGGGCAGCGCGGCGCGCACCTCCTCAGCGAGGCGGCGGCGCTCATCACCACGTGTGTGCGCCAGGAGCTCGCGCTGGGACGCCGCCCCGACGCCGATGCCGCCGTACTCGGCGTCCCAGCGGCAGGTATCGAGCAGCGAGCGCGTGATCGCCTGGCGCAGCGCCGGGTCTTCGGCGGCGGCGAGGCAGGTGCCGAGCCCGGTGATGCTCTCGACCACGATCGTCTGGAGCTCACCGTCGTCGTCGGAGAGCTCCGGGTAGCGCTGGAGGATGCCGCTCGTCAGTGACTCGAAGACCTGGGCGGCGGATGAGATCTCGCCGAGCTGGAGGTAGCTCTGGGCCGTCTGCGCCAGCGGGTAGAGCCGGTCCGCGGCGGCCGATGCGGCGCCCCACTGGCTGCCGACGTGGCGCAGGATGGTGTCGACCTGGCGCCTGACGGCGGCTGGCTCGACCTGGCGCCGATCGGCGCCGGACGAGGGGGGCGGGAGCTCCAGCAGCAGCTCGAGGTCCGGGTACTGTGTCAGCATCTGCTGCACGAGGGCGACGAGCTCGGCCCGACCGCGCCGCTCGAGGGCGACCGCCGTGTCCTCGACCTCGATGAACAGCTCGGGCTCGTCCGCCCAGGCCAGCAGCAGCGCGGCGACGTGCTTGCAGCGGCCATCAAAGCCGACCGGGCAGGTGCAGGAGGCGGACTCGACGCCGGCGGCGCCGAGGGTTGCCTCCACGCGGTAGGCCTGGGGGCCGCGCCCCTCGCAGCTGGCCTTGAGTGTGCTCCCAGTGCGGCGGGTGTGGAAGAGTGCGTTGCGCACGTAGGGGCGGCCGCGCTGCACGGAAACGTCACCGGCCCAGCTCCGAATCTCGGCCTCGGAAAGGCGCGTCTGGCTGGTCATAGGCATGCTCCGCAGCGATTGTCCGGCCTCCAACTATACCACACGACCCGTTGTAGAAGGGGGCACCGCCGCCGACCGGCGTTTCTTGGGGGCCGGCCGTGCGGTGTATGTTCGGGCAGCACGTGCGCCGGAGTGACGGCGCGCAGCAGATCGATACTAGCAGCGAGGAGATATTGATGAGCGACACCCACCTCAACGGCCGCGCCGACGCGGAGGGCGGTATCGAGAACGATGGCTACGGTGCGATCTCCGCCGAGGCGCAGGAGGTAGGGGGCGAGGAGGCGCATGACAATGGCGCGCAGGCCTTCGTCGCCCTTGGCCGCTTCCTGAACGACGACGGCTGGTTTCCACAGCCCGTGGAGGACTCGCACTGCTACCGGATGTCCTACAACGGCGAGAGCGGAGAGCTGCGCTGCTATGCGCTGGTGCGGGTGGACCTCGAGCAGTTTATCTTCTACGCTGTGGCGGGGGTGAAGGTGCCGGCGGACCGGCGACCGGAGGTTGCGGAGTTCATCACGCGGGCCAACTACGGCCTGCGGATCGGCAACTTTGAGCTGAGCTTCGAGGATGGTGAGGTGCGCTACAAGAGCAGCATTGACTTCGAAGACGAGACCCTGACGAACAGCCTGATCCGCAACGTGATCTACCCGGCGGTGCGGATCATGGACGAGTACCTCCCGGGCCTGCTCAGGGTCGCGTTCGGTGGGCTGAGCGCCGACGATGCGATCAGCGAGATCGAAGGGTAGCGCGCTCACTCCCCGGCCACCACCACTGCCGCCACGCCGGCCGCCCGCAGCCGGCCCGGGATATCCGCCCCGAGGACGCGCCGCCACCCGGTTCGGCGCGTCGGCCCCACGACCACGCACGTAATACCGTGCTCCCGCACGAACTTCAGTATCGCGTCGGCCACGCGGTGGTCGGCGCGAACCTCCGCCTGCGCCCCGAGGTCGGCGGCGTGGCGCAGATTGCGCGCGAGCTGCGCCGACGTCTGCGGCGTGCGGCGCGTGGCGGCCCCCGGCGACTCGATGTGCAGCGCGTACAGCTCAGCGCAGTGTTCGCGGGCCAGCTGGACGGCCGTACGGGCGAGGGCGTGTGCCGAGGAGTCTTCGCCGATGCAGACTAGGATTCGCGGCGTCGCTCCAGCCACTTGCGCCCCTCCTCAACCAGCAGCATCACGAATGGGAACGACGTGAGCACAGCCCACTGCGGCAGGGTGGGAGGTACGAAGCCGAAGACTCTGGCCAGCGGCGGCACGTAGATCAGGGCCAGCATGATCGCGAGCGAGGCGAGCACGCCGAGAATCAGCGCGCGGTTGCTGAACGCGCCGATCTGTAGCAGCGAGACCTTGCGGGTGCGGCAGGCGAAGGCATTGCCCGCCTGAGCCATGACGATCGCCGCGTAGGTGAGCGTGGTGGCCTGGGCGTAGAGCTCACCCTCGGCGACCAGCGGTGTTCCAGGGCGCCAGCCGGCGGTCCAGAAGGCCATGAAGTACGCCAGCAGTGCGAGTGTGCCCTCGAGCAGGCCGAGCCAGCCGAACGCTCTGATGAACGTCGCGCGGTCCAGCAGCGGCGCGTTGCGCGAGCGGGGCGGCTGTTCCAGCACGCCCGGCTCGGGGGCCTCGGTGCTGAGCGCGACCGAGGGGAGCAGCTCCGTGCCGAGGTCGATCGCCAGCACCTGGAGCACGGTGAGCGGCAGCGGGACGCCGGCGAGCGCGCTGGCCACCACGGTCACGGTCTCGGCCACGCTGTGCGTGAAGATGTAGGTGGCGAACTTCTGGATGTTGCCGAAGAGCGCTCGCCCCTCCTCCACCGCCAGGAGCAGCCCGGCCGGGTGGTTGGCGTTGAGCACCATGTCGGCGGCGGCCAGCGCCACGGTGGTGCCGGAAGCGCTCACCGCCACGCCGACGTCGGCCTGCTTGAGCGCCGGTGCGTCGTTGATGCTGTCCCCGAGGAACGCCACCACCTCGCCGCGCTCCTGGAGGGCCGCCACCACACGCCGCTTCTGCTCGGTGTCCATCTGCGCGAAGATGACGTCCTCGCCGGGCGCCAGCACGACGCCGAGGTTCGATGGGCTCATCTGGTCCAGGTCCGACCCGGTAACGATGCCGACGCGCGGGGCGTCGAAGATCCCGGCGCGCCGCGCGGCCGCCTCGGCCGTGAGCCCGTAGGCCCCCGTGACGATGATGACGCGCACTCCGGCACGCTCGCACCCGGCGACAAGCTGCGCGATCTCGGGCTGCGGCGGCTCCTGGAGCGCAATCAGGCCGAGGAGCATCAGGTCGTGCTCGACGTCGCGGATGCGGAAGCCGGCTCCGTCCACATCGGCGTCCAGACGCCGGCAGGCGAGCGCGAGGACGCGCGCCCCGGAGCGAGCGTACTCGTCTACCTGAGCGGCGATCTCGCGGCGCATCCGCTCGTCGAGGGGTATCACCGCCCCATCGCGCCGGATGGTGGTGCAGAGCTGAAGGACGGGGCTCGCGTTGCCGCGCACGAAGGCCGCCGGGCGACGGTCCTCGTCCGGCGGCGAGACGACGACGCTAGCCATCTGTCGCCGAGGGTCGTAGGGGAAGGTCTGCAGCCGGTTGACGCTCGCGGTGAGCTCCGCGAGATCGCTGCCCTTGGCGGCCGCCACCACCAGGGCGCCCTCGACCGGGTCACCCAGAATGTGCCACTCCGGCGCGCCGTCGTCGGGTGGGAGGAGCCGGGCGCTGGTACTGAGCGCAGCGGCGCGCAGCAGCGGGTGCAGGTCCGGCTCGGCCGCCGGGTCCACCAGCGCGCGGTCGCGCAGGAACGAGCCCTCGGGGGTGAAGCCGCTGCCCGTGATCTGGTAGCGCTGGCCCCCGACCCACACGTCCTGGGCCAGAAGCACGCCGGTGGTGAGGTTGTCGGTGCGGTCGAGGCAGAGGGCGGTGACCGAGCCAAGGCTCTCGACCCCCGCGAGGCGCTTGACGATCACGCCGTGGCGGTCGAGCCGACGGCGGGCGAGAGCGAGGGCCAGGCTGACCGTGGGGAGCAGGCCCTCGGGCACGAAGGCCACGATCATGCCGATGGCGAAGATGATCGCGGAGCGCACCTCGAGCCCCTGCACGAAGTAGCTCAGCAGGAAGGCGGCGATGCCTGCGGCGATGGCGACGCGGGTGATGGTGGAGGCCAGCGCGTTGAGCGCACGCCCAAGGGGGCTCTGACCGGCGCGTAGGGCGGCGGTGCTCTCGGCGATCTGGCCCAGCAGGGTGCGCATGCCGGTGCCCACCGCCACGGCGCTCCCCTGGCCCTCGAACACCACGGTACCAGCGAGCAGCAGGTTCGGCCGCTCGGTCAGCGCCAGCGTCGGGTCTGGCATCGGCCCGGCCACCTTAGTGATCGGGGCGTTGTTGCCGGTGAGCGAGGTCTGCTTCACGCGCAGCCCCTCGCTGGTCACGAGGTAGCTGTCGGCCACTACCACGGTGCCCGGCTTGAGGGGCAGCATGTCGCCCGGGACGATCTCGGCAGTGGGCACCTGGCGGACCTGCGCCGCGCGGCGGACATAGGTGTTCTGCGGCAGGAGCTTGCGCAGGGCGGCGATCTCACGCTCTGCGAGGTACTCCTGCCAGATGGTGAACACGCCGTTGAGGAGCGCGACGACGACGATCGTCCAGCCGATGAGCGGCGTGCCGCTCACAAAGGCCAGCGCCCCGGCGACGAGCAGGATAACGGTGATCCAGTTTGCGAACGGGCCGACGATCCGCGCGAGCACCGAGGCCTGCTCAATGTCGCTGATGGCGTTCGGGCCATATTGTGCGAGGCGAGCCTGCGCCTCGTCCTCAGTCAGTCCCTGGGGGCTGGTGTGCAGCTCGCTGCACGCCTCGAGCGGCAGCATGGCCGCATACTGGTCCAGCGGGCGGTCAGACACGTCCAGAGGCTCCTTCGCTCTCCTGCATAGGGCGACACATTGTAGCTCAGGGGAGCGGGGTTGCCAAGTAGATCCTAGAGCTGCGCCATCGCCGCCGCGGTGATCCCGAGCCCCGCGAGCACGACCATAGCGGCGCTAATGACGGGGGGCGCGCACAGAAGGATCTCGTCCGTGGGCACGCGCTCGAAGAGGCCGCGGGCGATCGGGCGTGGTGGCGGTCGAATAGCAGCTCCTTACCGTGGTGGTTGTCTTCTCAGGCGTGCGGCAATGCGGTGACCGGCCTGTGCTACGGCAGGCCTCGCGTGGCGAGAGCGGTATCTTTCTGAGGGTCTATCTGACAGCGCGAAGCGGGGGTAGGGTCTGGATCTACGGGCGGGGGGAGATTGGGGCTACAGTTAGCCGTCAACGACGAAGGGCTAGCGGTGGCAATGTCGCTAGCCCTTCGCCGTTCGTCTGTCTTGAGATCTGTTGAGCGCCGCGCCGCGTGTTACTTGTCGGCGAACCGGCCCGAGACGCTGAGGCGCTCGCCGGTGCCGGTGCGCTGCCGGAGCTCGGTGAGGAGCGCGTCAACCTTCTCGGGAGTGTTGAGCTTGCGGCAGTACTCGAGGTTGGCCTGGAGCATCGGCGCCTGGTCGCAGTCCGCGAGGCACTTCACCCGCTGGAGGGTAAACATGCCGTCGGGGGTTGTCTGGTCCACCGTGATGCCGAGCTTCTGCTCGAGCGTGGCCACGAGCTCCTCGCCGCCGCAGAAGCAGCAGGGGACGTCGTCGCAGACCTGGAGGACCCACTTGCCGACGGGCTGCTCGTAGAGCAGCGAGTAGAAGCCGGCGACCTCGAAGACGTCGGTGGGCGGGAGGTCGAGGATCTCGGCGACCTCGCGGACGGCGGGCTCGGTGAGGTGGCCGTACTCGTCCTGGGCGATGTAGAGCAGCGGCAGCACGGCGCTGCGCTTCTGCGGGTAGCGGCCGACGATCGCATCGATCTCCTGGCCGTGCTTCTCTTTGAGAGCCATGTTTATCTCAGTTCACTAGTATTGGGAGGGGTTGTTGCGGGGGCTGCGCCCCCACTTCCCCGCTTATGAGCAAGGCTTGTTGCGGGGGCTGCGCCCCACTCCCGGCGACGACAACGCAGCATATGACCGCTAGCGGTCCACCTCGCCGAGCACCGGGTCCATGGAGGCGATCAGCGCAACCAGGTCAGCCACCAGGCGGCCCTTTGCCATGTAGGGCAGGGCCTGCAGGTTCACGAACGAGGGTGCGCGGAAGTGGACGCGGTACGGCTTGGGGCCGCCGTCGCTGACCACGTAGGTCGCGAGCTCGCCGCGGGGGGACTCGATCGCTGCCAGGGCATCGCCGCGCGGGGGCTTGAAGCCCTCGGTCCACAGCTTGAAGTGGTGGATGAGCGACTCCATGCTGTGGGTGATCTCGGTCTTTGGCGGCGGGGAGATCTTGCGGTCCGTGGTGGTGTACGGGCCGGGGCCGAGGTCCACGAGGCGCTGGAGCGCCTGCTTGCAGATCTTGACGCTCTCGCGCATCTCAGCCATGCGGACCAGGTAGCGGTCGTAGGTGTCGCCGCGCTTCGCGATGGGCACTGCGAAATCGTAGGTCTCGTAGCCGCAGTAGGGCATATCCTTGCGGAGGTCCCAGGAGATGCCGGTGGCGCGCAGGCTGGGGCCGGTGAGGCCGTAGGCGATCGCGGCGTCGGGGTCGATCGCGCCGACGCCCTGAGTGCGCTCGAGCCAGAGCGGGTTGCCGGTGAGCAGGTCTTCGTACTCATCGACCCGGCCCGGCATGATCTCCAGGAAGCTCGCGACGGTGGGCACGAACTCGGCCGGCAGGTCGTAGGCCAGGCCACCGACGCGGAAGTAGCTCGTCATCATGCGGGCGCCGGAGACGAGCTCGAAGATATCGAGGATCTGCTCACGCTCGCGCATGCCGTAGAGGAACACGCTCATCGCAGCCAAGTCGAGCGCGTGCGTGCCGAGCCAGACAAGGTGGCTGGAGATGCGCTGGAGCTCGGTGAGCAGCACGCGCGCCGTCTGTGCGCGGGGCGGCACCTGGCAGTCGAGCAGTTTCTCCACCGCGAGGACGTAGCTGAGGTTGTTGGAGAGCGGCGCCAGGTAGTCGGTGCGGTCGGTCAGCACCACGGCCTTCTGGTACTGCTTGCTCTCCATGGTCTTCTCGATGCCGGTGTGCAGGAAGCCGACGTCGGGGGCGACGTTGACCACCGTCTCGCCATCGAGCTCGACCACCAGGCGCAGCACACCGTGGGTGCTGGGGTGGTGCGGGCCCATGTTGAGGACCATGGTATCGTCCTTGCCCGCGAGCGCCGGCTTCGTGATGCTGTTTGGCGACGGGACCGGGTAGGTGATTCGGGCGTCATCGCTGGCAGCTGCCGGCGTGGCCATGGGCGGGGGCATCTCAAGCGTAGTCATAGCAACCTCAGCAATGAAAAATGCAAAGCGCAAAAATCGGGCCTAGCCACCATTTTGCACTTTGCACCTTGCATTTTTCACTCTTTCGCAAAGGTCTTGCGGTCGTAGATCTGCTTTTCATTCACCGTGAAGGCCACCTCCTCGTAGCCGAGGGGGACATCTTTGCGGAGGGGGTACCCCTCCCAGTCCTCGGGCATGAGAATGCGGTCGAGGCTTGGGTGGCCGGTGAAGACCACGCCGAACATATCGAAGACCTCGCGCTCCTGCCAGTTGGCGGTGGACCAGAGCGGTGTGAGCGACGGCACCGACGGGTCCTGCTCGGGGACGCCAACCTTGAGGCAGATGCGGTGGTGGTTCGTGTGCGAGAGCAGGTGGTAGACCACCTCGAAGCGCGGGTCGCGGCCGAGGTAGTCGACGCCGCAGAGGTTCTCGAGGAAGTTATAGCTGAGCTCCGGCGTCTCGCGCAGGAAGCGCACCATCTCCACCAGGGCCTCGCGGTGGACAACAACGCTCAGCTGCCCGCGAAACTCGGCGGACCCGGTGATGGCGTCGGGCAGCGCAGCCTGGAGCCGCTCGAGGACAGTAGCATTATCCATACAGATGCAGTTCTAGATTTTAGATTCTGGATGGTGGCGGGATGGCCGACATGCCAGACCTCCGCCATCCAGAATCACAAATCGCTACGCGTGGATCCGCTCGAGTTCGCGGACCTGGCCGTTGATCTTCATGCGCTTGACTTTCTCGTGCAGCTGCATGATGCCGTCGATCAGCGCCTCGGGGCGGGGCGGGCAGCCTGCCACGTAGACGTCCACGGGGATGATCTCGTCCACGCCCTGGACGATCGCGTAGTTGTTGAACACCCCGCCGCACGACGCGCAGTCACCCATGGCGACCACCCACTTCGGGTCACTCATCTGGTCGTAGAGGCGGCGGACAACCGGTGCCATTTTGCGCGACACGCGCCCCGCGATGATGATAAGGTCTGCCTGACGCGGTGAGGGCCGGTTAATCTCCATGCCGAAGCGCGACATGTCGTAGTTCGAGCCCTGCGCGCTCATCATCTCGATCGCGCAGCAGGCCAGGCCGAAGGTCAGTGGCCACATCGCGTTGCTGCGGCTCCAGTTGACAACAGTCTCAAGCGATGTGGTGACAATGCCGAGGTCGCCGGCCTTCTCTTCTATTCCCACTGGAGTGCTCCTCGCTTCAATATATAGATATACCCGACCAGCAGGATGAGCGTGAAGACACCCATTTCGATCAGGCCAAAAGTGCCCAGCTGCCGGTACACCAGCGCGTATGGAAAGAAGAAGATCACCTCGATGTCAAACAGAATGAAGATCATCGCGACGAGATTGAACTTCACCGGGAAGCGACGCTGTGCCGAGCCGATCGGCTCCATACCGGACTCGTAGGGCATGAGCTTGCGCCGCGAGGGACGCTGTGGGCCGAGGAATCGAGAGAGGACGATGACGAAGACGGCAATGAACACCGCCACCAGGAACATGACCAGGATCGGCAAGTAGTCGGCGAGCATCAGGTGAAGCTCCTCGCTGAACGGGTGGGTTGCGATCCGGCTCTGGCGTGGGCGTCAAAAAAGACCGCGCGCGGCGCATGCCGGGCATCTGGCATTATAGTCGCATTTAGCTTTGTGTCAAGAAATACAAAGTCGGCTCTACTGCGTCTCAGCGGCCGATATAGGGGAGGTACATAAGGGCAGGGCTGTTGTTGGCGGGGCGGCTGCCGGGCACGGGGACGGCGCGGGCGAAGGGCGAGGTATTGCCGCTCGGGTCGGTGTTGGTAGCAGTCACATTCTGCTCGACGAGGGTGTTGGTAGGGATG
>JBDLTZ010000114.1:0-20450 GCA_039805565.1 Chloroflexota bacterium | reverse complement strand
GGCGAGAAGGCCCCAAGCGCGTAGCCGCCGTGCTCAGCAGCCTCGAGTGCCCGCTTCAGGGTGATGAGAGGTGTCGTGTCCACGTGCTCTCCTTCGAATTGCCGGCGCCGGCTGGTTGCCGGCGGGGACCGGCGCGGTCTCCGGCGTAACTATACCGGAAGCCGGGAGGGGCGTGGCGCAGTGTGCTGTGAGCGGCCGCCCCGGTGAGCTCGCCGCCAGTGTACCGCGGGGGTATGGAGCATGGCGTACGATTCGTGAGCGGATCGGGCGCGAAGCTGCATCCGGTGGGCGATCGCTCACGCCAGGTGGTGAAAGCGCGCCCTGCCGCCGCACCGCCCCCGCGGCGCGTCTGGTATGATGGCGCGAGGGCACAGATGATCGCAGAGAGGGGCACTGTGAGACGAGACGAGCTGCTGGCCCGCGCCCGTGACGGCGGGCCGTGGGACATGATCATCATCGGCGGCGGCGCCACCGGCCTCGGCGCGGCGGTGGACGCGGCGGCGCGCGGCTATCGCACGCTGCTGCTCTAAGCCGCCGATTTCGCTAAAGGAACCTCCAGCCGCAGCACTAAGCTGGTGCACGGCGGCGTCCGCTACCTGGCCCAGGGCAATGTCGGGCTAGTCTACGGCGCTCTGCGCGAGCGCGGCATCATGCAGCGCATCGCGCCGCACCTGGTCCACCCGCTGCCGTTCGTGGTGCCCGCCTACCGCTGGTGGGACCAGCCGTTCTACGGCTCGGGCCTGCTGCTCTACAGCGTCATGGCCGGGCGGCTCGGCTTCGGCTTCTCGCGCCTGGTGGGTCACGCCGAGGCCTTGCGCCTGGCGCCCACGCTGGAGCCCGAGGGGCTGAAAGGCGGCGTGGTGTACTACGACGGCCAGTTCGACGACTCACGGCTGGCGGTGGCGCTGCTGCGCACCTTCCTGGACCTGGGCGGCACGGCGCTGAACTACACCTCCGCCGACGGGCTGCTCAAGGAGGGCGGGCGCGTCACCGGGGTTCAAGCGCGCGACGTCGAGACCGGCGAGGAGCTGCGCTTTGCGGCCCGCGCCGTAGTTAACGCCACGGGCGTCTACGCCGACGAGCTGCGCCGCGTCGATGACCCGGGCGCCGCGAAGCTGCTCGCCCCAAGCCAGGGCATTCATATCGTGCTGGACCGCTCGTTCCTGCCCGGCGACCACGCGGTGATGATTCCCAAGACCGACGACGGCCGCGTGCTGTTCGCGGTCCCGTGGCACAACAAAGTGGTGGTGGGCACCACCGACACCGCCGTGCCGAGCGCCGAGCTCGAGCCGCGCGCCCTGCCGGACGAGGTTGCGTTCCTGCTCAGCCACACCGCGCGCTACTTCTCGAAGGACCCGTCGCCGTCCGACGTTCTGAGCATCTTCGCTGGCCTGCGCCCGCTGGTGAAGGCCTCGGGGGCCGCCAGCACCGCCGCGCTTTCGCGCGACCACACGCTGGTGGTGTCCCCCTCGGGGCTGGTGACGATCACCGGCGGCAAGTGGACCACCTACCGCCACATGGCGGAGGATACTGTTGACAAGGCCGCCGAGGTGGGCGGGCTGGCGACGCAGCCGTGCACTACGGCGACGCTCAAGCTGCACGGCTGGCACGACCAGCAGCTCGAGGAGCCGTATGGCGTTTATGGGTCGGATGCGCCGGCGCTCTTGTCGCTGCTGGCCGAGCGACCGGAGTGGCGCCAGCGGATGCACCCGCGCCTGCCCTACCACCTGGGCGAGGCGGCCTGGGCTGCGCGCTACGAGCTGGCGCGCACCGTGGAGGACGTGCTCTCGCGCCGGACCCGCGCGCTGCTACTGGATGCGCGCGCCAGCATGGAGGCCGCGCCCGCGGTGGCCGCTGTCCTCGCGCAGGAGCTGGGCCTCGGCGAGGAGTGGCAGACCGAGCAGGTGCGCCGCTACTGCGAGCTCGCGCAGGGGTATGTGCTGGAAGGATGAACCTGAAGGCCGGGGAGGGCTTTGCCCTCCCTGTGACCCACCTGCCCTACAAGCTTTCCGTCGGACGTCGGGTTGACACCCCTCCGTCCCCCTGCTATACTCTCCGGCACAGACGAAGACGAGCGACGTTGAACAGGAAGAGTACGCGCTGCGGCGCAGCTCAGAGAGCCGGCGGTTGGTGCGAAGCCGGTGCGGGCGCGGGTGCGGAATGGGCCTGGGAGTCGCGGAGCGAACCGAAAGCGATAAAGGCTTAGCGACAAACGGTAAAAAGCTGCGGCAGCTATCGGAGCAGAACTGCGTCGAACATCGCCCGGCTCTTTAGCGTTCAGCGTTTCGCCTTCCGCCTTCCGCAGTAGTATCCGCCGGAGACGCCACCGTTACCAGGGCGCAGGGTATCGAGCTTCGGCTCCGTACCTGGTGAGTGCGACCCGCCGCGAGGTGGTGCGAACTGGGGTGGTACCGCGAGGGCCTTTGGCCTCTCGTCCCTAGCGTGGGACGAGGGGTTTTTTGATTCTCTCTGGCCGCGGCGTGCGGCTCTCGTTGTTAGCCAAGCTCGCTCGAAGAGGAGAAAACGTCCATGGACACCATCAAGTACCTGCTCAGCGAAGACCAGATGCCGACCGCGTGGTACAACATCGCTGCCGACCTGCCCACGCCGCCGCCGCCGCCGCTGCACCCCGGCACCGGCCAGCCGCTCGGCCCGGCTGACCTGGCGCCGCTCTTCCCGATGGCGCTTATCCAGCAGGAGGTCAGCACCGAGCGCTCGATCGAGATCCCCGAGGAGGTCCAGCGCATCTACCGCCAGTGGCGCCCGAGCCCGCTATACCGGGCGCGGCGGCTAGAGCAGCTGCTCGACACCCCGGCTAAGATTTACTACAAGTACGAGGGCGTCAGCCCGGCGGGCAGCCACAAGCCGAACACCGCCATCCCGCAGGCGTACTACAACAAGCAGGAGGGCGTCAAGCGGCTCGTGACCGAGACCGGCGCGGGGCAGTGGGGCTCGTCCCTCTCGATGGCCGGCGCGCTGTTCGGGATTGAGGTACTGGTCTACATGGTGAAGGTCAGCTACCAGCAGAAGCCCTACCGCCGTGCGCTGATGGAGGCCTACGGCGGGCAGGTGATCGCCAGCCCGAGCGAGACCACCGCCGCCGGCCGCGGCATCCTCGCCGCGCACCCGGACAGCACCGGCAGCCTCGGCATCGCGATCAGCGAGGCCGTCGAGGTGGCGGTGCAGCGCGAGGACACCAAGTACGCGCTGGGCAGCGTGCTCAACCACGTGCTGCTGCACCAGACGATTATCGGACTGGAGTGCATGCAGCAGATGCAGATGGCCGGGGACGAGCCGGATATCATCGTGGGCTGCACCGGCGGCGGCAGCAATTTCGCCGGCATCGCCTTCCCCTACATCGGCGCCAGGCTGCGCGGCGAGCGCGAGGTGCGCGTGGTGGCGGTGGAGCCGGCCGCCTGCCCGAGCCTGACGAAGGGGAAGTACGCCTACGACTTCGGCGACACGGCTAAGATGACGCCGCTGGTCAAAATGCACACCCTCGGCCATGACTTCGTGCCGTCGGGGATCCACGCGGGTGGCCTGCGCTACCACGGCATGGCGCCGCTTGTGAGCCATCTGGTGGAGCTCGGCCAGATCGAGCCGACTGCGCTTCAGCAGACGCAGACGTTCGCCGCCGGCCTCCAGTTCGCGCGTGCCGAAGGGATCCTGCCTGCGCCCGAGGCTAACCACGCGGTCGCCGGCGCGATCCAGGAGGCGCTGCGCTGCAAAGAGAGCGGCGAGGCCAAGACGATCCTGTTCAACCTGTGCGGCCACGGCCACTTCGACATGGGGGCCTACACGGATTTCATGGCCGGCAAGCTGAAGGACTTCGAGTACTCGGACGATGAGGTCGCGATGGCGCTCGCGGGCCTGCCGAGCGTCGGGTAAGCGAGTGTCGAGTACTGAGTGCTGAGAAACGAGTGCTGAGTACTTCAAGACTCAGCACTCAGTACTCTGCAGCTACCACCGCACCTGCACGTTAACAACCGGGTCGGCTATCTCCAGAGTCACGTAGCGGCTGGCGCGCACGGTCTCAACCGTGTGGGGCGTCGGGTTGCTGTTGAGCGTGACTCTGACATTCCCCTTGACTTCGGGCGGTAGCAGCAGCCGCAGGCGCACCCTGTCGGCGCTGCCGCTGGCCTGGAGGTTGATGAACCCCTTGCCCTGGCTCCAGGCGTAGGCCGCATAGGCATCGCTCGCCGGGTAGCGCGCGACCGCGTAGGCGCTCGTCACCCCGGCCGCAGGCCAGCGCGGGCTCAGCGTCACGTCGCGCATGGCCGGGCCGCGGTCCTCGATGCCCGCCGCGCCCTCGACCATCGCCGTCAGCATCGCGGCGGTGCCCCACGCGTCCCACGGGATGGTCTGGTCCGAGCCCACGCCCTCGGCGCCGTCCGGCCGGTACCAGAGGAACGTGCGCCCCCGGCTTAGCATCCGCTGCCAGTAGTGGTCCAGGATGGCGAAGCCATAGCTCTCGTTGCCGTGGCGGAATGCGCCGCGCGCCAGCTCGCCGCCGGTGATCGGCATGATGCCGCCGTTGACGTAGGTGCCGGGGAGCTCGCCGGTGCGGCCGGCCAGCCCGTACGCGCCAGGTGGGAAGGGCGGGTCGATGCTGAACCACTCGGCGAAGGCGGGCGTGGTCTTACCGCGGCGGATGTACTCGTCCAGGATAGCCTGGCCCTGCGCCTCGGTGAGCACGCCGCGGTTGAGGGCGTAGGCGTTCGAGAGGCTCAGCTGCTCCTTCTCGTCCACGCCCGGCACGTCGAACGGCTGGAATGGGACGTGGTGGGTGAAGAAGCGGCCGTTCCAGGCCAGCGCCGTCAGGTTGCGAACCAGCGCGTCGCCCAGTCCGCGCCAGACCTGAGCCAGCGCCGGGTCGCCCACGCGATCCTCGACCTGCGCCAGCATTCGCAGCGCCATCGCCATGCCGGTGTTGTCCCCGTGGAACACGCCCCAGATCGTCCGGTCGTCGATCCAGTGCCGCGGCGCGGGCTCGCCGCTGTCCGGGTCTGCGGTCGTCGCGCCGTACTCGAAGTCCCAGGTGTCGATCGTGAAGGGGCGCTTCACCAGGCCGCGCGCCGCGTCCCAGCGCAGCGGGTGCTGCAGCGAGTAGGTGAGCGCGCGCCGCATACTGCCGAGGTGCGAGCGCGCCCAGGCGTCGTCCCCAGTGGCCTGCCAGGTCTCGAAGACCCCCTGGACGTAGAGGTACTCGACGTCGGCCTCGACGGCGGTACGGTACGGCTTGGGCGCGATGTACGGCCGCGGCAGGAAGTCGTGCAGGCTGCCGTCGGGCATCTGGAGGTCGCGGAAGGAGTCGAGCGGGCCGCGCAGGTCGGCGTCGAAGTAGCGCGCCCCGCGCGCGGCGTGGACGTGGTCGCGCAGCCAGATCAGTGGGCTGTCGGGCGAGCGGTAGCCGTGGTGGCGCCTGCCGTCGATCTGGTAGTCGAGCACAGCGTTGCCCATGAGCTCGCGGGCCTTGGGAACGAACTGGTCGAAGCGCGGCTGCCCGGCGACCACAGTGGTCTGGGCGTCGAGCGTGAAGATGGCGGGGTTGGCGGCCACCTGGTGGCCGCTGGCGAGCAGCGCGGCCCACTGCGGCCCGAGCGCCCCGCGCGGCAGGATGTCCACCTCGCCCAGGCCGCCCTCGACGCGCCCCTCGGCCGAGCCGGCGAAGCGGCCGCGGGCGTCGTAGAGGACCACGGCGGCCGGGCCGGTGTAGCCGGGGACGCTGAGGCTCAGGCGGACGGGCTGGAGCGGCTGGACGACGGGCTGGGGGCTGGTGATGGACGACGGGCCGGCGGCGACGGCCTGGGCGCGGCCCGGGCGCGCGGCGAGCACGGCGAGCGACGCCGTGGCGAGCACGGCGGAGCGGCGCAGCAGGGCGCGGCGAGTGAGGCGCATGGGTAGGATCTCCACAGGGTTGTGAGCGGGCGGACGTGTCGGACGCTGGCACTATACCATGAGATGATATGCGCTCTGGTGATCAGATTGGATGCATTGATGAGCACTGTTATGCACTGCTTAGGAGCTTCGACGTCGCCTGGATGGCACTCGGGCTGAGTCGGTGATGGGTGGGCACCGAGGCGATGTTCGGATAGGACGGGCTTTGTTTCGCGAAGCGATGCCGGGGGGCGCGGGGGAGAATCCCCCGCAGAAGCTCCCCTCTTACGATGACTGACGAAAGGTAGAACCGATGAAGAAGCGCATTCTGACGGGCGACCGGCCGACTGGCCGGATGCACCTGGGGCACTACGTAGGCACGCTGCAGAACCGCGTCAAGCTGCAGGACGAGTATGAGTGCTTCTTCCTGGTGGCCGACCTGCACATGCTCACCACCCGCACCGAGCTGGAGCGGCTGCGCCACACTGGCGAGAACATCCGCAGCGTGGTGCTGGACAACCTGAGCGTGGGCATCGACCCGAACAAGAGCACCTACTTCCTGCAGAGCATCGTGCCGGCCATCCCGGAGATCGCGCTGATCTTTGGCATGCTCACTACCGTGCCGCGCCTCCAGCGCGTGCCGACGCTCAAGGAGGTGATGCAGGATCTGGAGATCGAGCAGCCGAGCCTCGGCCTGCTGGGCTACCCGGTGCTCCAGGCGGCTGACATCCTGTGCGTCCGGGCGAACCTGGTGCCGGTGGGCAAGGACCAGGCGAGCCACCTGGAGGTGACGCGCGAGGTAGCACGGCGCTTCAATAACCTGTACGACGCTGAGGTGCTGCCCGAGCCGGACACGCTGATCGGCGACGTGCCGACCCTGGTGGGCACCGACGGCCAGGCGAAGATGAGCAAGAGCCTGGATAACGCAATCTATCTCTCGGACGACGCCAAGACCGTCGAGGCGAAGGTGCGCACGATGTACACCGACCCGAACCGGGTGCGGGCGGACATCCCCGGCAAGGTGGAGGGCAACCCGGTGTTCATCTACCACGATGCGTTCAACCCGAACGTGGAGGAGGTGAACGACCTGAAGGATCGCTACCGGCTGGGGAAGGTGGGCGACGTGGAGGTGAAGCGCAAGCTAGCGGCGGCGATCAATGCCTTCCTCGACCCGATCCGTGAGCGGCGGGCGGAGCTGGAGCGCAACCCGCGCATTGTCGAGGAGGTGCTTGTGGCAGGCTCGGAGCGCGCTCAGCGCGAGGCCCAGGCGACGCTGGACGCGATGCGCGAGGCGATGGGGCTGAAGTTTCTGTAGCTGCTCAGGCGCCAAGGGCGCAGCTTGTGCGGGCGCTCCGCCCCGCGCCCCGCGCAAGGGGGCCCGCCCCCTTGCATCCCCCGCCGGGGCTCGGCCGCCCCTGGACCCCGCAAAGGGAGCACTGCCAACCTGATATCGGTCGGCACGATGACTGGGACCCCACCCGCGGGGATCGGGAGCGCGTCTCCAGGCTCCTGGCGGCTGAACGAGTGCAGGGCAGGTATCACCGTGGTGGCGAGTGTCACGATGCTACCGGTTGAGGACGGCTCCCATTGCGGGGGAGGTTCGGAGGGGGCGCAAGCGCCCCTCTGACGGGGGGGGCGCGAGGGGGCGTAGCCCCACCTCGCACGCACGCCGCTGAGGCGAGAAGCCTCTGATGGGGGGAGCGCGAGGGGGCGCAGCCCCCGCATATGAAAGGGAGAACCAATGCAGCTCAAGCCATCGCTCGACGAGATGCGCGCACTCGTGGGCCAGGGCAACCTCTGCCCGCTCTACGCCGAGGTGCTCGCCGACCTGGAGACCCCGGTCTCCGCCTTCCTCAAGGTGGCCCGCGGCCCCTGGAGCTTCCTGCTCGAGTCGGTCGAGGGCGGCGTCAACATCGCGCGCTACTCGTTCATCGGCGCCGACCCGTACCTGACTCTGCGCTTTGACGCCGGCCAGGTCCACGCCGTCCAGGGTGGCTACAAGCAGACTCTGCCCTACACCGACCCGCTGGCGGTGATCGGCTCGTACCTCGGCGACTACCGCCCGGTGCGCCTGCCGGATCTGCCGCGCTTCGTGGGCGGCGCGGTGGGCTACCTGGCCTACGACGCTGTGGACCGCTTCGAGCGCCTGCCGCGGCCCGAACGCCGCGCGCCCTACGCCATGCCGGACGGCCAGTGGCAGTTCGTCGATACGCTGCTGGTGTTCGACCACCTGCGCCACAAGATTAAGGTGCTCAGCCACGTCCACCTAGACACGCCGGACCTCGAGGCCGAGTACCGCCGCGCCGCCGCCAAGATCGAGGAGCTGCTGGTCCGGCTCTCCGAGCCGCTGGACGAAAGACGAAAGACCAAGGACCGGACGCTGCACGGAGGCCACGGACGACAGACGGCCGACGACCGGCGGTCGGCGGACGACTTCGTCGCGAACTATGAGCCGTGGCCCGCTGCCGAGGGGGACTCGCCCGCCGGCCCGGTCTCGAATGTCACGCAGGAGGAGTACGAGCGGCGGGTGCGCGCGGCCCAGGAGTACATCGCCGCCGGCGACATCTTCCAGGTGGTGCCGTCGCAGCGCTTCAGCCGCCTGGTGAAGAGCGACCCGTTCACGATCTACCGCTCGCTGCGGACGATCAACCCCTCGCCGTACATGTTTTTCCTGCACACCCCCGAGGGCGACCTGGTGGGCGCCTCGCCCGAGCTGCTGGTGCGCGTCGAGGAGGGCCTGGTCACCACCCACCCGATCGCCGGCACCCGGCGGCGCGGCAAGGACGACGAGGAGGACACCGCGCTGGCCGAGGAGCTGCTGGCCGACGAGAAGGAGCGCGCCGAGCATCTGATGCTGGTGGACCTGGGCCGCAACGACATCGGCCGCGTGGCGCAGGCCGGCAGCGTGCGCGTCCCGCGCTTCATGACGGTCGAGCGCTTCAGCCACGTCATGCACCTGGTGAGCCACGTTACCGGCAGGCTACGCGGCGACATGACGGCTCTGGACGCGCTGCGGGCGGTGTTTCCGGCCGGTACGGTCAGCGGCGCCCCCAAGATCCGCGCGATGGAGATCATCGCCGAGCTCGAGGGCGAGCAGCGCGGTGTCTACGCCGGCGCGGTGGGGCACGTTGGCTTCAACGGCGACCTGGACACCTGCATCGCACTGCGGACGATGGTGGTGAAGGACGGCGTGGCCTACGTCCAGGCGGGCGGCGGCGTGGTGGCGGACAGCGACCCGACCGAGGAGTTCCGCGAGAGCTGCAATAAGGCCGCGGCGCTGCTGCGGGCGATCGAGGAGGCGGAAAGGCTATGATCCTGCTGCTGGATAACTATGACTCGTTCACTTACAACCTTTTCCAGTACCTGAGCGAGCTGGGGGCCGAGGTGGCGGTGCGCCGCAACGACGAAGTGACGGTGGCCGATGTGGCGGCGATGGCTCCCGAGCGGATCGTGATCTCGCCTGGGCCATGCACGCCAAACGAGGCCGGTATCAGCGTGCCGCTCATCCGCGAGCTCGGCGGGCGCTTTCCGATACTGGGGGTTTGTCTCGGCCACCAGTCGATCGGTGCGGCCTACGGCGGTGAGGTGGTGCGCGCGCCGTACGTGATGCACGGCAAGCTCTCACAGATCCACCACGAGGATAGCGGCGTGTTCGCCGGGCTGCCGCGGCCCTTCACGGCCACGCGCTACCACTCGCTGATCGTCCGGCGCGAGGATCTGCCGGAGTGCCTGGAGGTGACGGCCTGGACCGAGGACGGGCTGATCATGGGGCTGCGCCACCGCGAGCTGCCGGTGGAGGGGGTGCAGTTCCACCCCGAGTCTATTATGACGCAGGCGGGCAAGGACCTGCTGCGGAACTTCCTCACGGGGGAAGCCTCCGCGCGCGGCTGAGATGACCCGTGGGCGGGGCTACTCGCAGCTGATGTCGATGGCGTCGCTGCCCGCCCCACCCAAGCAGACGTCATTGCCGTCGCCGCCGATCAGCGCGTCGTCGCCGCCGCCGCCGACGATGCAGTCGTCGCCGCTCTCGCCGGAGATCAGGTCGTCGCCCGGCCCGCCCAGGATGAGGTCGCTGCCCGCGGTGCCGCTGATCGCTCCCGTGCCGATGATCAGCGCCGTCACGGACTGGCCGGCGCACTCGGGCGGGCGGAGGTCGGCCAGGCGCGTGGCCCTGCGCATGTCGTCTACCCCGGTGGTCGGCACGCTGTTGGCCGCCGCGGACGCCCCGATGATGCCGATCAGGAGCGTGGCGGGGATGGCCCACATCACGCTCCGCACAAGCGCTCGGAGCATCAGCGCGCCTCCCGCCGGGAAGCCCCGCGCGCGTCGCGGATCTCGGCCCAGGCTGCGGCGAAGGCGGGGTTGTCCTCGCGCTCGCGGTAGGGGGCGAGGATGCTGACCTCGGCCAGACGGCAGGCCTCGGTTGTCAGGCCGGTCTCCCGCAGGGCCGTGAGGAAGTTCGCCTGCCAGTCGGCGGGCAGGTCGGGTGCGGCCACGTCTGGCGATTCGGGCATCTCGTTGTTGGAGGCCTTTGTCGGTGCCACGCTCACGCGCGCCGGATGCGTGTCGGCGGGGAGCCGTTCAGCCACCCGGTAGTAGTACGATACCTCGCCGTCGGGGACCGTGTAGCGGTGCGTCGCGCCGTCCGTCTCGTGCAGCACCAGGGCGCCACGCCGCTCGGCAAGGCGCGCCAGCTCATCGAACCGCGCCACGGCGATCTCGCGCGCGGCCGGGGGCGGAGGTTCGGCCGCATCGATCAGCAGCCAGCCGTACTGGAGGCGGATGCGCTCGACCTCGCTGCGTCGCGCCGCCATCAGCGCCGGCCAGCCAAGGATGGCGAGCCCGGCTAGCGACCCGGCCAAGGCGAGCGAACCAGCCACGCGCGCCGCGCTCACGTCGATCTGCATCCAGAGTACGGGTAGGGTATTTGGTACAATCACGCTTCGCCTCAGCAGTCGCTCCCGCACCGGCGCGAACGGCGTGTTTTCGTCACGCACCGGCACGAGCTGGAGCTCGTTCATGCGGAAGACCAGGCGGGGCGCGAACGTGTCGCGCAGCGGCTGGCCGGCCAGCGCCCCTGTCACATTCAGCTCAGGGACGATGGTGATGAAGTACTCCTGCTGCTCCACGCCAGTCTGTTGCTCGATCGCATCGATCGCGGCCTGCGCCTGCGCTAGTTCGAGCCTGCCGCTCGCCACCGTGCGCGCGCCGCTGAACGCCTGCGACGGATGGAGCTCGATGGTGCGCCGCCAGCCGTTGTCGGCGCTCACCTCCGCCACCAGTCGGTGCGTGCCGCTCACATCGATGGGCAGCTCGGCGTCCAACCGGTAGTCGAAGGAGATGTCGAGCGCGCTGGTGAGCCTGCGGAACACCGGCTCGCCCACCTGACCCTGCGACCGGTCGTAGGTCCCGGCGGGGGCGGGGGCTGCGTAGCCGAAGGCGCCGATATGACGGTAGGGCAGCTCCTCCTCAGCCTGGCGGGTGGTGGGGCGGGTGAGGGCCGTGATGGAGAGCAGGGCCGACACAAGCGCCAGCGCGGTCAGGGCCACTAGGGCGCCTAACGAGGATGTGCCCCCTGATCCGATGGGGAGTGCGCCCCTGCGCCGGCGCCGTGCGGCATCCCCGCCCGATGCTACGAGTGCCACAACGCCCCCCGCCACGAGCAGAGCGGCTGCCGGCGGCGAGCGCAGCTGCCCGATGATAGCGCCGGCGGCTGGCACGTGCAGCCACGCGGCGCCGATGACCTCGGCCTCGGTTGGTCGGTACGCATCGTTGAAACCATTGTTGTCACCCTTGAGCACCAGCTGGCCGGCGTCACGGCCGATAATGCGGTGGATCACCGGGCCGATCTGCGGGTGGCGGTATGTGACGATGTCGCCCACCTTGTAGCTGCTGACCGCCCGCAGCAGCACCAGGTCGCCGCGATGGTACAGCGGCTCCATGCTGCTGCCGCTCACGATCACGTAGGCCGCACTCCCGCCGAGCTGGATCGGCGCGAGTGCGACCCAGATCGCGAGCAACATGGCTAGCGCGAGCACGTGCCCGGTGATGTGGGATGCGCGTTTGATCGTCATGGTACGTCGAGGGGCCGCCGGCAAACCGGCGGCCCCTGAGAGAAGGAAGGGCTACTGAGCGGCGACGACGCGCAGGTTGTTGACCGAGGCGGCGGTCACGTTCGCTGAGGCCAGGTCGACCGACCACGTGGTGCCGCTGCCGGCGGTTGCGGTGTACCAGGTCCCATCTGTCACGAGCTGGATCTTGACAGTCACAGGCTGGGGGTTGCTGCCGGTGGGCGTGATGTTGAAGCTCACCGAGTCCAGCAGGGATGGGTCGGTGCTGTCGAGCGCGTAGGTCACGCTGCTTATTGTGTAGCCGCTGATGGTGGCGCTGCCGTCGCCCGCGCCGCTGGTAGGGATGGTGTTGGCTGCGGCGAAGCCGTAGGCGGTCGTGCCGAGGACGAGCGAGAGTGCGACGGCAAGCAGAAAGCGTGGGCGGAGGAGTGCTGTGATGTCGAGCATAGACGTTTCCTTTGATCGTCGTGGATGCACGGGGACTGTGCGCGTTCTCTATAATGGTAGGGCTGGAAGCCAGGGTTGTATATCGCTACCGTAGTCCCCTACTACACGCATAGCGGAAAATGTTTGTGGGTGGTCATGGGTAGGACCGGAGTACCGGATCTGATCGGAGGCGCTATGGTGGACATCGTCGAGCCGCGTTCGGACCACGCCGAGCAGCTGTATCGGCTCTACCGGGACACGATGGAAGGCGTGCCGCACAGCAGGTTTGTGCCGAGTCTCGCGCGCTTCCGCGACGAGCTGCTTGGGCTCGTCCCGACGCCCAGTCTCTTCACGCTGCCCCGAGAGCGGCGGCTGCTGGTGGCGGAGGAGACCGGGGCCGCGCGCGGGTTCGCGTGCCTGACCGACTACAAGAACTGGGACGGCAACGCGCACCGGGCGATCACGGCACTCTACTTCGACACTGAACAGGTCGGGGGCGCGCTGCTGGCCGCGTGCGAGGCCGCGGCCGGCCCCGGCGACCTCCAGGCCTTTCCGCCGGAGCACGCCAACGGCCCGATCCCCGAGTGCAACGCCGCCTGGGACGGTCTCTCGGACCGCCTGCCGCACGTCGCCCGGCTGCTGGTGCGCGCCGGTTACCGGCCGCTGTGTCGCGAGCTACACCTGACGTGCGACCTGCGCCGCTTCCCACCTGAGAGCACGCCCGTGCCGGCTGGCATTGTGATCCGGGATGCGTCCGAGCACCGCCCCAGCCTTGTGCTCCAGGCCGTGGATGGTGAGCAGCAGGCCGGCGACTGCTACTTCAGCACGCTCGCGCCGATCTACGAGGACCCGCGCGCCGGACGCATCGGCTACATCTGGGGGCTAGGCGTGGAGGAGGTGTACCGGCGCCGTGGGATCGCGCGGGCGCTGATGGGCGGGGCGCTGGCGCGCCTCGTGGCCGAGGGGTGCGAGGCGTGCTGGCTTACCACAGGGGCGGATAACTGGGCGGCCCAGCCGCTCTACCAGTCGCTGGGGTTTGAGGTTGTGGACTCCTCGACGTGCTTCGGCAAGACGCGGGTGTAAAACGCACAGACACGGCGCGCGAAACGCACTATAATGCTTCGCGCCGCCGTGCCTGCTGTTCCGAGCTTTGTTCTAGACGGCGTTGGGCCGGCGCTGCGCGCGGCAGACGGCCAGCGCGGTGCCGAGGGTCAGCAGGAACACTGCGATCTCGACCGCCGAGCCGAAGATCAGCGCGTCCTGTCCCAGCAGCAGCGGCAGCACCCGGGCGAGCAGCGCGCTGAGCGGGAAGGCCAGCGCGAGCGCCGCTCCGGCGGCTCGGGCGGCGGAGCTCTCGACGCGGTAGCCGCGGCCACCGTAGAGCACGGAGGAGATCTTGCCGGTGAGGAGCGAGTAGATGCCGCAGAGACTGAGTGCGATCGAGAGCATGATGTCCTCCTAGAACGATAACCGCAACACCTGGCGCGATTGTACGCAGCCGGCGAACCAACGCATGACCAGCCGAGAGGAGTACAGGGATGCAGAAGACGGCATTTCGCCCGCAGCAGAACGGCTTCGCTTTCATCAACTCGTGGACCTTCGAGCCCGCCGAGGAGCAGGAGATGAAGCGGACGCTCGCCCGCTCCACCGATGCCGCCGCAGCTATGGCGAGCGACCGGTTCGGCGCGATGATCGATGTGGTGCGGCCGATGCTCAAGGAGTGGGTGGCGAACGCCGCGCCGAAGAACTACGGCCTGTGCGGCGGGATGGCCGCCGCCGCCCTGGACTACTTTCGGTCCGGGCAGCCTACGCCGCGCGGCAAGGGGATCCAGGACCTGCCCGATAACAGCACACCCGAGGGTGCGGCCCTGCGCAAGTACCTAACCAACCGCCAGCTCCAGACGATGGCGCAGAACTTTCCGACGCTGATCGGCTGGATGATCATGCTTCACGTCGACGTGCCGTTTGTGCAGAGTGATGGGGCGGCCTGGCTCCTGGCACGCTCGAAGGAGGAGTGGGCGGAGCTCAAGCGCCACATCGACGCCGGCACGCCCTGGCCGATCATGCTGGTAGGGAGCAGCGCCAGCCCGTTCAATAACCACCAGATCCTGGCCTACGGCTACGATGACCCGGGCGGCGGCACCGGCACGATCTTCGTCTACGACATGAACTGCCCCGACCGCGAGAACAGCATCACGCTCGACTTCCGCGGCGCCATCCTGCAGGCCCGGGAGACGTGCGCAGACGCGCGCCGCGGCCCGCTGCGTGGTTTCTTCTGCAATGTGTACGAGCCGGCCAACCCGCCTGTGGTGAAGTACTAGGTCGTCACGATGCGCCGACTCTTTCTGGTGCTCGTGTTTGCCGCGACGTTGCTCCCGACTGCGGCGTCGGCCCAGCAGCCTGAGCGATGCTTCCCTGAGACCGGTGCCTGCGTGCGCGGCGGGCTCCTGACGTTCTGGGAGCGTAACGGCGGGCTGCCGGTGTTCGGCCTCCCGCTCGCCCCCGAGCGTCAGGAGGGCGGCTTCACCGTCCAGTGGTTCGAGCGCGAGCGCTTCGAGCTGCACCCGGAGAACCCTCCGCCCTACGACGTGCTGCTCGGGCGGCTCGGCGATGAGGCGCTGCGGCGCCAGGGGCGGGATTGGCGCACACTCCCCGCGGGGGAGCGCCGGCCCGGCTGCCTCTTCTTCGAGCAGACTGGCCACTCTATCTGTGAGCCGTTCCTGAGCGCCTGGCGTGGCGCCGGGCTGGACCTCGACGGAGTCCCAGGGGCGTCGCTCGATGAGTCGCTGGCGCTCTTCGGCCTGCCACTCTCCGAGCCGGCGGTCGAGACCAACAGCTCAGGCTTCACGGTGCTGACGCAGTGGTTCGAGCGGGCGCGCTTCGAGCACCTGCCGCAGAACCCCGCGCCCTACACGGTCCTGCTCGGGCGACTCGGGGCGGAGCTGGCCGGCGAGCTGCCTGCGCCGGCACCCCCGCAGCCGGCCTTCGTGCAGGTGCGCCAGCCCGGCTGGCCGCGCCCCCTCGAGGTGCCGCGTGGCTTCACGATCGAGGAGGTGGCCTCGGGCCTGGAGGCGCCGCGCTTCTTCACGCGCGACCCAGCCGACGGCAGCCTGCTTGTGCCCGAAGCTCGCGCCGGGCGCGTCAGCCGGCTCCGTGACGCCGACGGCGATGGGAGCTACGAGCAGCGGCAGACCGTGGCCGAGGGATTCGACTGGGTCCACAGCCTGCTCCCGCTCGGCCGCGAGGTGATTGCCGCTGACGAGACGCGCCTGGTGCGCCTGGCCGACTTCGGGCCGGACGGGCGGGCGCGGCGCGTCGAGACCCTCCTGCCGCTCCCGAGCGGCGCGACTGACCTCTACGGCCACCGCACGCGCACTATCGCCCTGGGGCCTGACGGCAAGCTCTACGTCGCGATCGGCTCGTCGTGCGACGCGTGCGTGGAGAGCGACCGGCTGCGGGCGACGATCGTGCGGCTGAACCAGGACGGCAGCGGGCTTGAGGTGTACGCCACCGGCCTGCGCAACACTGTCGGCTTCACTTTCCGGCCCGGCGGGGGTGAGCTGTGGGGCGCAGACATGGGGCGCAACAACCTCGGCCCCGACCTGCCGCCCGATGAGCTGAACCGTATCGAGCAGGGGCGCGACTACGGCTGGCCCTTCTGCTACGGCGAGCGCGTGCCTGACCCGCAGCTCGGCAGCCCCGAGCGCTGCGCCACTACCGCGCCGCCTGCCGTGAACTTCCCCGCGCACTGGGCGCCGCTCGGCGTGCAGTTCTACGACGGTGCGAGTTTCCCGCAGGAGTACCGCGGCGATCTGCTGGTGGCGTTCCACGGCACCGCCCGTGACCAGACCGAGCGCGTGGCCGGGTACAATGTGGCGCGCGTGCGCTTCAGCGGCGACCGGCTGGTGGGCGTGGAGGAACTGGTGCGCGGCTGGGCCGCCGGCGGCCGTGTGTGGGGGCGTCCCTGCGGCTTGCTGGTGCTGCCGGACGGGAGCCTGCTGATCGGCGATGACTTCGGCGGGCGCATCTTTCGTCTGCGCTACACCGGCTCCTGAGCGGGCGACCGTTTCCTTGCAAAGACGCTTTGGCAGACTGACAGGAGAGCACGAGACATGCCCATTCGCGACCAGATCATCCAGCTCGTGCGCGGCAATGCGCTCACCCAGGAGCAGGCCGCCGACGCGATGGAGGAGATCATGACCGGCGTGGCCACGCCGGCGCAGATCGCCTCCTTCCTCACCGCGCTGCACCTCAAGGGCGAGACCGAGGCCGAGATTGCCGGCATGGCCCAGGTGATGCGCGAGAAGGCCACGCCGGTGCACCACGAGGGAGCGGTGGTGGACACCTGCGGCACCGGCGGCGACGCCACCGGCACCTTCAATATCTCGACCACCGCGGCGTTCGTTGCGGCCGGCGCCGGGGCCACGGTGGCAAAACACGGCAACCGCGCCATGTCGAGTGTGTGCGGCTCGGCCGACGTGCTTGAGGGGCTGGGGGTGGCGATCGAGCTGGACGCCGAGGGCGTGGCGCGCTGCCTGCGCGAGGCCGGCATCGGCTTCATGTTCGCGCAGAAGTTCCACCCGGCGATGCGCTACGTCGGCCCAGTGCGACGCGAGATCGGCATCCGCACCGTGTTCAACGTGCTCGGCCCGCTCACCAACCCGGCCCGCGCCCGTCACCAGGTGCTCGGCGTGGCGGTGCCCGGCCTGGCCGAGAAGCTGGCGCGCGCCCTGGCCCGCCTCGACACCGTGCACGCGCTGGTGGTCCACGGCCACGGCGGGCTCGACGAGCTCTCGCTCAGTGGCCCGAACACCGTCTACGACGTGCGCGCGGGGCAGGAGATCCGCTCCTTTGAGATCTCGGCTGAAGAGCTCGGGCTGCGGGCGGCCGGCAAAGACGAGATCCAGGGCGGCGACGTGCAGCGCAACGTCGGCATCGTGCGGAGCGTGCTGAACGGCGAGGAGCGGGGCGCGGCGCGCGATATCGTGCTGCTGAACGCCGCCGCCGCTCTGGTGGCCGCGGACCGGGCGGGGGATATGCGCGAGGGGCTAGCGCTGGCGCGGGCGAGCCTCGATGAGGGGCGCGCTCAGGAGCGGCTTGGGCGCATGGTAGCGGCGAGCCAGGGGCATTGACCGGGGGGCTATACTCAGGCTACGGCCGAGGAGGCGAAGGAGACGGCGATGCGCGAGGATGTGAAGAGACCGAGTCGCAAGCAGTTGGCGGTGCAGACCCTGGGGACCTCGCGCGCCATCCGGATCATTGTGTACGACGATGAGGCGCGCGAGTTCGTCGAGAGCGAGGTCAGCGAGTTCGGTGAGCTGCGCAGGGAGCGCGGGATCGACAACATCTACTGGCTGGCAATCGACGAGGCCTACGACCAGATCGAGGTCGAGGCCTACATCACCACCTACCCCGAGCGCAAGGAGAAGATGAAGAGGGATAGGGACCGCAAGGAGCGGGAGGCGCGGTCGTCGTAGGAGCCTGATCTCCCCCGCCCGCGGCACGCTGCTTGCTCCACTGCCCGCAAGCACGCGGTACAGTGGCGTGTGCGGAGCGAATGGAGTTGAGCATGGCGAATCAGGCGCAAGAGACCGCGCAGGAGGCGTACTGCGTCAAGTGCAAGACCAAACGCGAGATCAACGACGCACACGAGGAGACGCTGGAGAACGGCCGCCGTGCCTTGCGCGGTGTGTGCTCCGTCTGCGGCACGAAGGTGACGCGCTTCCTGCCAAGCAAGAAGTAGATCCCTCAGACTCTCGAGGTCCGTTTGGGCCGGCGCGCTACGGCGATCCCACGAGGAGCTGACGCCGCCGCCGGCTCGACGGGCCTTCCCCTATCTTCGGGTATACTATGGGCTCGCTGATGATCACCGCGCGCGTCGCATGGCCACCGGCCGCGCCCGCGCCAGAGAGCGCCCATGATCCCGCAAGAACTCTACCGGCTTCTCCAGTGCCCCACCTGTGGCTCGCGCGACCTGGCCGTTGTGGCAGAGGGCCTGGTGTGCGCTGCGTGCCGCACCGAGTACCCGCGCCGTGATGGCTACCTTGACTTGATGCCGCGCGGCGTCGAGTTCGGCTACGTCTCGAAGTACGTGGCCGAGGAGGAGGCGCTGTCCGAGGAGCTGGACTACCGCGACCTCGCGCCTCCCCTGCTGGCGGCCGGCGTGCGCGACCGCGCCCTGGCCCGCCTGCTCCAGTTCGGCCCAGGCGATATAGCTCTGGACAACGGCTGCGGCACCGCCAAGCACGCGGTGTGGAACGCTGATAAGGTCCGCCTCATGGTGGGCGCCGACCCCGCCACGATGTTCGCCGACGAGGCGCTGGCCCGCGTCGGCCTCACGCAGTCCGACTCGCGCCGCCTGCCCTTCGCGGACGGCAGCTTTCACAAGGCCTTCTCGATCGACGTTCTCGAGCACTTCCCGATCGATGTGATCGACGCCTATCTGGCCGAGCAGGCGCGCGTGCTGGCCCCCGGCGGCCGCTTCCTGGCCTTCTCTAACACCAAGGAGCCCTCGTCGCTCCAGCCGCTCGTGAATGCGAGCCGCTGGCTTGGCCGCCAGTTCGTCCGCGCAGGGGTGTACGACTTCGAGCGCGAGGCGCGCCGTAAGTCAGACCACATCAAGGCGCTGGCGACCTGGGAGGATGTGCTGGCCGCCTTCGAGCGCGCCGGCCTGCGCCCGGTCAAGGTGGTGTTCTGGAACAGCGTCTTCACGAGCTTCGTCGAGCACGTGCTGATGAAGCTCGGCGAGGCGCTGGTAGGACGAAGGACCAAGGACGAGGGACGAAGGACGAAGAACGCTGGTGAGACGCCGCCTTCGTCCGTTGTCCACGCTCCATCGTCCGGCGCGGGGACGGCCCGCGAGATCCGCGCCCGGCGCCGCCTCCGCGGCCAGCTCGGCCGGCGCGGCCTGGTGTACTACGGGCTGATGGCTGTGACGCTGCTGATGGAGCTGGACCTGTGGCTGTTCGGCGGCCTGCGCTCCGGGAGCTACTTCATCGTGGTCGAGAAGCCGGCGCACACGGTCGGGGCGGCACGCAGCTCCGAGGCGATGGTGGACGCGCAGGTGCCGAAGTGAGATCTGTATGAGCACGCTTGAGTACCGCGAGGTCCCGCCAGAGGACTACCCGGAGTTTGCGCGCTACACCAGCGTGGCCTACGATGGCGAGGACGAGCGGGCGCTGGCCCTCCTGAACGCGCCCGGGCTCCACCGTGCGCGCGGGGTGTACCGCGACGGGCGGCTGGTGACGGTCGGGCTGCTCTACGCTTTCCAGGTGCAGACGGGCGGCGCTGTGGCCCCGTGCGGCGGGGTCGGCTCGGTGGCGACACCGCCCGAGCACCGGCGCCAGGGCGGCGTGGAGCGGCTGCTGCGCGGCATGGCCGACGAGCTGCGGGCTGAGGGGACGCCGTTCTGCACGCTCGGGGCGTTCAAGGAGTCGTTCTACGGCCGCTACGGCTGGGCCACCTGCCTCGAGCGGCGCGTGCTCAGCGGCTCGCCGCGCCTGTTCGCGCCGTTCCGGGCCCGCCAACAGGGCGCCTGGGAGCGGGTGGGCACGGAGGCCATCCCCGAGCTCGACGCGATCTACTCCGGCGCACTGCGCGCGCGCTTCGGGCCGCTTGCGCGGCACCCCGAGTGGTGGAAGCACCGCGTCCTGCACGGCTGGGATGGCAAGCTCCAGTACATCTACCTCTGGCGCGACGACGCCGGCGCGGCGCGGGCCTACGTGCTGTTTCGCTTCCGCAGCTCGCCCGCCGGCCGGGTGCTCGAGTGCCGCGAGGCGGTCGCGCTCGACCCGATGGCGCGTGCGCAGATCTTCGCCCTCTTCGCCAGCCACGAGGACCAGTCCGAGGAGGTGCGCTTCGCCGGGCCATCCGACGCGCCGGTGCAGATGCTCCTGCCAGACCCGCTGGAGTGCAAAATGGAGGCCGGGCCGATGCTGCGCCTGGTGGACGTCGCGGGGGCCCTCGCCGCGCTGCGCTACCCCGGCGACGCCCACGGGCGCCTGGCGATCGCGGTGGCCGACGACTGGCTGCCGCACAACCACGGTGTCTTTGAGCTCGAGGTGGCCGAGGGGCGCG
>JBDLTZ010000113.1:0-12552 GCA_039805565.1 Chloroflexota bacterium | reverse complement strand
CCCACCGTGAGCGGGTCGGGGGCCTCGTGCTGCGGGTTGTCGGTGGGGTCGGCCATGTGGGTGCGGTGCTCCGCGCTGTGCTGCTGCGTGGGGCTATGGTACGCGGGGAGGGGCGGGGCGTCAATAGGGGGCGTGCGGGTTGGCAGTGTGACGCTGGCGGGCGGCGTGACGTCCCGCACCTCGCCTGACACGGCACCATCGCCGTAGCCCAGCGCGGCCCGGATGGGGTAACGATGATGCGGATGTCGCCGCTGACGCGCGCCGACTAGAAGTTGGGGTCTCTGGCGCGGTCGAGGCGGTGGAGCTGCATGCCCGGCTGGGCCGCACTCATCTGGAGGTCGAAGGCGGTGGTTTTGACCGCCTTCTGCTCCTGGGCCATCAGCTGAGCGAGGCTGCTGGTGAAGGTATCTGCGATGCGACATTCCACGCCCATACCTGCTAGACGCTGAACACCTTCATCACCTCGTCGCCAAGGTGGTTGATGACCTTGACAGCGATGCGGCCCGAGCGCGGCCGGTCGAAGGGGCGCGAGGTGTCGCCGTAGAGGCTGGCCCAGGCCTCCTCGTCGATCTCGGCCTTGAGCGAGGTCTTGAGCAACTTGTACGGGTCGCCCGCGCCCAGGAAGTAGGCGTGGCGCACGAAGAAGCTCTCCTCGTTGTAGTCGGTGTCGATGAACCAGCAGGCGATCTCGTCGGGGCCGCTGGGCTGGACCTCGCCCGACTGCGGGCGGAAGACGTCCACGCCGCGGATCGTCACGCGGATCTGGCCGCCCTCGGTCGGCTCGATGGCGATGTCCGGCTCGCCGAAGATCACGAACAGGTTGCCGCTGCCGGTGCTCTTGAGGGCGTCGGCCATGTGCAGGTCGGCGTTCATGCGCGCCTTGAGCACCGGCACGCGCCCGAGGCGCTTGAACTCGGCGGAGTGGGCATCGTAGTTGAAGGCGCAGGTGATCAGCACGTCGAAGCCCGCGTCGCCGGCCTCGCGCGCGGCGGCCACCAGGTCGGCGCGTGGTACGGTGCCGAACTCCGGGCCGACGAAGATACCGGCGCGGCGCTCCTTGCCGCTGGCGCTCTCGGTGTAGCGGCCCTCGGCGCAGATATACCGGCCGGGCCAGCCGGTGAGGGCAGTGAAGGTGATGCGGTCCTCGCGGTGGGCCTGCTGCACCCCGGCGCTCTTGAGGTTGTCCAGGATGGCCCTGGTGAACGCCTCGCCGTCGCCGTAGCCCTCGCCGCCGTCGTTGATGAACGTACCGTGCGGGATGAGCTCGTCGTTCTCGTCCACCGCCAGGACGCGGTGCGGCGAAAGGCTCTCGACGGTGAACGGCCCGGCGACGCGGACGATAGCATCGTCCCTATAGGGCTTGTCGTAGAGGTACTCGAACTCGGCCTTGGCAGCGATCGAGGCGTCAATATCGCGCTGGCGGGCGATGCGGCCCTCCCACCACTGCGCGTGCAGCTGCGTCGCCGCCGCCGGCCAGCCGGCCCCGGCCTGGCGCGGGATCTCCCACTCCTCCCACTGCTTGCCCAGAGCCGTGTTGAGCTTCGCCCGCAGCGGCTCCAGGATAGCCTGGTGCTTGTCCCAGATCACGTCGATCTCGGCGTTGTTGGCGATGCTCTTGAGCGTGATGTGCGGCACGCGCTCGTAGACGAAGCCCTGGCGGATGTTGCCGAACGTCGGCGCGCTCGAAGGGGCCGTGCGCGTGACTTCGGCCTCCTTGCGCTGCCCGGCGGGCGAGTCTTTGAGCAGGTAGTAGGGGTAGCGCGCGCCCATAATGCGTGCCCGCGCCAGCGCCAGCGCCACGCGCGAGGTGTCGATGGTGATCCAACGACGTCCCCACTGCTCGGCGACGTAGGCGGTGGTGCCGCTGCCACACGTCGGGTCGAGCACGAGGTCGCCGGGGTCGGTCGCCATAAGAAGGCAGCGTTCAATGATTTTTGGACTCGTTTGCACAACATACACTTTGTCGACGCCAAATCCGCTGACACCAGTATCTGTCCATTGGTTGTTTATAGACGAAACAGGATCGTCACGCAGGAAGCCAACAAATCGAACGCTTTTCCCAAGTGCGATAATTCGGTCTGCCTTTTGCAAACGACTTCTACCATCTGGGCTGTGAGTCCAAAAACGTCCTTCGGGGGGAAGATAATCTTTCCCCTGAAATGCAAACGGAACCCTCCCAAGGCTGTAAGGTTTGTTGGATGAGATGTCGGAAATGCGATAAGGCGCTCCTATCTCCGAAAATTTACCAGATCTAATCTCTTCATCGGACAATCGACGTCTTATACCATCAAATTGCTGAACATAGTAATATTGGCCGATTTCATCAAAACCAACACCTTTTTCTCTAAAAAGCCTCCGAAACTTTGCTGATCTCGTTCTAGAAAACCAGAGGATTGTGTCAAAAAGAGAAGGTAACAATGTGTCAGTTTGCCCCGCTGTTTTAGTCGTAGCAATTTGTGCAATGAAGTTCTCCTCCCCAAACACCTCATCCATCAGCGCCCGTACCCGGTGCACATTCTCATCCCCGATCTGCACGAAGATCGAGCCGCTGTCCGTGAGCAAGTCGCGGGCGACCGTGAGGCGGTCGCGCAGATAGGTCAGGTAGGAGTGGATGCCGTCGCGCCAGGTGTCGCGGAACGCCTTCACCTGCTCCGGCTCGCGGGTGATGTGGTCGCGCGCGCCGTCCTTCACGTCGCGGCTGGTGGTGCTCCACTGGAAGTTCGAGTTGAACTTGATGCCGTAGGGCGGGTCGATGTAGATGCACTGCACCTTGCCGCGCAGCCCCTCGCGCTCGGCGAGCGAGGCCATGACCTGGAGCGAGTCGCCCAGGATCATGCGGTTGGTCCAGCGCGCGTCGTGCTTGTAGAACTCGGTGGCTCTGGCCGTGTCGGGGATGCCGTTGAAGTCGGCGAACAGGTCGAGCTGCTGGCCGGGGCGGGCGGCCTCGGAGCGCGCCTGGCTCTGGCGCAGCAGGTCGTCGATCAGCACCTTGGGGTGGACCTTCTCCTGGATGTAGAGCGGCGGCGCCGGCACCACCAGGTCGGACCAGTCCTGCTCGTCCTTGCCGCGCCACACCAGCTGCGGGTCGAGGTCGCGGTTGCGGCGCTCATAGGCCACGCGGATGGGGCGCTTCTCCTCATCGGCCATCACCGACTCGAACTCGGCGGTGGGGATGTTCGGGCGCCGGTCCTCGGCGTGCTTGAGCGTCTCGACGCGGGTCTGCTGCTTGGCGGGGCGAGGCATAGGGTCGTTCCTTATCGCAACAATCAGAGCACGGCTTCAGCGGCGGGCGCGGCGCGGACAAACGAGTCGATCAGGGTGATGAGCTTGTCCTCGATCGTGAAGACGTCGGTGAGCTCGGCGAAGGCCCAGCGGCCATACGCGCCCAGGTTGTTCACCCCCGGCACCCAGTAGGCGCGCATCGTCTCGGCCTTCTCCCGCGCGTCCTCGCCACGGTAGCCCTTGATCTCGATCACCAGATTCAGCGGGTCGGGGCGGCCGTCGTCCACCTGCACGATGAAGTCGGGCAGGTAGGTGCGCTTGATGGAGCCGTGGCGGTAGGGAACCTCCAGCCCGAGGCCCTGGTTCTTCACGTAGGCCCGCACGCGCGGGTGCGCCTCGGCCGCGCGGCACAGCTCGGCCTCCCAGTCGCTATCGCACACCACCCAGTTCACGTGGCAGCGGCGCGGGTCGGTCTGCCAGCGGGTCGGCTTCGAGGTCGTGAAGTTCACGGTGCTGGTCGAGCCGTCCGGCGTGAAAGGGTCGAGGGTGGCTTTGATCGGCCGATCGCCCACCATCGCGGCCGTAATCGCCGCCTTGATGCGCTCGCAGGCCATGTCAGCGATCTCCTGGTAGAGCACCTGCGCCGGGTAGGTGCCGCCGGAGCAGCGCAGGTAGCCGCCGTCGAGCCACATGCGGACAATGCGCTTGAGCTGGCCGAACAGGTGCAGCTTCGGCTCCTCGCCGGGGTCGCGGTACTGCGTATAGAGCAGGTGCTTGGTGAGGTGGAACAGGATGGTGGACTGGCGCATATCAGCCAGGTGCTTCACCGTCAGGTCCACGCCCTCGCCGATGATGCCCTGGTTGTGCGTGACCGAGGGGCCGACCAGCGCGGGCGTCAGATCAAGCGCCGAGTCGGGCGAGAACACGGCCGTCAGCCGCTCCTCGGGCAAGTCCACGCGGTAGCCCGCCACGCGCGGGAACGTGATCTCGAGCGCGTCGCGGTCCGGCCGCACCGCGTACACCCGCACCGTCTCACGCGGCGGGCGGGGCGACACCACCACCGGCTGTGCGGTGAAGTCGAAGGGGATGCCGAAGACGTCGGCGTACTCGACGTCGAACAGCCCCTCCTCGTTCAGGTCGTAGGACTGACGCCGCAGCGCCCGGCCCACCACCTGCTCGCAGAGCAGCTGGGTGCCGAAGGCGCGCACGCCAAGCACGTGCGTCACCGTGTTGGCGTCCCAGCCCTCGGTGAGCATCGCCACCGACACCACGCAGCGCACCGACTCGCCCAGCCGGCCCTCCTTGCCCACGGTATTCATCACCTCGCGCAGCAGATCCTGGTCGGTGATGTTCTGGCCGTCGGCCTGGTTGCCGGTACGATCCACGATCTCGCGGCGGAAGCGGTCGATCTCATCGGCGGCCATCGCGCGGAAGTCGGGGTCGAGCGCCTCGCCGGACTCGAGCTGCTCGCTGTCGATCAGCAGCGTGCGCGGGCGGGGGAGGCGGCTACCGTACTCGTCGAAGTTGCGGAACAGCGCCAGCCGCCCCTCGTGGTACGTCTCGGTCGCGCCGTCCTCGCTGGTGCGGTGGAAGCCGGCGATGTAGTCGTGGACCAGCTTCGAGGTCGAGGTGTTATTGCAGACCACGATGAAGACCGGCGGGACGCGGATGCCGGTCCTCTGCCACTCAGCGAACATCTTCTGGTAGCCGCCGTAGAGCGCCTGGAGCGCCGTCTGGAGCTCGGCGGGCAGGTTCAGCGGGTCGAGGCCCTGGCCGGCCTTGCTGCGGCCCTTCTTCGGCAGCTTCTTGCCCACGTGCTCCCACAGGTTGCGGAACTTAGGCATCTCGCCGCCGGGCACGTTGTCGGCCACCGGCACGCGCGGCAGCTTCACGATGCCGCACTCGATCGCGTCCATGAGCGAGAAGTCGCTGGCCGTCCAGGGGAACAGCGTGCCCTCGGCGTAGCCGGAGCCGCGCAGGAAGAACGGCGTGGCGGAGAGGTCGTAGACCGCCTGGAGGCCGAGCGTGCGCTTGACCATCTCCAGGCCGGAGATCCAGAGGCGGGCGGCCTCGTTATTGCGCTTCGCCTCGTCCTTCTCATCGCCCTTGAGCTCATCGAGGTCGTCGTTCTGCGGCTTCTCGCGGTAGCAGTGGTGGGCCTCATCGTTGAGCACCAGCACGTTCTTCATGCCCATGAGGTCGGGCATCACGCGCTGGAGCATCTGGCCCTCGGTCTCGAGCGTCTGGAGGGCAGGGCCGCGACCCTGGAGCAGCGAGCGCGTGCCGGAGGCGAGCGGCATGCGCTCCCGCAGCTTGAAGGCGTGGTAGTTGGTGATGACGATCTTGGCGCGGTCGATGTCGCCGAGCATGTCGCTCGGCACCAGCTCGCGGCCCTTGTAGTAGCTGTCGGGGTCGTTCGGCTGGAGCACGCGCAGGCGGTCGCGGATCGTGATGCCGGGCGTGACGATCAGGAAGCCGCGGGTGAAGCGCCGGCTGCTCGGGTGCCGGACGGCGTTCACCGTCTGCCAGGCGATCAGCATCGCCATAACCGTCGTCTTACCCGCGCCGGTCGCGAGCTTGAGCGCGATGCGGAACAGCTCGGGGTTGGACTGCTCGTTAGCGCGCTGGAGGTGGCCGAGGAGGTCATCGTTGCGCCTCGACTGGGGCGCGACCTCGGCGAGCCAGATGGCTGTCTCGACCGCCTCGACCTGGCAGAAGAACGGGCGCACGCCCTGGAACTCGTGGTGGCGCCAGTGCTGGAGGAGGCGCGCGGTCTCCGGCGTGACCTGCCAGGAGGCGGGGTCCGGCAGGCGGCGCCACATGTCCACGCGGTCGCGGATGGCGTTGATGATCGAGGTGGGGTCGTACTGCTGCTCGTCCGTGGAGAGGCCGAGCCCCTCATCGAACACTATCTGGGCCTGCTGCGGCGCGCTGCTCGACTGCTTACGCTTCCTCGGCTTCGGGACCGGCGTGATGAACTTCGCCGACCGGCGCGTGTCCATGATGCGGTTGGTCGGCTGGCCGTCCGCGTCGAGCTCCCAGTGGCGGGAGGGGGCGGTGTAGGGCGAGTTGAGGATCGGCCGGTCGAAGAACTGTTCTGTCATAGCGTCCTGAGAGCATTCCGCATAGCGCGGCGCACGGCCCCGCCGGGATCGGCGAGACACACGGCGGCAACAGTCCAGTCGGGGGGGGCTACACGCTCCGCGGGCGTGGCGGGAGCGAGGCCAGGGGGTGGATGCGAGCCAGGGCGGGCCTTCGCTCCACCTGCGTATGGGAGAACCACGATAGTGTGACGACTATAGCACCGCACCGCGTATCGGGCAAGTGCGCCGGCGAGTCATTTGTGGCGCAGATGTAGTTTGAAGATATACGGCGTCAGTGGCGTATCACGGCCGCGGCGAAGCTCTCGGCGCTACCCCGAGCCTCACCGCGGCCTCTGCCGTTTCGGCGCTGCCACTACCGCGGACGATCACCCTGGAGCGGGGTGGGCTCACCCTGGTCGCGCGAGGTGTCCCGGCTCAGGTCTGCCCGAACAGCGGCGAGGCATACGTCGCGGAGATGTGACCGCATCTGTTCTGGCGACCCTCGACCGCGCCAGCGGCCCCTTGACGTCGGGGTCGGCAGCGGCAACCCTCAGCCCCCCGCGACTGCGGCGCCTGTCGAACGGCTCGTACCAGGACCGCCGGCCCGGATCTAACTCTCAGCTATTGACACATGCCGCGCAGCTTTGTCCAGATCAGGGGCAGTGGTGTGTCGTCGCCTGACGATGGTTAACAGGTTGCTCGGAACTCTTGCGGGGATGTCCGTATATGTGGACTGCCTGTTGTGGTACTGTAGCGCCAAGCCCTCAGAAAGACTTCTACTGGCAGAGACCCTCGTTTTTGCCGTGCTGATACCTTGTGTGAGCAGCCTCGGCACGCACTCGTCTCTGATATGCCGCGGGCGTAAGGTGATCACTATGACACTTCAGGATGACACCACATGACACTTCAGGATGACTCCATCACCGCGCCGTTGCCGCACCCGAGTGCGAGCCTGGAGGCCATTGTCGCTCACGTGGTAAGTCCTGGTTCTCGTGTCGTCACATACGACCAGGTCGAGAGTGCGATGCATATGGCTGGTTACAGCCCTTTTGAGTCTACTGATCTCTACCAAGCGATCCTTGAGGCGCTGGACCAGCTAGGTGTTCTCGTGACTGAGACACTGGCGAATGGGTTAGCCAACGCCGATGAGGAGTCATGTGCAACAGAGCTTGCCGACGATGTCTGGGAGATGCTGAAATCCGCCCGACTTCCTATAAGCGAGTATCGTCATCCTATTCTGACATCTGACCGGGAACGTCGGCTGCTTGAGATCGTCCAGGACAGCTATCAGGCTGAGCGCGAGCTGGCGGACGAGCTGAGTTGGAAACAGCGCGTTGCCGCGGAGCGCCGCGTAGAGGCAGGGCGGCTGGCGCTCGATGAGTTAGTGCGCTGCAATCAACGGCTCGTCGCCAAGCGTGCCGCTCGATTCGCGCGAGGCGTGCATCACCTGGGGCTCGATGATCTGATCCAGGTAGGCCGGATGGGGTTGTTCCTGGCCATCACGAAGTTCGACCTGGAGCGCCAGCATCGTCTCTCGACCTACGCGATATGGTGGATTGACCAGGCCATCCGCCGGGCCATTGCGGACCTGGACCGCGCGATACGCTTGCCCGTCTATCTCGTCGAGCTGTTGCGGCGAATGCAGCGGACGCATGTCCAGCTCACCGGTGAACTCGATCGCGAGCCTACGCCGGAGGAACTTGCTGGGGCGCTGAGCATCTCGTTGCAGAAGTTGCAGCAGCTGCGCATGATGCGCCACCACGCATCGTCGCTCGACACTATCGTCGGCGGCGATGCAACGACTCTGGGTGAGCTCCTCCCGGATCGCGTGATACCGCGCCCTGACAGAGAGGTGGAGCAGCGTCTGCTGCAGCAGTTGCTCGCTGAGGCCCTCAGCCAGATGTCCGAACGGGAGCAGCGGATACTCGAGCTGCGTTTCGGTCTTGTGGATGGCCAGGGACATACACTGGAAGAAATCGGGGAGATCTTTGGGCTGACCCGTGAGCGCATCCGGCAGATTGAGAGTAAGGCCCTGCGGAAAATGCGCCACCCACGACTTGCCAAGCACCTTTGTGTATTCCTCGAGGCGTAGGTATCCGCCACGATATGAGCGTATCACGACGATGAGCATCATTCACTTGCGCTGTCGGACACACAACCGTGGTGAGCGCCCGCGGCCATTTCGGATCGTTCAGATTGCCTTTGGCAACGATGGAGCGCGCGCCCGGCGAGAGCTCACGGCTGCCAACGATGAGGTTGTGCGTGGGGCCTGGGAGTACACGGCACGGCCGTTTGCGCCCGGCCTCTACTGCTACTGGTGTCTTGTGGATGGACGGCGCGATGCATTGGCCATCGATGATGAGGATCTACGCGACCTTGGGCTGGCTGATCCGCCACTCGTGTTTCAGTCTCCGGCGACATTTCAGGCGAACGCACTCGTCACCGCGCTGCGCGGCAAGTACCCTGACCACATTCGTGCTGTACACGAGCTCCCAGCTCGCTCGGCTGTCTTCGACACCGGCGCGGTGCTACACCGCCTGCACCCAGGTCTGCAGCGCGCAGTGCGCGAGCGGCTACTGCCCGGGGGAAACCTTTACGCCTTTCAGGCACAGGCAGTGGATGCCGCACTCACAGGTAACGATGTCGTCGTCACTACGCCGACGGCGAGCGGGAAGTCGCTCACGTACACGCTGCCCGTTCTCGACACCTTGCTACGCAACCCGCATGCGACAGCGCTGTATCTGTCGCCCCTCGTCGCCCTCACCGAGGACCAGCTCGAAACCCTCTCGCGCGTCGACGACTCAGGCACAGACTGGGTCAGGAAGGGTGAGCGCTTCTCCATTCACCGCGTCTGCCGCACGCTTGACACCGGCGCCGGGACGGTCACCATCGCACGCTACGATGGTCAGGTTCTGAGCGGGGACCGGACGACGATTCGGGAGCGCCGGCCGCAATACGTCCTCACCACGCCGGACATGCTGCACGCTGCGATCCTCGCCGGTGCGTTCAACGAGCGCCAGTGGCGCTACCTGCTCGCCGGCCTGCGCTATGTCGTCATCGACGAGTTGCACACCTACCGTGGCGTACTGGGGGCATCTTTCGCCAATCTCCTGCGGCGCCTCCAGCGGCTGTGTCGTCTGCACGGTGCCGATCCGCGCTTCCTCTGCGCCTCGGCAACGATGATAGACCCCGCTGAGACGGTCGAGCAGTTTATCGGCCGGCGCCCGATCGTGGTTGATGGTTCTGACACGGGTGCGCCCCAGCACAAGCGGGCAGTCGTGCTCTGGAGTGGGGGCACGAGCGATGAAACGCGGGTAGCACTCTCGACCCAGGCGAAGAACGTCCTGCTGCAGCTCGTAGCTGAACGGGTACGGAGCATCGCGTTCGCCCGCTCGATCAGCGAGATCAACGACATATACCGCTTCACGAGCGCGGAGCTGCGTGAGCAGGGCCTGGGGGTACCTGTGATCAGCCCTTTCATGCGCGAGCTGCTGCCGGAGGAGAAGCGCGGCATCATCCGCGATCTCAAGCAGGGTCGGCTGCACGGTGTTATTTCCACGACTGCGCTCGCGATGGGAATCGACATCGGCAGCCTGTCCACATCGGTGATCATCGGGTTCCCCGGGTCAATCGCTCAATTCTGGCAGCAGGCAGGACGCGCCGGACGTGCTGGCGAGGGCGTCGTGGTATTGATCGCCGACGATAACCCGCTCGACCAGTTCTTCGTGCAGCACCCGCATGTCCTATTCGACCTGCGCGCAGAGCCAGTGTACTGCAATCCGAATAACCCCTACATTGTCCGTAGTCACCTGGTGCGCGCCGCACGTGAGGCGCCTCTCACCGCGGAGGATGTTGCACTGTTCGGGCCCACGGCGGCGGAGCAGGTTCACCACCTGCGGGAGGAAGGCCTGCTGACAGAGGACGATACGGGTCGCCTGACACTGACAGAGGCCGGTACGGAGCAGGCGAACACCTCGTTCCGCAGTCTGGCCTTCTCAGTACCCGTTATGGCAGAAGAGCGGCGGATGATCGTCGAGGTGGACGCCGCACGTGCACAGCGAGCACTTCACCGCCACGCACACTACCAGCATGTTGATCGCTACTACCGCGTTGTGTCCTGTGATCTTGACTGGCGGCGTGGGCGTGGGGAAGTAATCGTGCAGGAGCTCGAGCACCCGGAGTACACCACGACAGCGCGGGTCGAGAGTGAGGTGACGATCCGTGAGCGACGGGCTCGACGGGAGGCCAGCCGGTATGTCGCAGAGTCTGGCATCGTCGAGTGTCACACACGCGTGAGCGGGTACTATCAGGTGCCGCTCTACACTCGGAGCGGGCCATTTGTCTACCGGCCGCTCGGGCGGGCTGCACCAGAGCCTCTCATCTACCAGACGCAGGCGCTGTGGCTGTCGCCCGCACCCGAGCTCTTGAGCGCGCATCCGCCGGACGAGCACGCGGCCGGGATGTACTCTCTGGCTGGCGCGCTCCGACTGGCGACGGCGGTCGAGGAGCTCTGCGACCCGTCAGATATTGAGGGGCTGGGCATCATGCGGCATTCGGACACTGGTCTCCCGCTGCTGATGGTGTATGACACGGTCCCAGGTGGCGTCGGAATCGCAGAGGCGGCGTATGAGCATTGTGACCGCCTGCTGTCACGGGCGCGACAGATCCTGGAGGAGTGCCCATACTGTGCGAAAACCCCTACGAGCCGCGGCTGTCCACGCTGCGTGACCGCACAGTACGGCGATGAATCGACGATTAACCGTCAGGTTGCGCTAGAGGTCCTCCGGGCGATGCTGCTGTGATGCTCGGCAGGGGACGAGTGCAACCTGCCCGTGTTCGGATACCGTATGTGCCTGCTGTGAGACTGTTCACAGCCACCCACCACTGAATAGGAATGATTCTATGGACAACGTGTTTCTTTTGCTCCTCATTGCCGTGGCAAGCGCAGTTGGTGCGGCCGCGCTCGTTGCGCTTGTCACTGTTCGTCGCCTCAGGGCAGCTCCGGTGGTGCCAGAGTCAATCCAGGCACCACTTACCGAGCAGCGCGAGCGAGCGACACGGGCAGAAATAGCCCTCGAGAGCGCCCAAGCAACGCTCACGGAGCAGCGCGAGCGCACGGCGCGGGCCGAAAGTGCGCTTGAGACGACACAAGCTGCGCTCACGGAGCAGCGCGAGCGTACGACGCGGGCAGAGGCGTCGCTGGAGGCAGCCCAGGTTACGCTCACGGAGCAGCGCGAGCGTACCACATGGGCCGAAAGTACGCTTGAGACGACACAAGCTGCGCTCACGGAGCAACGCGAGCGCACGGCGCGGGCCGAAAGTGCGCTTGATGCTGTACAGGCGTCTCTGGCTGAGCACCGCACACGCGCGGCACAGGAGCAGGTTATTCTCACCGCATCGCTGGAGGCAGCCCAGGCGGCTTTGGCAGAGCAGTGTGCACACACGGCACGAGCGGAGACGGCGCTTGAGACTGCACAGGCTGCGCACGCGGAGAAGATCGCGGCCCTTCAGGACGCCGAGCAGCGTCTCCGCGACACCTTCGCAAGCCTGAGCAGTGACGCGCTCAAGGCAAGCAGTGAACATTTCCTACGTCTTGCGGAGGAACGGATACAACGCCACCAACAGGCTGCAAAGACTGATCTGACAGGCCTGGTCGAGCCGCTGCGTGAGACGCTAGTGCGCCAGGAGCAGCAGGTGCGTGCTCTAGAGGAGGCGCGCCAGACGGCCTACGGCAGTCTGGATGCGCTGCTGAAGGAGATGCGCCAGGGGCAAAGCGCCCTGCAGAGCGAGACTGGGCGTCTGGTCAATGCCCTGGGCCGCCCACAGCTGCGCGGTCGCTGGGGTGAACTCCAGCTGGAGCGGCTGGTCGAATTGGCCGGGATGCAGGCTCACTGCGACTTCGGCACGCAGGTCACAGTCACGGGTGACGAGGGACAGCAGCGGCTCGACATGCTGGTCCGGCTGCCGAACCAGCGCTGTATTGTGATCGACGCCAAGGTGCCGGTGGGCGCCTTCGACGATGCTCTGCAAGTAGATGAGCGCCAGCGCCCCGAGCGTCTCAAGATCTACGCCCGGCAGGTGCGTGACCACATCGACACGATGGCGAAGCGAGGGTACCACAAGGTGGTATAGCTGTCGGAAATAGGTTTGGTCAGGGCGTTGTAAAGAGCTGAAAGCGCTCGGTCAGGAGGCTCGCGAGCTCGGCACGGTAGCAGGGCGTGTTGTTCAGGATGGCTTGGACGGCGGT
>JBDLTZ010000112.1:0-7653 GCA_039805565.1 Chloroflexota bacterium | reverse complement strand
CTCGAGGCCGTCCTTCAGCGCTCTCTACGAGCCGATCGTCGGGAAGCCCTCCTGGAACGCGCCGACCATACCCTGAAAAATCCTTCAGCGCTCTCTACGAGCCGATCGTCGGGAAGCCGGGGCTGGGCTCGGGCGGCTCGGGCGCTGACGTCCTTCAGCGCTCTCTACGAGCCGATCGTCGGGAAGCTTTGTACGCTCCGCCGCCACCGTGCCGCCGGCGACCTTCAGCGCTCTCTACGAGCCGATCGTCGGGAAGCCTCACCCGCGCGCCGCCCGGCTCTGAGGGGCTGAGACCTTCAGCGCTCTCTACGAGCCGATCGTCGGGAAGCGGCCACGCCGAGCGCCGCCCAGCTCTTGCGGCTCTTCCTTCAGCGCTCTCTACGAGCCGATCGTCGGGAAGCGCGCCGAATGATGGCGTTGCGCGCGTCTCCTGTAGCGACCTTCAGCGCTCTCTACGAGCCGATCGTCGGGAAGCCGCTCTTGATGATGCTGGCAATCACGCTCGGCTGGACCTTCAGCGCTCTCTACGAGCCGATCGTCGGGAAGCCGGCGTGCGGCGCGTGGTCGCGCAGCGGCTGGCGAGCCTTCAGCGCTCTCTACGAGCCGATCGTCGGGAAGCCCCACCATATACAGAGCCACTGACCTACAGTGACTATCATCTCACACAGCATTCGCCCCGCAGCGTGGCTCCTGGCAAGGCACTGTCTTACACATAAGGTAGCTCACAGCCTTAGATTTCGCAACTCGTATTCTGCCAGAGATGTGCGTCAAGTTGCGAACCACCTCGCTCTGCGTCTAGAGCACATATCGCTTCACGAAAACCTCGACACTCGCCGGTCGATGTGGACTACTCGTACACCTGTGATATCGAGTTGCGACAGCTATGCCTACAAAGCCTCTCAATAACGACTCAGACCACGTCATTGCAGAAGCGGCGGAACTCACAGGCCACACAGACCCGGCGGCTCGCTGGCGGCGGTGGCATCCGCTCCCCCGCCACGGCATCCCGGAGCTGCCCGATGCTCACCCGCGCCTTCCGCCGTAGCCCCTCAGTAATCGCCACAGCCTCCGCCCGTCGCAGTGGGATGCTATAGAGAAACCCGTGTCGCACCGGTAGCCCCCACTCCTCCTCCAGTAGCAGCGCGTAGGCCGCCAGCTGGAGCTTGAAGTGGCTCCCCCCGAGGCTCTCGCTGTCCTTGTACTCGACTACGATCGCCTCCCCGCCCGGCGCCCCACGCTCCGGCACTGCAATAGCCAGGTCGAGCCGTCCCCGCAGTCCGAGCATCGCCGACCGCAGCGGCACGTCGAAGGCCCGCTCGCCCGCCGCCAGCCCGTAGGCCCGCAACGACCGCCGCTCCTCCCGCGCCTCCTCATCCCTGTGCTCGGCGATCCCCTGATGCATCAGCACCGTCACCGGCCGCACGTCCGGCAGGCAGTAGCGGTAGTACACCACCCGCGGGCAATAGCTCCACTGCTTCAGGTCCGTCACCTCTAACAGCGCCTCATCCATCGTGATCCTCCTGCGCGATCACCCGCCGCCCGTGCCAGCTGGCCTCCTCTAGCGCAATTAGCTGCACATTGCCCGCTCGCCCGCCCAGCCGCCGCCGCACCTCTCCGTACAGCGCCCGCTGCTGCGCCCGTGTCAGGCTCCCACTGAAGGCGCTATACTGGATGCGCGCCAACCCGTAGTCCAGGCAGGCATCTGCTACCTTCTGCCGCGCCCCGTCGTGCGGGATGTCGTAGATCAGCAGGCACTGCATCGCTACCACCCCATCACAAACGGCTCGTACGCCGGCCGCTCGCCTCGTACGAACGTAGCGATGTGCCGTGCTTGGAGCTGGAGAATGTGGCGCAGCGGCTGCCGCTTGCTCTCGTACGGCTCGGTGGACTCCATCCGCTCCAGCACCTTCTCCGCGAGCCGCTTGCGCGTCGGGCCGTCCAGACGCCCCTCGGCGTCCTGGTCCACTGCGAACCCCCGATTCACCAGGCCAATCAGCGTGCGGTCCACCACCGCCTGCCGGAACTCCTCGATCAGGTCCAGCGATAGGCTCGGCTTTCCGGGGCGGTCGGCGTGTAGGAACCCCGCATGCGGATCAAGCCCGGCCAGCAGCAGGGCCTGCCGCACCTGCGACCGCAGCACCGCGTAGCCGTAGTTCAACGCCTGGTTGAAGCGGTCGGACGCGCCCTGGGTGTGCCGCCCGGGCCAGCCGAGCTCGGCCGGGAGCACCTGCCCCACCGCGCGCCAGTAACGGGCGGCGGCCTGCCCCTCGGCGCCCATCAGCGCGGCCCGGCTCGCCTCGGTGATCACTCCCTGCGCCCGCTGTACCTGTGGCAGTGCGTCCAGCACCTCGGTCGCGGCACGCGTGAGCTCCTGGTGCAGCGCCGGGTCGGCCTCCTTGCGGTACTTGCCGATGTAGCGCAGCAGGTTCGCCTGGCTCTGGATCTTGCCGGCGGCGAAGGCACGCGCCAGGGCCAGCCCACGCTCGTCCTCGTAAGCCCGCACCTGCGCGCGCTTGGTGAGCGCCATGCCGCTGAGACCGCTGTGCACCAACGTGCCGTAGTCCTCGCCGTCGCGGCCGTTTAGGAAGTGGATGGGGATGCCTTCGGTGGCGCAGGCCCGCACCACGTCGCTGCTGAGGGCCACGCCGTTGCTGACGATCAGTACCTGCTCGAGATGCATGATCGGCACCTCGGCCAGGCGCTCTTTGCCCTTCTCGACCCGCAGCCGGCCCTGGTGCTTGCTGACGAAGGTGCCGATCGTGTCGACGATCAGGTGCATTGTGTGCCTCCAGGTGTGCAACAGATGGCGGCGCCTGTCGCCGCCTGCGCTCTCCGCGAGCCGTGGGGATGGGATCAGTTGTTAAGGTGCGACGCCGGTGGTCAGACGTGGGAGGCCCGATGAGAGAGCGTGTCTGCTGGAACAGTGTGAGCGTGCTCGATCACCCCGATCTCGTACCAGCCATCGCCCTTCACCGCGTTCTTGCCGACGTGGACCAGACTCCCCCAGACCAGCAGCTCACGCAGTGGCGCGAGGTCACCCGCCAGCGTCACGCTCCCGACGAGCCCGCCGATCGGAGTGCGCTGGCGGGTGCGTGACGAGTAGCTGACCACATCCACCCAGCGGGTGCAGTCGTCGATGACCTGAACCGCGGCGGCAGCCTCGGCGAGCACTGCGCGGTCGTGCACTAGCGGCCCGTCGCCGTAGGCCCGCCCGAGCTCGTCGAGGCGCCAGGCGAGGCGCTGCACAAACGGGCGCGGCTCAAACACCCTAACCAGCCGCTCCTGTTCAATGAGACGCAAGGGCGTCCTGAAGCGCAGGGTGAGGCGATCGGCGGACAACGCAGCCGCATGTGTCGTGACCTCTACTGTGCCGATGGGGAGGCCCGGGCTGCGAACTTGGCGCTCCCCGTGCCGGAAGAGCACCAACTCCTCGCCCGTGAGGGGATTGACAGCCATGATCCCATCAACGCTGACCCGACCACGACGACCTGCGTTGGCGTGAAGCGGGCGTCCGATGCCCTGTCGCTCAACCTCGTGTACCGCCATGACGACGTAGGGGAAGAGCTGGGCTGCGGGTCCGACGAGCACCAAACCGAAGGCCAGCGGCTCACCAGGTTCGTAGCGCTGTCCGGCGGGCGGGCGGACGACGTAAGGCCGCGGGCGCTGCTCGCCTCCAGTCTCGCCGGCCTCGCGCATCGGAGCGACCAGTGTAGCAACGGGACAGGCGGTGAGGAGCGGGCAGCAGGCGCAGGAGGGTGCCGCCTTGTTGGTACAGAAGCGCTCCCACAGCGCCCCGACCAGAGCACCGCGAACCTGCGACCCGGCCTGCTCATCCAGCTCCACCGGAGTGGCTGCCGTCGCCTGGAAATAGAGATGATGGGTAGTAAGACTCATGAGATCCTCTCGTACAGGCTGAACCCGCGGCTGCTGCGGGCGAGCCGGTAGGGCAGGACAACGTGGCGGAAGATCCGGTCTTTCCCGGCCGTCAACCGCTTACCGCTGTAGATGTCCGCCTGCTCAAAGGTCATCTTCGGCCCACAGTCGTCGAGCATTTGAAGCGTCCCGCCGAGCATGAAGCTGCGTTGATCAGCCGTGAGCGCGACCCAGCCCTGACTCTCGTCAGCCTCCTGCGGCCCGGGCGGGGCGAGCAACTGCATGAAGCCGCCCCGCTTCCCCAGGTACGTAATGTGGACAAAGAGATCAGCGAGGGGCTGCGGGAGCAGCTCGCCGGACGCCATCTGAAAGGCCAGGCCAATCGGCCCGCCGAAGGAGACGTACTCCCGGTATGCAATAGTCCGCCCAAGTGGCATCGGAACACCCACTCCCTCATCATCGCTTGGGCCATTCTTCTTCGGCCGGACGATCTTGGTGAAGGTGTGGATCACCGAAAGCCGCTCGGGAAGCTGGAGCCGGATCCGAAGGTCGCGGATGTCCTTCCAGAGCGGGCGCACTGCCATCTCCCCGCGCGTCCGTAGCGCAGCGTCCAGCAGCGCCATCTTGAGCGCAAATGGGGTGGGGCAGATCAGCGTCTTCCCGCCCGACGACGTTGCAGTGGCGGGCTTGAGCGAGAAGAGCGCCGTTGGCTGATACTGTGCAACGGTCCACATCAGCATCACTCCTACGGCTGCGGCATGCGGTAGGGCTCTGACGTTCCGATGAGCACGCCCAACAGCTCAGCCATCCCCCCAAGCGAGGAGAACTGCGTGACCGTCACGCCGCTGCCGCCGCCGAGGAGCTTGCCAATAGATGCCATCTGGTCGGCGTAGTCGTGGGCGATGGGGCTGATCAGCGGCGCGGGCAGCACCTTGGTCGAGTAGGCCATTGCGCCTTCAAGCGTGACCAAGTGAGGGAGCTGCGCCGAGCGCATCGCCCCGTTGAGCTGCACGAACGTATGCAACACGCTCTCGAGCAGGGCCTGCCCGCGCCGGACACGTTCCTCGGGCGAAATCGCGTAGCTGTGGGTGATGTCGTTGTAGCCGATGCGGGCGAACTCCACGTGGCAGACGATCGCGTATCGGCCGCTGTTGGCTGGGCGGTGGAAAATCGCCTGCTGGAGGTTGGCGCCGCCGCTGCGCCCCTCCTCGCTGCTCGCGTCCCCGCGCTGTACGCGTCGGGTTGCATCCTGGCCGCGCTGGCCCTCGCTCCGCTCGGGCGCATACTTCACGTGGAAGAAGCTCTGGTTGTGGCCCTCGCGTGTGACATCGGGGATACCCACGGCCCAGCCAAACTCGACCACGCTTTTCCGCGGGATGGAGCGCCCACCCTCGGTAATCAAGATACCGGCCACATCATCCATCGCACAGGCGCGCAGCAGCTCATCGAGCGTCTGCGCGTCCGTCCACTTCTGGTCCTTCGAGCGCGCCAGGAAGGCCTGGTCGGCATTGATGCGGTTCGGGTTGAACAGGCGGCAGCCGCCGCAGAGCGGTAGCTTACGCTCGCGCGCCAGGTGGAAGAAGTGCTCGGCCTGAATATGCTTCAGCATATCGCCGCTGATGGCATTGACGTTGTAGAGGCCACCATCGGCGCCGACAACATCGACCATGCGTGTCTGGAGTTGGTTTCCCTCGCTGCCCTCATTGTTGAGGTTGTGCATGTCTAGCGTCGCGTTGATGGCCAACGAGAGCGAGTAGATCGAGGTGGGCATAGTGGGAGTCTCCTGATAATTAGAAAGGGCCGTCCGCATCGGCGTCGGTCGTGTCCTCTGCCTGTTCCGTCACATCGCCGTCGGCGCCTACCTCCGCCTGCTCGGTGGGGTCATCGGCGCGCGGGTCGCGGGCGTAGCCGAAGGCGATCAGCATGCTGGCCACAGTCTGGGCACCATAGGCGTCGACCAGCACCGTCATCTGGGCGATGTCCTCGGTGGTGATGGGGATGCGCTTGCGGTAGCCCCGGTTCTTGTGCCGCTCCATAACGCGCGCGTTCTCTTTGCTGTAGTCGGTCAGAAATGATCCAAGCGCGCGCAAGAACTCGCCGCTGTCCCGCGCATGGCGTAGCAGTTCGTCGGCTAGGCCATAGCGCACGTCGTAGGTGTTGTCGTTCCGCTCGGCCTTGTAGAACTGCTGGAGAACGGTGGCCTGGCGAATAGCACTGGCGATGTGCTGGAAGCCAGGGCTTTCGATGATCGGTGTGAGCTTGAGCGGGCGGGCACCTTCATTGGCCATCACAATCACCTTGAGGTTGTCGAGCGTCAGGCGGCGCACGCGCTGCCTCTTGCTCAGCTTGCGGATAACGTGGCCGGCATAGCCGGCCGTGAAGGCGAAGAACGCGCGGAGCGTCGGGTCGCGGCTGGTCAGGAAGTCGCGGTAGTCGCGCAGCAAGCGCTCCTCCTCACCCTTCGCCTCATCAAGAGCGCTGATGAGGCGCTGGTGATTCTCGAGCGCGGCGAGCAGCAGCTGTGCCTCCTCTGTGTTCTTCGGCCAGGTTACCCAATCCGGCAGGCCAAGCGTGGCGACATTCATCACCGCAACGGCGCTGCCGAGATCCTTGTAGGAGGCGACGGCGAAGCCCTCTACGTAGTCGGAGATGCGCCGCCGGTGCTGGCTGCTGCTGAGCCTCGCCCCCTCGCGCTCCCTGACCAGCAGCGCGGTGTAGCGCAGGGAGGCCATGATGTCCATCTTGATCGCGCTGCTGGGCCAGAACTCCCGCTGGAAGGCGGTGAAGGCCTCCGTGTGCCAGTTCTGCTCCAGGCCGTCCCGGGCAGGCATCAGCACGTACGTCTTGCGATCCTTGCGGCCCTGCACAGTGCGTGGGAGGGCGCCCCGGTACAGGCCGACGTATTTGAAGTACTCCAGCAGCCAGAAGCTCTCCAGGCCGCCGATCGTCAGCGCGTCGGCCTTGGCCCGGTTGGCACCCTTCCCCTGCTCGGGGTTCACCACCTGCGTCGCAGGCAGAAGCGGGCTCTTGTCCAGGCCCCGCCGCTTCGCCAGCGCCTCCCACTGCGCGCTCGCCTCCTCGACCGCGCGCGGGGCACCGCTGGTCATCGTCCAGATGATCGCCACGAGCTCCGGGAACACAGGACCGCAGGCCATCCAGCGCTCGATCGCCTTGTTGTAGGCGCTGAGGGCGCCCATCTGGTTGATGACCGCGGCCACGGGCCAATCGGAGCGTGGCGCCTGCTGGTCCAGCGTCTCGCGCTCCTCGGGCGGCAGCTTCCGCAGATCGACGCCGGCCTTGCGAAGCGCCCTCAAGCGCTCATAGTAGGCCGCATTGCGATTTCGCTCGACCTCGTAGTTGAGCACGTCGACGTTATCGGGCGCCGGGCCATTCTTCGCGGTGAGGATCCAGGGCATAGCACTACGCTGGACACGGGGCGTCTGGGACTGTAGCTCGACCTCGACGGTGACAAGCACACTATGGCCCACGTTCGCAAGCCGCACCGGAACCATTTCCCCGGACAAATCTCGGCCGAGCTGCACTGCCCAATTGGCCAGACCATGTCCCGCTAGGAGCGCCGCCATCGGCGTCGTCGTGATGGGGATGTATAGGCTTGTGGTCAATAGGTTTCTCCCTTCATACCTACGTTACACCGCGTGCTCCTGCGACCCCTGGTCGGCAAGCCGAAGCACGCGCACCAGAAACAGGTAGAGCAGGAGCTCGGCATCCCGGCTGACCTGGACAATGTCCCCGCTCAGGCCCTCGGCGGCCGAGAATCCC
>JBDLTZ010000111.1:0-23611 GCA_039805565.1 Chloroflexota bacterium | reverse complement strand
CGCCACCAGAGTGGCGTCAGTCCCGGAACAACGAACGAGCCGCGCACCGGAGGCCTCGCAGAATGCAAGGCGATGATCACAAACGCCGTCTTCTCGACGGTGGTCCGTATTCAGCGAGAGCGCGTGCTTCCTCTGACTCACGACTGATCCTCACCGAACCCATCACCATCAAGACCAGATAACGCCGGAGGGCTGCTCAGCAGCCTTCCGGCTTTTGTTTGCGCCGGAAAAGAAGAGGCCGCTCGCGAGGCGCAAGCGGCGGGCTGGGACGGGGTCTACTGGTCGTGTGGCAACGCCAGTGTACCACGCTCCATGGCCTGCGGCAATGCCCTGCGCGCAAGTCATGAGGATAACTCTCGTGGTACACGAGCACGCACAGCGCCCTATGGCGCAGCAGACACGCCAGCGTGAAGCTAAACGTCCGTCCCAAGGTATCTACGTTCTGGTTCCTGACCCGCTCATCATCACGTTTGCCGACGACCCGCTGGCCGTGGGCGTCTACGCCGCGGTCGCTCGCCTTGTCACTGTAGCCAAGGGTCCCGTGCCGCTCGCAGCACGGGACCTAGTGGCCTGGATGGGCAGTGATCGTGATAGCGACCGAGCCGCAGTGATGCGCCGAATCGTGAAGCTCGAACAGGCCGGATGGCTGATGGTCGACCGGCAATCACAGCACAAGCATCACCTTCTCCCGACGTGGGGGCGCGACCGGTCTGGTCGGCTGCAGGCCTGGCGGCTTGACGCGGCCGACGCCGGCCGGCCTGCCCACCTCCGCGGCCGACGTGTGCCAGTGCAGCTGTTCGACACCTACCTCGGACGGCTTGACCCTCGCCCAGCTCATCGACGGGCGCTCATCAGTCGCTACCTGACTCGCCCGCTCCTCACCCTGACGGATATCGGCGTCTACACGATCGGCCTGCGTGTCGAAGTCGCGCCGACGGAGCGCCTCCAGCAGCTCCGGCTCCAGAGCGACGCCGGAATGAGCCCGCCGGCTCCGAACGAGGATCTTCTCGCACGCGCGGCGTCTGGAGCACTCACGATCACCCTCGACGGGACAACGATCGCGGTTGGGTTGACGATGCAAGGATACGTCCGCCTCGGCATCGTGCCACTTGCGCTCCAATCGAGTGAAGGCGCTCTGGAACGGGTTTTCGGATCACCTCGTGAGTCACTTGCTCGATCAGCATCAGGATCAGCACCCCTCGGGTGTGAGGCGCCGCATCTACCGCACGAGAGTGCGGTAAACGGTGATACATCCTCTACTGACGCGCTGATCGCATGGGATGTTGGGATGATCTCTGAATCAACCGATCATGAGTCCCCCGCCCATGAACCTGTTGACGGCGGCGAGGTTCCACCGCCTCAGGCTCGCCGTGAGCAGACGGTAGCACCGTCGCATTGTGATGCACCGGTAGCCGTGCGAGGGGAGGAGTGTGACGAACTTTCTCGTTATGTCACATCAACCGTTGCCGCTGGGCACCGCGCCCTGAACCTGGGGCGGCCTATCAGCCCTGGCGAGTGGCTCGAGATAGGCGCGCTCCAGCAATCGGTCGGGGCCGATCTCCTCCTCATCTGGCAGGCTCGGGCGGCGCGAGCGCAGACAGCTCGACCGCGTGGGGTTACGCCAGCCTACTACCGGACCTGCGCTGCCCACCAGGCCTGTGCGGCCTACCCGCCAAAGGCAGTGCCGAACACGCTACCTCCGCTCGCGTGTCCTACGCCAGTCCCTGTGCCTGAGGCGGCGCAGCTCGATCCAGCGTGTGCTGGCCTCCTGCGGGCAATGGGGATCCGCAACCGTGAGGCACTTGTCAGCGTGCCCCAGAAGCTGATCAGCTCGTGGGTTGACGTCATCGGTCACCCAGGTCTTGCCGCGCGCTTCACCTCGCCAGTGGGCTTCGCCGTCTCCCAGATGCGTCAGGGCAACCAACCACCGTCGGTCGAGGAGCTCGATCGGTGGGCAACACTGACGCGACGCGCCGAAGATCGGTATGAGGCATGGCGTCATATTGAGCAGTCCAGTGCAGCACCCGCACTTGCAGGTGCGGAGGCTCAGCTTGAGGCGCGGGTCCGCAGGCTTGCACCACCTGATGCAAGCCTGGCCCAGCTTTGCGAGCTGGCGCACCTGCTCGAAGCGGGCACTCCTGACGGAGAAGTGGCCGTCCACGCCCAGCGTATGCGTCGAGGAGGCACGGCATGAGCCTTCCTGTCGCATCACAGACAAACACCAACAGGCAATCACCGGAGGCGAACGGAGGCAGCACCTCCTGCGCTATCTGCCAGGGTGCCGGCTGGCTAGCGAACGCGGTACCCCTGGGACACCCCTTGTTCGGAGTGCTCACTCCATGTACGTGCATGGAGGCCAAGCGCACCGGCAGACGGACCATGGCGCTCTACGAACTGAGCAATCTGGCGCCGTTCCACGATAAGACCTTCGCGAACTTCAATGTGTTTGTGCCGGGTCTGCGCGCCATTGTGCCCCGTGTGCTTGCGTACGCGCAGCATCCCGACGGTTGGCTCAGTCTGCTTGGGCCGTATGGTGTCGGCAAGACGCACCTCGCGGCGGCGACTGCCCACGAGGTCCTCGCGCGCGATGAGCCAGTGCTGTTCGTTGTCGCGCCCGACTTGCTCGACCATTTGCGGACGACATACGGCCCGCAGAGCACGGTGTCCTACGACGAACGCTTCACGCTAGTACGTGATGCGCCGCTGCTCGTGCTCGACGATCTCGGCACCGAGAGCGCGACATCGTGGGCGCGGGAGAAACTCTACCAGCTGCTCAACCACCGCTACAACCTGCGCCTGCCGACGGTCATCACCACGAACCTCAAACCCTCCGAGCTGGACCCACGCATCTACTCGCGGATGTGTGACCCATCTGTCGGCCAGATCATCGCCATCACCGCGCCGGACTACCGGCGCCGTACACAGCCCCACTAAACGAGGTTTGGACATGGATCCGCTGCGTACCATCGTCGAGCACACCGCCAACGTCTTCGGTCGCACGACCCAGGAACTCCTGGGTCGCTCGCGGAAACAGCCGATCATCGAGGCCCGGCAGGCCGCGATGTGGGCGGTGAGGAAGCGCTACCCATCGATCCCACTCCAAGGAATCGGGAGCGCAATCGGTGGACGGCACTACACGACGGTGATGCACGCGCTGGCGGCGGTTGAGGTGCGCGGCGCAGACGACCCCGCCTACATGGATCGCCTGAACCTGCTGCTCGCACGAATCGGCACGAGCGGTGCACCACCGGATCCATCAACCCTGGTTGTGTTACCGCGGACGGCATCGCTATGGCTCTGCCGAGCCCTGCACGATCGCCGCATGTAATCACAGGAGCCGTGACATCGTTATGACCAGCAGGACGAACAACCAATCCGTGATCGCCGTCGCCAACCTGAAGGGCGGCGTCGGCAAAACAACGACAGTCCTCAACCTTGCGGGCTTTGCCGGGCACCTGGGCAAGCGCGTGCTCGCGATCGACACCGACCCCCAGGCGTCGCTCACCCGCGTCGCGCTGCCTGATGATGCGCCTGCGCTGTCGCTCACCGAGGCGTTCGCAAAGCGTGCCCGCTCGCTCGATGGCGTGCGCTGCCCCTCGCGCTTCCGGGGTGTTGATCTGGTGCCAGCCACGCTCGCCCTGGAAGGCATTATCCAGCAGGCCATCCCCTGGGAAGGGCGGGAGTACGTCCTGCTCGACATGCTCGTGCCACACCTGGGCGAGTACGACCTGGTTCTGATCGACTGCCGCCCGGGGATCGACCTCTCCGTGACGAATGCGCTCACCGCCGCGCGCTGGCTGCTCGTACCTGTCGAGTGCAGCTTCCTCGCGCTCGACGGCTACGACCACGTCCGGGCGCTGCAACAGCGGCTCACGCAGCGCATCAACCCGGCGCTCCAGCTCATGGGCTTGCTGCCGACGCGCTACCGTGCCGGGACCGCGCATGCACAGGCGGCGCTCGCTGAGATCGAGCAGCAGGTTGTCGGCCTGGATGTACCGCTCCAGTTCGCGCCGATCCGCCTGGCGGTCGCCGCGGCCGACGCGCCAGCGCACGGCATGACGCTCGCCGACTTTGCGCCGACGTCGCCGATCGCCCAGGAGTACCGCCGCACCGCCGAGCAGATCCTGCAGTTCCTGGGGGCGCGCGATGACGAAGAAGAATGAGGGGTGGCTCAGCCGGCGCGGGCAGGCAGGTGCGGCGACCGCGGTCGAACTCGTACTCGAGCGCCAGCCGCAGGAGCCGGTGCAGCAAATCGCCGACGCGCTCATTGAGGACAGCCCGTACCAGGCGAGGCAGCCGATCAGCGATACAAGCATAGCGGAGCTCGCCCAGGGCATGGCATCAGCAGGCTTCCAGGGCGTGCTGATCGTCCGCCCGCACGGCGATGTCGCAAAGCGCGGGCAGGGGCAGGTCCAGCTGGTCTACGGCCACCGGCGGCGAGCGGCCTGGCGGCTCGTCTGCCACAATCGAGGCGAGCCGTGCGTGCTCCCGGTGGTCGTGCGCAAGGTGAGCGACGCACAGATGTTGACGATCGGCGCGCAGGAGAACCTGCAGCGCCAGGACCTCGACCCAGTTGAGGAGGCGCAGATCGTGGCCTGGGCCGAGCGCATGTTCTTCGACAAGAACCAGGCCGAGATCGGCGCGATGCTCGGCAAGTCGTCGGACTGGGTAAGCACACGTTCGCGCATCCACAAACTGCCGGACGAGCTCAAAGACGCGCTTCGGCAGCGACCGCGGGCGATCAAGCAGGTGCTGGAGCTCGCCCTCCTCTACGGACGGGATATGGCAGCTGCGAACGCGCTCGCAGAGCGCGTGGTGCAAGAACACCTCACGGTCGAAGCTGTCCGGCAACACATTGCGGAACATCACCGGCCCGTCGAGATGGAAGCTCGTGATGAAACGCACGAATGTCGCGCCGGCGCGACATTCGTGCCGCCTGTCACAAGCAAGCATCATCCAGCTTCACCTACTCCCGTCGTTGCACCAACCGCTACACCCGAAGCACCGGAGCTACGCGCAGCGCAGGCTCCCCGAAGCGAACACAGAGATACCCTCTCATACGCTGAAGCAGCAAGCGATCGTCCTGATCCGGCGCTCGGTACACTGCTGCAGGAAGCAGCAGCTGCCCTTGCGCTGGTCGCTCAGCAACGCGAGCGCCTTCCGCGTGATAGCGCAGCGCTCCGTGCCCTCGATCAGATGCGACGCGACCTGGCGATCATCGGGCAGGTGCTGGAATAGCGCGACCAGGCGCGGATCGTGCGCGGGGCGGCACGGGGCGGGGTAGCGGCGGTGTGGCCACCTCATCACCGTTGCCCACACCGCCGCTGCCTTCCGAAACACGCTCAGCGGTTGAAGATCAGGAAGTTGCCCTAGTAGGCGAGAAACGCCCGTACGCCCACGAGCACCGCCGGGCCGCGCCGGATGCGCTGCACCACAGCGACCCCGATGGTGCACAAGGTCGGCGCCCAGATGAGCGCAGGCCCGTAGCAGATCCACAGCACCGTTCGCCAGATCGTCGGCGAGTTCAGCGCCGTCTCGTACCAGCGCAGGTCGAGCACGCCGATCGCGCCGAGAAAGCTATCCGGCAGGTCGTGGACGAGTGCAGCGAGTGAGGCGACGCCAAGGCCGAAGCCAAACACGCCGAGGAGATCCTCGCGGCTTCCCAGACCGCCGAACAAATGACTCAGCAGCTGGTCCACGCCGGCGGCCAGGATCCAGCACATGGCCATGCTCGGAGCGAGGAAGAACTGGTTGTAGCGGTAGTACACCTCGGCGGGGATGGCCAGCCACGGCGTGAAAGATGAGGGCGCGCCACCGGCGCGCGCCAGAAACACGTACACCACGGTGCAGAGCGCGGCGTTGACCGCAAGCGCTGTCGAGCCGAAGCGCAGGCGGCGAGTATCCTGCATCAGCGCCGCGAACGTCCGCCGCGGTCGGATCAGGGTGCCGACATAGTAGTCGGTGAACGATGGCGCAGGCGTGGCACGCGCTCGTTCACGTGTGAGTGTGGCCATCTCCGGTCTCCTCTCACCATAGCCTGCGTAGAGACCCGCGCTCACACGCCAGCGCTGGGCGAAAACGCCACCCCGCGCAGCGTCCGCGCGAGCACCAGGAACTCGTCGTAGCTCGAGTCCCACTTCCAGCCAGGGATAGGCTCATGGCCACTTTTGGTGAAGCTCAGCCGGTGAGGAGTACGCGAGGCTCTTGGCCGGGTTTGGTGAAGCTCAGCCGGCCAGGAGTATTCGGCGCTGGAGGAGCGGGAAGCCGGCGCAGCCAAACATCGCCCGCTTGACCATCTTCAGCTTGTTGATTTCGCCCTCGACCGGGCCCGTGCTCCACTGCTGTTCGACCCCGGCGCGTACTGCCGCGTAATCACGCCGAAGGCTGGCTGCGAAGCTCTGAAACGGCTTGAGGGTGCTCGCCGCGGCCTGCTCAAGCCAGCCGTCGAGTGATGCAGGGTCGCGCGCTCGGATGAGCGTTGCGAAGCCTTCGGTAAGCGTGATGGCTTCGTCGAGCTCCAGGTGAGCCTGGCGCAGCTTTTTGATTCGCTCTTCGGTCTCCTCGTCCTGCTTCTCTGGTCGCTGTAGCACCTGCCAGACTGCATTTCGCGGCGTCAGCGGCCGCGGCTCAGGCACCGCCACTTTCCCATCGAGGATCGTGCGCTTCCCCGATGGGATGCCAAGTGCTCGCCGCAACCGCGTCACAAAGGTCAACACCGTCCCTCGTTTTCCGGTGTAGCCGTGCTCACCGAGCTCCGTCCAGAGCGTGGTCCCGTTCCGGCAGCCGGCATTCCAGCGCTCAACCAGGTAGGGGATAAAGGGCTCGAGCACTCCCGCCTGGCGAAGCACGCGCGGCTGGCGTTCGGGGAAGTCCGGCGCACGAAGAAATCTCCGGACCGTGCCGCGGTTCAGGCCCAGCTCTCGGCCGATCGCTCGGAGTGACCAGCCCTTGTCGTGCAGCTCGCGCACCCGCTCAAAGCGTTCCAGCCGCGCTGCACGCCGCTGTGCCGACTGCGCCTAGTGCTTGGGCGACTGCCGCTGCGGCGGGAGAGCCCGTGCCGCGTCCTCAATGCGTGCTGGTACAGCCCGTTGTACCGCCGGCGGCGACTGACCATCAGAGGCGACTTCGCCTGTTGCTTCACGGAGCAGCTTGGCGTGGGCCTCAAAGACGGGGAGGAGTGTGTCGGCGAGGTTCTGCAAGAGGTGGAACCTGTCGGTAACCTGAACGGCATGCGGCGCACCGGTTGTAGCCCCTTCGGCATACGCTCCAGCGCGATCACGGGCGATGATGCAGACGGTTGGATGTTCCTTGAGCCAGGCAGCGACCGTCTCAGCCTCGCGATCGTTGAGGAGCGCGATCGGGCAGTGTCGCTCCAGATCCACGATGATGGTGCCGTAGTGCTGGCCTTTCTTCCAGGCCCAGTCGTCGATCCCGATGACTTCAGGGGCTTGCGGTTCGGGCAGTCGGAGGCGACGAACGAGGCGGAGAAACGTGTTGCGGCTGGCGCCGCGATCCAGTGCTGCGCTCACACGAGCACTTGGGTTGCCGCCCAGCGCGAGGCCAAGCTGCTGTTGCTGCTGCGCCAGCCGGAGAGTCCGCTTGGCCGACGGAGCGACAACGTTCGGCAAGCGCTCGGTGAAGATCTTGCGCGGGCATGCCGGGTTGTCGCAGAAGAACTTGCGGACGTGGAGATGCAGGTGCACGAGCAATGTCGCCCAGGGAAGATCGACGACGCTGCGCCAGTAGTGGCTGTGAATGCGCTCGGCGCGTTGTTGACAGGAGGGGCAGGGGCAGCTGGCTGCGATGGCGTCCAGTTCGACAAGCACCTCCTGAGCATCCGCATCGATGACGAGACCCGCGACACGAAAGCTGGTCCCGAGTGGAAGGAGATAGGGCAGCAGATCCATGGCCGACCTCGTCGCGGAGGGTTACGACGGAGGTCAGTATAGGCCCGCCGGGTCGTTTTCACCAAACCCGGCCAAGAGCCACTTGCTGGAATTTACAGGGGGCAGCGCAAGGCTACAGGGTTCCCTTCCACGGGATACCGGTTCACCCCCACGCCCGTGGGGACAGCACGGGATACCTTGGACTGGGTCGCCCAGGTGTCGGTTCACCCCCACGCCCGTGGGGACAGCCTGGTCCGGGACGCGCTATCGTCCCGGTACATCGGTTCACCCCCACGCCCGTGGGGACAGCCCGGACCCTACCACGCGCCCCGAGCCAGGGACCGGTTCACCCCCACGCCCGTGGGGACAGCGTCGCGCCCATCCGGATCGCGTCGGCAATGCGCGGTTCACCCCCACGCCCGTGGGGACAGCAGGGTCGAGGGGGAGAGAGTCAGCATCGGGAACGGTTCACCCCCACGCCCGTGGGGACAGCGTGCGGCAGCGCGCCGCCGAGACGCCGTTTGCCGGTTCACCCCCACGCCCGTGGGGACAGCCGCGCTAGGCACTGGTAGCAGGTGCGCGCGTTCGGTTCACCCCCACGCCCGTGGGGACAGCGAGCCCTGCCCCCACTGCGGCGCGGCGGACGGTTCACCCCCACGCCCGTGGGGACAGCGCCGAGGGCCTCATCGACTCGATGACCGGCCTGGGTTCACCCCCACGCCCGTGGGGACAGCGTACTGGTAGGCGGTCCAGAAGAAGTTGCGGCCGGTTCACCCCACGCCCGTGGGGACAGCCCTCGCCCGAATCAGCCCGACACGCCCGGCGACGGTTCACCCCCACGCCCGTGGGGACAGCGCGCATCTGGCGCGTTTTCGCCGCTGTCAGCACGGTTCACCCCCACGCTCGTGGGGACAGCTGCCCGGCCGTCCCGCGTTCGCGCCCATCGTCGGTTCACCCCCACGCCCGTGGGGACAGCCGGGTGCTGCTGGCCGGCCAGCCGGTCGGCTACGGTTCACCCCCACGCCCGTGGGGACAGCCAGATAGCCTGGGCAGTGTGGTCATCGTGCGCCGGTTCACCCCCACGCCCGTGGGGACAGCGTCACCGTCAAGTCGGACGGCTGGTACAAAGCCGGTTCACCCCCACGCCCGTGGGGACAGCAACTCGACCGGCATCTCCAGCGGTATCTGGACCGGTTCACCCCCACGCCCGTGGGGACAGCCAGCAGGAAACAGAAGTTGAACGCATCGCAATCGGTTCACCCCCACGCCCGTGGGGACAGCCAAGCGTTCCACAAGCGCACGCCGAACGGCAACGGTTCACCCCCACGCCCGTGGGGACAGCGCGATGGCCGTGCCCGAGCCGTCCACAACCATCGGTTCACCCCCACGCCCGTGGGGACAGCTGCCCGACCGAGAGCAGCCCAAAGCCGAACGCCTTGCCACTCCCGATACCGGTCTCGAGGGTTTTCACAAAGGCTGCTGCGTCGGTCACAGTGAGCAGCCCGTCGAACAGCGCCACGCCGAAGTGCAGCGCGCGATCGCCTTGCCACCCGCGCTGCTTCGGCCGAGCGCCCACGCGCACGCTGGGGATCGCGCTGTCGCCCCCAAACGCAACGTGCATCAGGCGAAAGCCGCCCTGCCTTGCGTTCGAGCCAGGCCAGCTGGTCGTCCTCGCGGCGCAGCTCCACCCGCTTGCCCCGCATGTGGGCGTCCTCCGCCCGCTCGCTCCGGTCGCTAATGCGCCTGGTAGGGTTGGCGCGCAGGCGGAAACGAAGCTGCATGCCTGCGACAATGCGCCCATACTCGTCATCGAGCATGCGCGCCGCGGGGTTGCCGCGCGTCCGGCACAGGACCGAGGTAGCCTGCCGGGAGCGTTGTCCAGTCGGGCGGGCGGTTCGACTGCACGAGCACCCGCGCGAGGGGCGCGTCGCCGAAAGGTTCGACGCGGAACAGCATGCCGAACTCCTCGCGCGCGTTGGACGGGCTGGATACGGCAGGCAACGCCGCCATGAGGCGGGTGTGTAGCCAGTGGCAGTCAGCAATATCGGCCTGCACATCGTGCCGCCGCAGATCGATCAGGAGGCGTGAGAGGTAGTGCAAAGTTAGCCCTCCATCGTGTTGATCATGCCGTCGCTTGCGGGCGGACTCCAGTACTCCTCGGCCACCGCACGCAGCCAGAAGATCCGGCGGGCCGGCACGCCGACGTTGTCGTTACGCAGCACGCCGCCCCCGATGTCACTCTCGATCACCATCCGCAGAGGCGGGGCCGCGGTATGGGGCAGTGGCGCATCAACAAGCGCCGCGCGCAGGTGGGCGTAGTCGCCGGTGCCGGCGAACACGGGCGCGGTCGGCACGCACGCCTTGCGGCCTAGGAAGACGGGCCAGACGGGACTCTGCACCGCCGCCGCCAGCTCGCCGATCAGCGCCGGGTCACCGGCCTGCATCGCAACAAGGAACGAGGCGTCCATCAGGTAGGCGTGCCGCGAGACGTCGGTCTCGGGGGTTTTCGACTGCTCGGTGATCTTGACGCGGTAGCGGCCGTCCTTGTTCGGTGCAGCCGTAGAAAGCACGCCGCCGACGTAGGGCTCATCGGCGTAGCGCGTGCCCCTGACCTCCTGCCCGGCGCGGAGGTAGTCGCCGCCAGCGGTGTGGTAGTCCACCAGCAGCGCCCCCGGGCGATCCACACGCACGCCCATCCACAGCGACTCGGAGAGCTACCGCAGCCGGTCATCGTCACGGCGTAGGCCGAGCGCACAGCCCAGCAGGCCGACCACGCCCGATTTGGTGGGCTCGAAGGCGGTATCGCGTTCCTCCCACCGGGCTCGCAGCCCCCAGGATTGCAGCAGGCCTTCGAGCCGCAGCAGCAGGGTGTTCATGCCTTGGCCTCCGGGAGCCGCGCCGCCACCCACTCGACGAGCCGGGTAAGGGTCGCGCACTCGTCGCCGAGCTTGGGCTCGGTCTGCGTGTGGAAGACGGCGCGTTGGACAGGCAGATTGAAGCGCGCGGGCAGCGGGGCTGCGTAGTGGGCGAACGCCTGGATGGACGCATCCATGAGCGACAAATCCTCGCGCGCGCGCACCGGCCTGAGAAAGGCGTTGGCGTAGCTGATGTATCCTCTCCAAACCTGCTGGGTTAGGGCAAAGCGGGGAGAGCAGTGTGAGATCGCTGTCGAACGAGCTCGGCCAGCGAGGGTGTGCTCTCGGGGTTCCGCAGGCGGTCACGAAGATAGTGATACAGCCGCACACCGAGTTTTGGCGGCAGTGGCGGCGATGGTTTGGTAGCGGAAGCTCGCGATATAGTCATCGATCGACGAATTGGCGGTGCGCTGCTCGTCCATCGCCTCGCTCCTGGTAGGTTCTTTCGACGGCTACGTCCCCGAGTCCAACCAACGGCCAACAACCAGGCTCATGCCCGTCGGTTGCGGGCGGAACCCGAGCTGCTCGTAGAAGCGCATGGCGTCGTCCGTGAAGAGGTAGACGTGCTGCCCAGGCAGCTGTTCCAGCAGGAGACGCATTATCGCACTCCCGATCCCGCGATGGCGGTAGGCCGAGTGTGTCCAGACATCAACGATATAGGCGCTGCAGACGCCATCCGAAAGCACGCGGGCCGTGCCGATGATTTGCTGGTCCGCCAAGGCCAAGCAGACCAAATGGCTCTGACGAAATGACCGCTCGTACTGCTCCGGGCTCCGGCCGTCGTAGAATGCGTCGGCCTGTAAGGTCGCCTTGAGCGCAGCCCAATCCATGCCGTCAAGCCGGGTTGTGTAGACAATCTCGGAGGTCTCCACACTCGCTCCTTTTGCTGCCGTCGCACGCATCGTATCGCGCATTACGGTGCTGTTATTAGCCGAGCCAACTGTTTGTCCAGTATTGTTATCCCCTTGTTGTTTTGATGTGAATTTACTGCCGGAAGAGGGTTCTTCATTCGTATTAGAGGGGGATTGATCGGACATTGGCTTCTCCTGCGGTTTCTTTATGCTGCCAATTGCCGTTCCTCCACCCATCTGACCAATATTCTGCTGTGTGTTGTTGTCTCCTTCTTGGGAAACAGACATCGTCACGTATCTTCTACATAATCGCTGGCCTCAGCCAGCGGGCTGAGGGGTGAGGTGGGAGCGCTCAGCAATGCGCTCGGTAAGTGAGGGCGTGGTCTCGGGGCTGACCAGTCGGTCGCGCAGGTAGTGGAATAACCCCACGCCAGGCTTCGCAGCCGTGGCTGCGATGGTCTGAAACGTGTCCCAGGCACGCGCGCCTGCCCGCGACTGCGGCCCGAAGCTTACATCTCGTTTACGCACCCGCCGTCGGGCGGCAAGTTCCATGTCGTTGTTGTGCAGCGGTATGTCTGGAAGGGAGAGCACGGCCAACAACTGCTCGCGCTTGTCGGCGGTTTTCTGTATTCGCTCGTCCAGCCCGTCGTAGCCCGTCTCGCGCCGCGAGAGCCGGTCAAATGCCTCCGACAAGCGCACGCGCTCATCCTCACTTGGGGAACTCCGATATCGCAGCAGCGCTCGGTACACCTCCCAATACTCCGTGCGATACTCCTGGAGTGCGCGCAGGTGGCTGGCCACAACCGGCCGCAGTTTCGCGTAATGGCGCCAGTCATGCACCCAGCACAGCCCGTGCCCCCTCAGGTGGTCATACACCGTCGCATCCCACAATCGACACGCTCGTCTGGGCGTGGTAGGCCGCCACGGCGAGGGCATCGCCGAGTTGCTGGAGCTGCTGGCGGCCAAGCCTGATGCCGGCCGTGTGCAGTCGCTCAGTAAGCTCGGCCCGCGTCAGGTCGCGCTCCCACGGCAAGGCCGCAAGCAGGCGTCTGCGGAGTGGGGCCGGCAAACTCGTTGCTTCGAGCCAGGCAACAGCCTCGTCATTCAGGCGGAAGGAAAGCTCCTGGCCCCAGAGCGCGGCCAGCACATCCTGGCGTGTGCCGCCGGGCCGGGTGTGGTAGCTGGTGAACAGCACGTTGCCGACGACGTGAAAGACTTCGTTCTGCCCGTCGACACGGGTCGCGGTCTGGTCAGTAGCCACCCACGGCCCACTGGCAAGCCCGGCCTGATGGATAGCGTCTGCTTCTTCGGCCCAGTGACCCGTGCTGTCTGCGAGCAGTCGCGCGACGGTTCCCGCGCCGACCGAAACGCCCATCGTGCGCAGGAAGTGCAGCAAGGCCGGCTGGCTGACATTGGAGGTGTCGTGGCCCAGCGCCGGGATGAGGGTCTGGATGCTGGGAGAAAAGCCGCCGCGGTATCCGGGCGGCAGAGGTGCGAGGATGGTCGTATTGGTTGAGGGAACGAACCACTCCTCACGGAAGAAGCGGATGACTTCGACCTGGAAGATGAGGTTTTGGGCGATGGTCTCGCGCGTGCCGTTGAAGCGGGCGTCCGGGGACAAGAGCGCGGGGTCGACCACGCGACGTTCCTCGCGGGTGACGGTGAGGGTTTGGTTCTTCTTGCGCTTGCCGCGGGGAGTGCGAGTGTGGCGCTCGGCCTCCGAGGAGTGGTCGGTCGGCGGCACCGACGGCTTGACCTTCGGCTTCCCTGAGCCACCCTTGAGCCGGGCGTTCTCATCTCGGAGGTGCTGATTCTCCGCTCGCAGGGTGGAAATTTCTGCAGCTTGCGCCTCGATGACGTTGAGCAACTGCCGAACGACCTCACGGGTTGCGAGGTCAGAGATGGCGTCGAGGTTGATCTCGGGGAGCTGCATAGTGAGATAGTCTACCAGACCTTGGCCCAGCTGTCAGCCGCCGCTCCAGCGATTATGGAGAGGATACTAGCTGATGGGTGTGTTCTTCTTCAGCACCTCCACCAGCGCAAAGTCAGGCAGGTTGTGGGCAGCGAAGGTGTTCTGCTTCCCGCTGGGGATGGCCGTCATGGCCTCGCAGCAGTGCCTCGACCGCGCTGGCCGCGACATCCCGGTGGTCGCCGAGGTTCTTAACCAGCTCCTCCCAGTGGATGTTGATGTACTTGTAGTAGGTGGCCGAGTTGAAGGCGACATCGCCAATGAAGCTAGCTCCTACGGCACCTGGTTTTGGCTTGTCTTCCATAGCGGTGAAGTAGTCGAACTCCTGCTCGACCTTGTGCGTCGAGAGGGCGTGGGCCACCTGCACCGCCGCATCGATGTCCTTGAAGGGGCTGGAGGTGGTCATGCGCCCGAACATGCCGACGTCGACGGCGTGCGGCTCAATAGGTGTGCCTATAGCCTGTTTTACCTCTGAGCCCTTCCACTCGCCGAAGTAGAGCCCAAGGAGAGTGCCTGTGCACGCAGCAGCAGGAGACGCAGCGCGTCTGGCAGGTGATCAGCCGGGTTCCCCTGCTGCAGCACCTCACGCAGTTCAGCGACCGTCAGTGCAAAATCGTCGCCGCGCGCACGAGCATCGGTGCTGAGCGAGGTGTACACCGCGCAGAGCGAGAGATCGGGCGCGGTACGCCGCTCGCTGCCCATCTGCTGGCGGCCCAGCAGGCGTCCCATGCGGAGCGCGTCATGCGTCGCGACGAGCGACTCGAGGTAGTTATCAAGGAGCTCTTTGGCATCCTGAGGCGGCTTCGTACCAAAGAAGGTTTGGATCGTTCCGTTGTTCACGCCGACGACCGGGCCATAGACGATGGCATCGTCAGAAACCTCGACGGTACCTGTGGTGGGCGGTTGCGTGCTGCGCTGCGCGTGGAGCGCCCGCAGATGCTCGACGGCGACGACGCGGAGGGCGTCGGGCAGACCAGGCATCCTGAGCGTTGCCTCCAGCGTGGCGATCTGCACTTCCAACGATGATTGGTCGTTGCTCATAAGAACTGCCCTTGTGTGGATGCCTAGCTTCGACTCACCACCTCACGGTCGAGCATAAGCGCGGAGCTTTCGGCCCTATCCAGGGCAAGAATCATCATAGCAGCACCCGCATCGGTTGGCGAGATCAAGAGCATACACATAGTTCTGTGCGTGATTGACGAATGCTTGCCAGCTGTCATGTCCTCGAGAGGTGCCTCCGCTGGCGTATCACAGACACTTATTGGAACGGTTGTATGAGCAGGAATGCTCGGACACGGTACGGTCTTTCTCGCATATTCCTGGCAGCGCCACGAAAAAACCGCAGGATTTGCGGTTGTCGTGTGGTAGCCTGCCTTAAGAGTGTCGTGGAGGTAGAAATGACTCGTTCTGATAGCCGGTATGAACGACTGGACGACATTGAGCGCAGGCTCGCACGTAGTGTTGAGGGAATGACAACGAGCGAGCTCGCGGCTGCGTTTGGCGTCGACTCAGACACAATCCGTCGCGATCTCGGCTTACTCGAGGGTAGAGGAACGGGGCTTATCAAGCAGGGTAGGCGCTACCTCATTGATCACCGGCGCTCACTGCACGCGGTAAAGCTCAGCAGCCACGAGGCGCTCGCGCTGTACCTCGCCGCGCGGCTCCTCTCACGCCACAGCGATGAACACAACCCGCACGTCGTGCGCGCGCTCGAGAAGCTCGCCGACGCGCTGGATATCAAAGCCCCCCTGATAGCAAGGCACGTCGCTAATGCTGCGGCCGCAGTACGCGAACGCCGGGTCCGGCGCGAGTACGTTGCGGTGCTGGAGACGCTGACGCAGGGATGGGGTGAGGGCCGGAAGGTAAACGTACGCTACTGGGCGTACAACAAGAACGAGTTGACGACGCGGCTGTTCGCACCCTACTTCATCGAGCCCTCAGGCATTGGGTACGCGTGCTACGTCATTGGGTTCGACGAGCTACGGGGAGCGTTGCGGACGTTCAAGGTTGAGCGCATTGTGGAGGCAACACTGACTGATGAGCGCTTTATTGTCCCAGATCAGTTTGATGCACAAGGGCTCCTCGCCCAAGCATGGGGGGTCATCTGGCGTGATGACAGCGCGACGGAAGTGACCCTGCGCTTCGTCCCATCGGTGGTCCGGAGGGTGAAGGAGAGCGTATGGCATCCCAGCCAGCGCATTGAAGACCTTCCCGATGGCTCCTGCCTCTTCACCGTCCACATCGGCAGCACGATGGAGTTTAAGCCGTGGATACGCCAGTGGGGCTCCGCGGTGACTGTGCTGTCGCCCGAAAGCCTGCGCGCCGAGGTCAAGCAGGAGATCCGGGAGATGGCGCAGGCATACAGCATCACCAGCAGCCAGGCGGAGGGAGTGCATGGAGACTAACGAGCTGCGTGTGTTTTGGGGAAAGACTCCCAAGCGTGGTGACCCCACGGCGGCGTACCACCCGGCGATCTATCACATGCTCGACGTGGCGTTCGTGGCGGAGGCGTTGCTGCGCGATGGCGCGCCTCGCCTGCGCCACGCGCTACTGCATGCCTGGGATGGCTGCGACCCCGACGCGCTCGTCGCATGGCTGCCCTTTCTGATCGCAACCCACGACCTCGGTAAGATCTCTGCGGCGTTCCAGGGGCAGGCAAAGCAGGAGGCAGCCCGACAGCAGCGCGATCGTCTCGCCAGTGAGCTAGGCATCGTCTTTGGCCCTGACTCGACACAGCCGATCTACCACGCGGAGATCAGTGCCGTGTGGTTGCACGACAACCTACGGCAGCGGGAACCGGGCGCGGCCCGAAATCTCATGTGGGCGCTCCGTGATGCGATGGGCGGTCACCATGGGCGTTTTACGCAAGGGAGGCTCCAGGAGATCGGCGCACGCCTTGCACGCTCTGAGCGTGGCTCTGTGCCCTGGGCTACCTGGCGTCACGAGAGCTACACTCTGCTGAAGACCTTGCTCCCTGGCGCCGGCTCTCTTGCTGCGATCGGTGAGCCGCGCAGCCTGCGCCCGGCCACAGTTGCGCTGACGGGGTTTATCATCCTAAGTGATTGGCTCGGCTCAAACAGCGAGTACTTTCCTGCAAGCGCTGGCGTGCGTTTGACAACATACCTAGAGCTGAGCCGCACACGCGCGGCAGACGCGATCGAACAAGCAGGCCTTCTCCTTACGCGGCAGATACGCCAGTATCACGGATTCAGCGCACTTTTCCCCGAGATCGTCACGCCTCATCCGCTGCAACGCGCGGTAGATATGGTGAGCGATGATGATCTTGCCGGGCCGCTGCTGGCCGTGATCGAGGCGCCTACCGGCGAGGGGAAGACGGAGACAGCCCTTGCTCTTTCCCAGCGCTTGGCGGATAGCGGCGGTCAGGATGAGCTCTTCTTCGCGTTGCCCACGATGGCCACAGGCAACCAGATGTTCTCACGCCTGTCACGCTTCTATTTCAACCTGTACGGCGCGGCCGTCCGGCTGACCCACAGCCAGGAACTGCTGGTGCAGGAGGACCTCCGCCGCGCCGCACTAGCCGGCGACAGCGACGAGGCCGACCCGGCCGCCGCGAGTGCGGCTGCGGCGCTCCAGTGGTTCGCCGGATCGAAGAAGGCGATGCTGGCGCCCTTCGGCGTCGGCACTGTGGACCAGATCGAGCTCGGCGGCCTCAACGTGCGCCACTACGCGCTGCGGCTCTTCGCCCTGGCCGAAAAAGTGGTGGTGATCGATGAGGTCCACGCCTACGACACCTACATGAGCACGATCATCGACCACACGCTCGCCTGGCTCGCCAGCCTGGGCGTATCGGTGGTGCTGCTGTCCGCCACGCTCCCCGCAAGCCGGCACCGCGCGCTCGTGGCAAGCTACCGCCGCGGGCTGGGACACGACGACGTGGCGTCGGACATATCCGCCGAGCTCCCGTACCCGGCGCTTTCGCTCTACCGCGCTGATAGCGGCCGCCGTCTTACGCCTGGTGCGTTCCGGCCCGAGCAGCGCTTCCAGCTCCGTATGCGCCGCCAGCAAGACCCTGCGGTTGAGGCGCAGCGTCTGTTCGAGCTCGTGGCCGAGGGCGGCGCCGTAGCACGCATCTGCAACCGGGTGGACGAGGCCCAGGCGATCTATAACGAGCTCCTGGCGATGCTTCCCGCTGAACACCGCGTGCTGCTCCACGCGCGCTTCCCGCTTGAGGAGCGGCAGCGGCGCGAAAGCACGATCGACGCGTTCGTCGGCCCTAAGACTGCCCGCACCCTGGAGCAGCCAATGATCATCGTGGGCACCCAGGTACTCGAACAGAGCCTGGACTACGACGTGGATGTGATGGTGAGCGACTTCGCGCCGGTGGACCTGCTGCTCCAGCGCGCGGGTCGCCTGCACCGTCACATCCGAAGCCGTCCCCAGCGGCACACCACCCCGATACTGGAGGTCGTCGTCCCGCTGGGCGAAAGCGGCCTACCCGCCTGGAAGCCCTGGGAGCGCATCTACGAACCCTACGTGCTGTGGCGCAGTTGGGCCGTGCTGCGCGAAGGGACGGTGGACGACACGCACGAAGTCGTACTTCCACGCGATTACCGCCCGCTGATCGAGGCTGTCTACACGCCCGAGGCGCGCATCCCGATTGGCGCAGTCTACAGCGAAACGATGGCCCGCGCCTGGGAGCGTTACGAGCGGTCGATGCACGAGCAGAGTGCCCAAGCCCGACGCCAACTCATTCCGGACGCCACCAGCAGAGGAGCGATCACCGAGGCCGCATCCCTCGACTTTATCGAGGATGAGGAAGGGCAGCTGGCGCGCTGGCAGGCCGCGAAGACGCGCCTCGGCGACCGAGTCACGGTGGTGCCGGTGTACCGCGTAGATGGCGCACTTGCGCTCGACGTGTACGGGACTCGTAGGCTCGACCCGGACGTGCCGCCGCCGCTCGATAGCCCCTCGGCCACCAGCCAGAAGGACCTGCTCGCCAGGAGCGTGCCGATCAGCGACCCCCGGATCATCGCGGCCTTTCGCGACGAGGGGCGCGCCCGAGAGCTGCGCTGGCCCTGGGGCGATCTACCGTTGCTGCTGCGCTCGGTTCACCCGCTGCTGCTGGACCGCAACCATACGGCGTCTATCGACGGCCGGCGCATGCGGCTTGACCCGGAGCTCGGACTTGTGATCGATAAGGAGGAGACGTGACCGACCCACCATTCAGCTTCAACCTTTGGCACGCGCCCTGGATCCGTGTGGTCACGGCCGATGGCGAGGTGTGCGAGCTGAGCATCCACGCCTGCCTGGCACGGGCGCACGAGCTGCGCGCGCTCCACGACCCCTCGCCACTGGTGGTGGCCGGCGTCCACCGGCTGCTCGCCGCCATTCTGCAGGCGATCTACCAACCGACAGACCTGGACGCCCTGGAGGGCATTCTGGCAACGGGACAGTTTGACAACGGGCTGCTCGACGCGTTCGCCGCGCAGCATGCCGGCCGCTTCGACCTGTTCCACCCGACGACGCCGTTTCTCCAAACGGGCGATGTGCCGCTGGACGGCTGGCGCAAGCCGGAGCGAGGGCGGAAGAACGACTGGGGCGATCCAAAGGCGGTGTCAGCCTTGTTCAACGAGGTGCCGGGAGCCACAAATCGCACCCACTTCCACCACGTAACCGACGAAGGCCATCAGGTCTGTCCGGCGTGCTGCGCGCGTGGCCTCCTGACCATCGCAGCCTTTGCATCGTCAGGCGGCCCAGGCATTCGTCCATCGATCAACGGTGTCCCGCCGATCTATGTCCTGCCGGTGGGAAGATCGCTGTTCGAGGGGCTCACCCTCTCGCTCGTGGCTGCGGACTACCTTCCCGCAGCAGCTGACCGAGGACGCGCGGATATTGCTGGTTGGAATGGCTCCGAGGCTGTCGCGCGCGGCCGGCAGGTGAGTGCGGTGGGCTACATCGAGAGCCTGACTTTCCCGGCGCGCCGGATGCGGCTCTACCCCAAGGCCGCAGCTGGCCGCTGCACGCAGTGCGACGCAGCGACGAGCGTCGCGGTCAGCGAGATGTTGTTCGAGATGGGGCACTGGTTGAACGAGGGGGTGGGAGTCTGGGATGACCCCTTCGCAGCATTTCGCGAACCGGGTGGCAAAAACAAGGTGGAGGGACGTGTGCCTGTGCGGCCGCAGGAGGGAAAGGCGCTCTGGCGCGAGTACGGCGGGCTGCTGCTCGCCGAGCGAGAGGAGCAACTGCGGCCGCGCGTGGTACGACAACTCGGCATGCTGGTCGACCGCGATGTGTTCGATCCAAGCCAAGCGGTGCAGGTACGCTGCATTAGCATCCGTACCGATGGCAAGGCTAAGTTTTTCGAGTGGCTCGATGAGGCACTCGAAGCTCCGCCCGCTCTGCTCGCCGATCCTGTAGGCGCGACATATGTCGAAGATGCCCTGCGCTGGTCAGGCGAGGCCGAGCGCGAGATGGGCTTTGTCTTCGACCGGCACTTCCGGCCGAAGCGCCGTTTGGGAGAGCGGATAAACCAGAAGGTGGTGCGGTACAAGATGCTGCGTGCGCGAATGCTGGCGACCTACTGGGAGCGTATGGCGCCGGCTTTCCGCGCGCTGACATTTGCGATGGCCGTGCCGGAGGCGCGCGACGACGCACTGCGTGGCTGGGCCGACACGCTGGTGCGTACAGGGCGGCGGGTGTTCGACGAGGCGTCCGGGCAGGTCGGTGAGCGCGCCGATGCGCTACGAGCACAGGTGGAGGCTCAGGCTCACTGCGCGGCGCAGCTGAGCAACAAGCAAAAGGAGTGGCTCCATGAGTAACCAGCACCGCCCGTGGGAGCGCCCGTTGATCGAGTTCGTGACAAGCCTCGAGCGGCTTGACGCCGGGGGACGCGCCCGGCTACGTCGCAACGCCGGGCGCACGCTCGGCGAGGCCCGCGATGTCCACCGCGTTTTCTTCCAGGCGCTGCCGTACGAGGTGCCGGAGCAGCGGCAGGAGGACTACTTCCTGGTGGCGACGCTGTTCCCTCTGGCACCGCACCGGGCAGGTGCGGGAAGCCTCGGCACCACCTTGCGGCGCATACGTGGCGACGACGAGCGCGCCAACAGCCGCGACCGGCGCTTCCAGACACTGCTCGACAGCGACCGCGACCAGCTCCCCTTCCGTCTGCGCCAGGCTGTGCGCCTCGCCGCGGCCGGCGAGCAGCCAGTGGACTGGGTCGCGCTTCTGGGCGACATGCTGGGCTGGGAGCGCGAGGGAAAGCCAGTGCAGAAGCGCTGGGCACGGGACTACTACGTGGGCGCGCGTGAGCGCCCCAACGCCGAATAACAGCGGATCGACTCGAAGGTGTAGAAGCACAACAGGAGGTTAGTCATGACCCTGATCGCCGTCCATCTGCTGCAGAACCACGCTCCCTCGAACCTCAACCGCGACGACAACGGCGACCCGAAGGACTGCCTGTTCGGCGGCTACCGGCGGGCGCGCATCTCCAGCCAGGCCATCAAGCGCAGCATCCGCTGGTCAGAGATCTTCCGCACGTACTTCGCCGGCACGCCCGACCTGCTCGCCGAGCGCACGCAGCTGCTCCCTGAACTTGTGCGCGAGCGGATTGCCGGGCTGGAGCTGGCCGATGAGGCGAAGGCCGCAATCATTGACGCCGCTGAGAAATTCGGCAAGGCGGATCGCGGAGGCAGCGGTGGAGACGAGGCTGCGGACGACGCTCCCACCACCAAGCGCGGGCGTGCGAAGGCTGAGCCGGCGGAAGTGCGCGCACCGAGGCAGAAGACCAAGCAGCTCATGTTCCTGACCCACGCCGAGATCGCCCAGCTCGCCGAGGACCTGGTGACGTTGTACCGCGAGCGGGGCGGTAAGGCGTTCGCCGAGATCAAGTGGGACAAGTACCGCGAGGAGGCCGGCGACAAGTATGTGCCCCATGCCCCGGATATCGCCATGTTCGGCCGCATGACCACCAGCAGCCCGTTCAAGGACGTAGACGCCGCAGTGCAGGTGGCCCATGCCATCTCCACTCATGCCGTCGAGCAGGAGTTCGACTACTACACCGCCGTGGACGACATTTCGGGCGAGTCGGGCGCCGGCTTCATCGGCGAGACGGCCTTCAACAGCGCGACCTACTACAAGTACTTCTCGATCGACTGGGACACGCTGGTGCAGAACGTCCAGGGCGAGCGTGATATCGCGGCGGCCACCGTGCGGGCGCTGGTTCACGCCGCGCTGTTCGCCATCCCGAGCGGCAAGCAGAACAGCTTCGCGGCGCACAACCTGCCCGATCTCGCGCTAGTGGAGGTGCGGCAGCGGAAGGTGGCCGTGAGCTACGCCAACGCCTTCCTCAGACCGGTGCGAGCCTCGGCACAGCAGTCGCTCGTCGAAGCCTCCGCCGCAGCGCTCCAGCGCTACGTTCCTCAGATCAACACGATGTACGGGTTGACGGCCGAGCGCGCCTTCCTCAGCACAGCGCCGTTCGAGCTCGACAGCGCGCACGAGTGCGCCACACTGGACAACCTGCTGGCCTGGTTGCCGCTGAGCGCGTAGGAGCCCCTGATGAACACACTGTTTCTGCGGCTTGAAGGGCCGCTCCAGGCGTGGGGCCTGCGCGCTCGCTGGGGCGAGCGCGACACCGCCGACGCACCGACGAAGTCCGGGGTGATCGGGTTGCTCGGCTGCGCGCTGGGCTACCGCCGCGACGATGCACGCCTGCGAGAACTTGGCGACGCGCTGCGGATGGGCGTGCGGGTGGACCTGCCCGGCACACTGCTCCACGATTACCACACCACCGGTGGCGGTCGCTACGGCGAAGCGGTCCACACTGGCGGCTCACGCTTCCACGACGAGCCATACGCCGGTGGAGTGCTCTCGGCGGAAGTTGTAAAAGGCCGTATCAAGGTCAAGATCAACGCAAGCACCAAGGAGCCCGAGACCGATGTCTCGACACGCACCTACCTGGCTGACGCCTCATTTCTGGCGGCGCTCCAGGGCGAGTCGGAGCAGGTAGCAGCACTGGCCGAGGCGCTGCAGAACCCAGTATGGCCATACTTTCTCGGGCGCAAATCGTGCGTGCCGGCCACCCCGGTATACGCGGCGGTGGGCCAGCACAAGCGGCTGGAGGATGCTTTGGTAAGCCCACTGTTCTCGCCGCGCGTGTTGACCGCATGGGAGCGGCGCCGTCCGGAGGCGCTGCGACTGCTGCTCGAGGCGCTGCCGGGCGAAGGCAACCGCCAGAGCGACAACATCGGCGTGCCGGCGCGGCGCCTCTTCCACCCGCGCTACGTTCGCGAGGCGTGGTTCGCGCCACCCGCGGAAGGCCGGTCCGACCCGGAGGGTGGCCTGACGATCAATACCCTGGAGGGCTGAGATGAGCTACCTGACACGCATCATCGCCGACACCCGCAGCCGCCCGGTGCGGCGCGACCTCGGCGACTGCCACGCGCTGCACCGCACTCTGCTGGGCGGCTTCCCGCAGGCTCCGGAGGGGGCACAGGCGCGCGAGCACTTCGGCCTGCTGTACCGGGCAGAGCCATTGGCTGGCGCGCCGAGTCTCGTGCGCGTTCTGCTCCAATCGAAGATAACGCCGAGCTGGGAGCACCTGCCGGCGGGCTACCTCGGGCCGGACCTGGACGGGCGCGGCAATCCAGCCACGCGCCAGCTCGACGGCGAGTATGACCAGCTCGCGGCCGGCGTACGGCTGTTCTTCCGGCTACGGGCCAACCCGACGAAGAAGCTGAGCGACCGCACGCCAGGGCGGGAGAACACGCTGCTCGGCAAGCGCGTGGCGCTGCTACGGGAGGAGGAGCAACTCGCCTGGTTGGCGCGCAAAGGTGAGCGGCACGGCTTCCGGATGCTTGAGACAGCGGCAGCGCCTGAGCTGCCGGACGCGCGCGCCGCCGTGCAGGAGGGTGTGCGTGGCCGGCGGTCGGGACGTGGGGACGTGGAAGCAATGCCGCTGCGCTTTGGGGCGGTGCTGTTCGAGGGCCGCCTCGAAGTGACCGACCGCGAGCTCTTTCTAACCGCGCTGCG
>JBDLTZ010000110.1:0-27651 GCA_039805565.1 Chloroflexota bacterium | reverse complement strand
CAGAGAGGAGACACAGCATGTCTAGTAAGAAGAGCTCGAGCAAGGGCAAGCCGGCGTCCAATGGCGGCAACGGCGGCAACCAGGGCCAGTTCGGCCAGCAGAAGGGCGGTTTCTCGCGCGGCACACCCATGTCGCGCCGCCCGCCACGTCAGCCCGGCCGGTAGGCACAAGCTCGCACCCTGGCCCCTCTCCCCCTGTTTTGCCTGAGGAGAGGGGCGGGGGCATCACCTGAAGGCAAAGAGATCAACGTGACCCCACGACTCCCACAGCCACATACCTCTCCTGCCTGGCGCTGGATTGGCTCCCGCCTCAATCCGCGCGGCTTCATGGCGGCCTTGCCCGCCACCTAGCTCCCCACCGTTTGCGCGTACCGCGCACATCGTCTATTCTGACAAAAGCTGCGAACCGCAACCTGCCAGACCGCCTATTGGCTAGGTGTTCTAGGGGCTGCGCGTCGTGTGTTGTATTGTGTATTCAGGAGATTTCCTCATGCCCGAGCATATTCTCGTCGCCGTCGCCTGGCCATACGCCAACGGCCCGCGCCACATCGGCCACGTGGCCGGCTTCGGCGTCCCCAGCGATATCTTCGCCCGCTACCACCGCCTGCGGGGCAACCACGTGCTCATGGTCTCCGGCACCGACGAGCATGGCACCCCGATCACGCTCGCCGCCGACAAGGAGGGCCTCACGCCCAAGGGCGTCGCCGACCGCTACAACAAGGTCATCGGCGATGATCTCTATAACCTGGGCCTGAGCTACGACACCTTCACGCGCACCACCACGCGCAACCACTACCGCGTGACGCAGGACCTGTTCAAGACGTTGTACGACAAGGGGTACATCACCCGCAAGGAGACCCTCGGCGCCTTCTCGGCCGCCACTGGGCGCACCCTGCCGGACCGCTACGTCGAGGGCACCTGCCCGATCTGCGGCTACACCGACGCCCGTGGCGACCAGTGCGATAACTGCGGCAACCAGCTCGACCCGGTGGACTTGATCAACCCGCGCTCGAAGATCGACGGCCAGCCGCCGGTGTTCCGCGAGACCGAGCACTTCTTCCTCGACCTGCCGGCCTTCGCCGAGCAGCTCACCGCCTGGATCGAGGGCCAGTCCCACTGGCGCCCCAACGTGCGCGCCTTCTCGCTCAACTTCATCAAGGAGCTCAAGCCGCGCGCCATCACCCGCGACCTCGAGTGGGGCGTGCCCATCCCGCTGCCCGAGTACGCCGGCCGCGATGACAAGAAGATCTACGTCTGGTTCGACGCCGTGATCGGCTACCTCTCGGCCAGCATCGAGTGGGCCAAGAACCGCGGCACCCCCGAGGCCTGGCGCGAGTGGTGGCAGCGCTCCGAGGCCCGGCACTACTACTTCATGGGCAAAGACAACATCGTCTTCCACAGCGTCATCTGGCCCAGCATGCTGCTCGGCTACGGCTCCGGCGGTGTCTTCGGCGGCGGCGAGGGCCAGCCCAAGCTCGAGCTGCCCTACGACGTCGTCAGCTCCGAGTTCCTCACCATGGAGGGCAAGAAGTTCAGCAGCTCACGCGGCATCGTGATCTACGTCAACGACTTCCTCAGCCGCTACGACGCCGACGCGCTGCGCTACTTCCTCACTATCGCCGGGCCCGAGAGCCAGGACACCGATTTCACCTGGGCCGAGTTCGTGCGGCGCAACAACGACGAGCTAGTGGCCACCTGGGGCAACCTGGTCAACCGCACGCTCACTAATGTGTACCGCAACTTCGGGGCGGTGCCGCAGCCCGGCGCGCTCGAGGAGGGCGACAGCGCTCTGATCGCCGCTGTCGAGGCCGGCTTCCAGACGGTGGGCACCCTGATCGAGGCTGCTCGCTTCCGCGCCGCCCTCAGCGAGACGATGCGGCTGGCCGCGCAGGTCAACCAGTACCTGAGCGAGCGCGAGCCCTGGAAGCTGATCAAGACTGATCGCGAGCGCGCCGGCACGGTGCTCTACGTGGCGCTGCGCTGCGTGGATAATCTCAAGACGCTGTTCGCGCCGTTCCTGCCCTTCAGCAGCCAGCGCCTCCACGAGCTGCTCGGCTACGCGGGCTACGTCGCCGGCCCGCTCGAGTTCCGCGAGTACACCGAGGAGGACGGCAGCACCCACCGCGTTCTCACTGGGGACTACACCTCCTGGACGGCGCGCTGGGAGCCAGGCGACCTCCCGGCCGGTCAGCAGCTCCAGGAGCCCAAGCCGCTCTTCAAGAAGCTCGACGAGAAGATCGTCGCTGAGGAGCTGGCCCGCATGGGTGTGTGAGGGATGATCAGGGGAGGGCAGAGCCCTCCCCTGATCATGAGGCTTGCTCAGGAGAGAACGTATGGATTTCAGCGATCTGTTCCGGGTGGCGCTCGCCCTGCTCTTCGCCGCCGCGCTGCTCTGGCAATCTCGCTTGCTGCACGGCCGGCCCAATCAGCGGCGCACCTACCAGCTCGCCGGCGCTGCGCTGCTGCTCGTCGGCCTGCTCAACGCTGCTCTCGCCGCCGGCCTGGCCGACGCTACCATCCAGATGACGGTGGGTGGCGTCGCTATCATCCTGCTGCTGGCCGCCGCGGTCTTCTACCTGCGCGGGTTCCGCAGCGGCGAGATGCGCGGTGATGCCCAGCGCGCTTCCGAGATGGCCCGCGAGTACCGCGAGCGCCGCGAGCGCGAGATCGACGAGCGGCGCGGGCGCTAGCTCGTGTAATGTTCCCCTGTATGTGAACTTCATCTCAGTAGCAACCGACAAACCTATTGTTTGGTTGGGGCTACGAGAGAAAGGGCGTTCACGTGAATCTGAATTCAGAGCACATTCGGCAACGCGCAGCACGGCAACTGTGAGCTGGTCACCCACGAGAGCAGCAACCTTGTCCACTACTACCGTGACAACAGCAAGCCCACCGGTGCCTGGCAGAAGGGGCTGCGTGATCGTGGTCCCCGAGGGCACCCACCTGACCCACTACTTCCGCGATAACGCCAAGCCGAACGGCCCGTGGCAGCGCGGGCCCAACATCCGCGGCAGCTAGCACAGAGGGAGAGAGGAGCCACAGAGGGCACAAAGCACACCGAGGCGGGTCTGGCATTCGCCTCTGCGCTCTCTGCCCTCTGTGGCAAGCGGGTCTTAGCGCCGCTCGCCCGAACGGAGTGCAGGGGAACCCCTCCATTTTTTGTCCGTGCTATAATCCCCCACGTAACCGCACGATAACCATTCGTACACCGATGCCGCTGCTCCAGTCAATCGCCGGGCGCTGCTCCTACATCCCCGGCGCGAACAACCTGGGCGTGATCTCCACTGGCGATGGTGGCGCCATCGCGGTGGACACCGGCCTGGACAAGGATACCGGCCGCCTGCTCCGCAAGGCCCTCGACGAGGCCGGCCTGGCGCTGCGCGCGATCGTCAGCACCCACCACCACGCAGACCACATCGGCGGCAACGACTACCTGGTGCGGAATATCCCTGGTGTGCGGGTCTACGCGCCGCGTCTCGAGGCCCCGCTGGTGGAGAACCCGCTGCTCGAGCCGGTCTACCTCAGCCTCGGCGCCCGCCCGATCGCCGCGCTTCAGACGAAGTGGCTCATGGCCAAGGGTGTGCCGGTGGACCACCCCTTCGACGGCGGGCTGCTTGACCTCTGCGGCCTGAGCCTCGAGGTGCTGCCCCTCGCCGGGCACAGCCTTGGCCAGGTTGGCCTCGCACTCGATGGGGTCTGCTTCGCGGCCGACGGCTTCTTCGGCCCGGCGGTGCTCCAGAAGCACGGCATCCCCTACGCTCACGACGTGGCCGCCCAGCTCACGGCGCTCGATACCCTCGCCGGCCGCGCCGAGCACGCCTTCCTCCCCGGCCACGGCGACCTCGTCGCGCGGGCGGATCTCGCGGCCGCGCTGGACGCCAACCGCTCTGCGATCGAGGGCTCTTCGGCGTGCGTGCGCGAGGCCCTCGCGGAGCCGGGAGACCTCGCCTCCGTCGCGCGGCGCGTCCAGCGCGCCCTCGGCCTCTCGCTCGGCGGCGTCCCGCAGTACGCCATCTTCGCCTCGGCCGTCTCGGCACACCTGAGCTACCTCGAGCAGCAGGGCGCGGCGCGCGTCGGCCTCGAGGAGGATGGGCTTATCTGGCGCCTCGTGCCTTGAGCGGACGGTGCGGTTCCTACGCTGCTGGGAGCCTTCGCGCGTCAGCGTGGAGGCGGCTATGGCCTTAATCGATGGGGACACCGCGTCAGTGAGGAGGCGGTTATGGCCTTGATCGATGGGGATACTGCGCCGGCCGAGGAGCCGCCGGCGTCCGAGCAGGTCCCTACCGCCGCCCGCCAGGCCGCTGTACCGCCCTGGGCGGTCAAGGTGGTATCGGCGCTCGCCGGCCTGTTCCTCTTCATTCTCGCACTAGAGCTGCTCAAGGACGGCGCGCGCGGCTACGGCAGCGACATCATGCGGCTGCTGAGCGTGAGCGGCCCGGTCAACTCGCTCGGCTTCGGCTGGCTGCTGGCCTACGTCTTCCTCAGCGGCTCGCCGGTCGCGGCAATCGCCATCACCTTCTTCGCATCCGGCACGATCGACGCCGTCCAGACCTTCACAATGATCACTGGCTCGCGGCTAGGGGCCTCGTTCATCGTGCTGTTCGTCGGCTTCGTCTACTATCTGCGCGGCTACCAGCGCTCGGCGAGCGTGGCGATCGGCGTGCTGGCGCTGCTGACCACCGCTGCGATCTACCTGCCGGCGTTGGCCCTGGGCTACTGGGTGCTCACCTCCGGCATGCTCGGGCCGGTGAGCGTCAGCGCTGAGGCGCCGCTGGCCTCGTTCATCGATGTGATCTACGGCCCGATCCTGGAGACCATCAAAGCCTGGGGGTTGCCGGGCTGGGCGATTCTCGGGGCGGGCGTGGCCTCGCTCGTGGCGGCGTTCCACCTGCTGGACCGCGCGCTCCCTGAGGTGAGTGGCGACCAGAGCGGGTTCGGGCAGATCGGTCGCCTGATCTACCGGCCGATGGCGATGTTCGTCCTCGGCATGGCAGTCACGTCGGTGACTCTCTCGGTGTCGGTGTCGCTCTCGCTCCTGGTGCCGCTCTCGGCGCGTGGCCTGGTGCGGCGTGAGAACACGCTGCCCTACATCATGGGCGCGAACATCACCACCTTCATCGACACGCTGGTGGCGGCGCTGATCGTCGGCGGGTCACCGGCCTTCGTGATCGTGCTGGTGGAGATGCTGAGTGTGGCGCTGCTCTCGATCGCGGTGCTGCTGCTGTTCTACCGCTCGTTCCAGCGTGCCATCCTGCGTGCGCAGGAGCTGATCATCCATAGTAACCGGACGCTCGGCGTGTTCCTGTGTATCATGCTGCTTGTTCCGCTGCTGCTGCTGCTGATCTAGGTTTTGCTCAGACGCCGTGCATCCGTTTAGCCCGGCGCGCGAATACTGTGGTTGAGGGCGCTGCATCTTCAGCTCCGCAGGTCTGGTCTGCCTGCACCTAGCGCGCAGCCCCGGTACGGCAGTGCGAGAGAACACCTATGAGAGTGCTCATCTACGTCGGTCGCGCCCCGTCGCGCGAGACCGTCATCGGCTACAGCGCCCCGATCGTCGAGCGTGCCGCCTCGTCTCTCACGCTGGTCGCTGCCGCCGGCCAGGAGCCCCTGCTCCAGGAAGCCGCCACCCGCCTGCGCCCGGCCGAGGGCGTGCCCGTCGCCCTGCGCGCCATCGGTGGGGACGCGCATCAGGCCATCCTCGCGGCGGCCTCCGAGCACCCGCATGACCTTGCGGTCTTCGGCCGGCTCAACCGGCCGCTCGCCCGCATCCTCCCGGGCTCTCGCCCGCGCAGCCGGGCCATCGCCCAGCATCTCGAGCCCTCGGTGCTGCGCGTGATCGGCCCGCCCCGCCCGCTGCGTCGCATCTTGCTCGCCAGCGCCGGCGGGATCACCGCCATCCACTCTGCCCGCGTCGTCGCCCGCCTCGCGGCGCCGCTCGGGGCGTCGGTCACGCTGCTCCACGTCCTGTCGCAGCAGTCGCTGTTCTTCGAGGGGTTTGGCGACCGGCGCGCTGGAGTCGCACAGTTCATGGCCGGGGAGATGTCCGAGGTGGTCACGCTGCGGGAGGCCGCGGCGGTGCTCCGTGGCGCCGGGGTTCCCGTCGACCTCAAGGGTCGTGCCGGCCCGGTCATCGACGAGATCCTGGCCGAGCTGCGGGGCGGCGCCTACGACCTGCTGGCGATCGGTGCCCATCGCGTCGCCAGCGCGCTTGACCGCATCTTGCTCGAGGATATCACCGGCGACCTCCTGGACCAGTCGCCGCTCGCCACTCTTGTGGTCAAAGGGCAGGGCTGAGGGAGTGCAGCAGCGCTCCCGCCGCCTGCTCCGCAGCACCGTCGCCGCGGACCATCGTCACCGGGCAGGGCGCGTAGGCCGTCAGCGCCGCCACCTCCGGCGTATCGGCTCCCAGGGCCGCTGTGCCCGCCGAGTCTGTCAGCAGCAGCGCCACCCCCAGCGCCCGCGCCTGCTCCTCGCGGTCCGCCGCCTCGGGGGGAAGCGGATCGGGAAGCCCCAGCACCGCCGCGCCTGTGCAGCGTTCGAAGGGCAGCCCGCGGCGTAGTGCGTCCCCCGGCTCCAGCCCGGCCACCACCGCCTCCGCGCCCGGCTCCGCCAGCAGCTCGCGCGCCCGCTCGAACCCCGCGTCCCGGTGCCACGCCACGCGCACGCCTCGCCCACGCAGCGCTGCCGCAACGAGCCCGGCCACCCGCCCGCGCTCGGCGCCCCCGGTCACGGCAACCACCGGGATGGCACCGATGCGCTCCCAGGGGACCTCGATGGAGGCCGGTGCCGTCGTACCCCCCTGGGCCACACCTACCTCGTCCAGAGGGATGGCGCTACCCCTGCCGCGCAAGGCGCCAAGCCTCACCGCCCAACCGCGCGCGCCGTAGCCCAGCTGGAGCGCCCCATCCGCCCGTACAAACCACGGTACGCCCCGCGCGGTCGCCTCTGCCGCCAGCCGCAGCGCCTCCAGCGGCAGTGCCTCGGCCCGGCGGCGTCGTTGGAGCTGCCACAGCTCCTCCTCCGCGTCCCACGATTCGTCTCCTGCGGCGCGCGCGCGCATTCCCGCCACGACATACCGGGCGACATCCGCACTCAGCACCGGCGTGGGGGTTGAGAACGACGCCGTGATCAGTGCGCCCCCGGCAGTGTCTGCCGCCGCCACATCCAGGGCGCCGACCACCACGCCCACACTCTGGGCGGCGTCCTTCAGCGCCGCGCGCAGCCGCGCGCTCCGGTCCCTGTCGGCGCGTAGCTGAAGCAGCACGCTGGGCTGTGGCCCCAGGATGTTCGGCCCCTCGAAGGCCAGTAGGCGAATGATCTCAAGTGTCATGTGGCGCGGGAAACGAACTGCTATAATGAACGAAGAGCGCCCGCCGGAATACGTATGGCGGTCTGCCCGCCAGATCTGCGAGGGCACCTATGCCAGCCTCTGTCATGTACATCGTCTTCGCGCTCCTGATGGTCGCCGCGGTCTACGCGCTGTGGCGCTACTGGGAGGGCCTCGTGGACCGCTCCCCCGAGGAGGAGGCCTTCGAGCGGCGCCTCACCCGGCTCAACGAGCGCCAGGCCAACCGCTACAGCGACGATGAGCTCACCACCGCTCCGGACGAGGACGAGGCCTGGAAGATCATGGTCGAGCGCGGGCGCCGCTCCCGCCGCCGCGACCGCTACGCCGGTGACCTGACCCGTCGTGCCGGGGATCGCCGCCGCCGGTAGCCACGGCGCGGTTACGGCCAGGTAACGTCTTCTGCCTACAATCCGGGCAGCAGGATGTTATATGGAGGGCGCGATGAGTAACCGGCGTGTCGAGTCGTTTCTGCTGCGTGTGGTGGTTCAGGATGGCGCGTTTGAGGGTCCCGAGTCGTGGCGCGGCCGCATTCAGCACGTTGGCAGCGGTGATGAGCGCCACTTCCAGCATATCGAGGATGTGATCGCCTTCATCCGCGAGCAGTTCAGCGGGGACTTCGCCCGCCTGACGGTCGATATCGACGAGACCCCACCTCGCTAGCTGTTGCCCTAGCACGTTAGCGCAGCAGCGGCACCATCGACATCTGCACGTTCTGGTAGATGCCAATGTACCACGTCGCGAGCCCCGTCGCCAGCAGCAGGACCGTCATTGCCAGCGCCGCCCCGCGCCCCGCGGCGCCCCACCCCCAGAACCGCGCGAGCGCCGTGCCGATCAGCAGGCACGCCAGCGGCGCGAGCATCACGAGGTAGCGCACCTGCAGCGCCGTGACCATCTCGACCGCCCAGAACAGCGCGCAGGCCGCCAGCCACGCTCCGATCAGCGCCGCCCCGCCCCGCGGCAGTCCGCCCTGCCGCACCAGTGCCAGCCCCACCAGCGCCAGCGGCCAGCCGAGCTCGTAGAACGAGATCTGGAAGGCCCGCCAGATCAGATTGTACGCCGGCCCGCCGCCGTCCGTGACGCGCTCCCCCACTTTCGTCAGCTCCGCGACCTTGAGCTGGGCCGCTGGCCCGTACACCAGGGCCAGTCCCACCGTGCACGCGGCCGCGAGGATGAGGAAGAAGCGCCACCACGTCCTCTGCGGTAGCCCGCGGCCCAGCGCAAGCCACGCCAGCCCGAGCCACGCGACGGCCAGAACCGTTACGCCGATGTGGCTGAGCAGCGCCATGCTCAGCAGTGCCGCGGCTGCAAGCCACGCACCTGCCTGGTCGCGTTCGAGCGCCGCCAGCAGTGCCAGGGCGAGCGGCACCATCAGCGCCTGGCCGAACACCTGGGCTGTGTGGCCGAACCAGAGCGATGTCAGCATGACAGGTAGCCCTGCGTATAGCACGGCGCCGAAGATGGCCGTGCGGCTCCCGAGGCCCAGCCGCAGCGCGAGCCAGCCTGTCGCCAGCGCCCCCAGGCCGTCCACCAGCGCGATGCCGCCCTGCACCGCGAGCTTTGGCGTCAGCCCGAGCAGCACCCCCGGCATCAGGGCGAGGTAGGGGCCGGCAGGGTAGACCGTGACGCCGCTGCGGAACTCGAATGAGCGGTTCGTATCGACCAGCGCCCCGCCCACTGTGCGTACGAAGCGCCCAAGGTTCAGCGAGAGGTCGTAGGCGTCGAACGGCGGGTAGAGCGTGCCGAACAGGCGCGCTGCGCAGGCCAGCAGCGCCGCTGCCCACAGCGCCCGTACCGTACCCGCACCCCACGCCGCGCCGCGCCGCTCGAGAGCTGGGAGCACCAGTGCGGTGAGCGCGGCGAGCACCACGGCCGCGCCGCTGATCCTGGCGACATACATCGGTGCGATCGCCCCGGGCGTCAGGCGCTGCACCAGCAGGAGCAGCCCGCCGGCCACGACAAGTCCCCCGGCGATGGACTCGGCGCGCCAGCGGAGCCGCCAAAGCATCCAGGCGACCGTCGCCAGCAGCGCGGCGGGGGGCAGAAGCTGGCCCGGCGCCGGCCACACCGCACTTTCTCCGAGCGCGTGGAGCGTCAGCTCTTCGACTCGCAGCCCGATCGCCCGGGTGTCGGGTGGCACAATGGTCGTCGCACTGATCAGGCGCACGGTCAGCTGCCCGTCTAGCCCGGGCGGCGGCACGAGCAGCCGGTAGTGGCGCGGTTGGTCATCGATATCGAGCGTCACCCGGTACGCGTCATCTAGAGCGATGGTCAAGTCGGGCGCGGGGTGTCCCGCCGGTCCGGCTCCGAGACGCAGGCCGAGGAGCGGGGAGGCGATGGCGCCTGTGTTGAGCAGCAGCGCCTCGCCCTCGCCCGCGCTCCAGCGGAAGCTACGCACTCCGTCCTGCTCGGGCGCGTGGAAGCCGCGCACGAGCAGCGAGGACTCAGGCGTGCCCAGGTTCAGTATTGCTGTGGGGGTTCGCGCGCTGAGGGCTGCCATCTCGTTGAGGGCCAGCAGCAGGGCGAGCGCGGCCACCGCAACCACAAGGAGGATCTCGTGGCGCAGCGCCGGAGGCCTCCGCAGGGCGGAGGCAGCACCAATTCGAAGGCGTTCGGTCAGTTGGCTCACTGTCGGCTGTTACCTTGAGATCTGCGGGCACACTCTGGCACGTATTGTACTCCGAATCCTGCGCCGCGCCCGCGCGGGAACGTTGCACCGCGTATGCCGGGTATCGGTTCCCTGGTATACTCGGCGCCGGCGTGATATATCAATGCTATGCGATGCTGTGACAGGAGGGACAACGGATGCCGTCAAAGGAGAGCACCTGGCTCGCGGTGGTGCTGGGAAGCGCCGTTATGTTTGCGTCGATGAGCGGGCTGGTGCTGATGGGGGGCGCGCTCACACAGCTGGCGCTCACCGGTAAGAAGTGGTCAGAGGAGATGGGCGTCGTCGTGATGAGCGGCGTGTCAACAATGATGATCTCCGGCGTTGTGATGCTCGGCCTCGCGGTGCTGCTCGGCGCGCTGGGCTGGGCGATGAGCCGGCGCTCCTCGGCGCCCTCTCCGGTGGCCGCCCGCCGCGCCTAACGCTCAGGCTTCTGGAACCGCAGAGGGCACGGAGGCGCTCAGCCTCTGTGCCCTCTGTGCCATCTGCGGCTCAGCCGTAACGCCCGGCGAGATCGAGCGAGAAGCAGAGGTGTTGAACGTTCTCAGGGAGCGTGCCCCGTGTTCTGATGCTCCGAAGCACCAGCGTTCATCGCCCAGTGTTCTGCGCTAGGCGTGCAGCTCGCGCAGGGCGTCGTACAGTGCAGTGGTCTCGGGCAGCGGCTCCACGCCGAGCTCCTCCTGCATTGCCTCTCTGCACCGTACATAGAGCCGCATCGCCGTGCTGCGCTCGCCGAGGGACGCGTGGGCCCGCATGAGCAGGCGATAGGCGTCCTCGTGGGCGCGGTCGTGCTCGATCACGCGCCACGCAAGGCCGATCGCCTCGTGGGCAGCCCCTTCGTCCAGCAGAAGCAGCCCCAGGTGCAGCGCGGCGTCGTTGAAGAGCATCGCCAGCCGCTCGCGCTCAACCACCGACCAGTCCTCGTACATGTTGTCGGGGAGGTATGGCCCGCCGTAGAGTTCGATCGCCCGCCGGTACGCCGTGATGGCGGGTCCGCGCTGGCCGCGCTGCTCCGCCCGCTGTCCCTCCGCCACCGCCTCCGTGAACTCGGCCGCATCGAGCTGGTAGGCGCTGCCGCTGTTGAAGCTGTACGTGTCGCCCTGCTGCACGAGGTAGGCGGGCGGCGCGCCGTCGGGGCGGTCCGGCTCGAGCGCCTTGCAGAGGCGGTTGATGGTGACGCGCAGATTGTTGGCCGCCGCCTCGGCCTCCATCTCGGGCCAGAGCGTCTCGAGCACCCGGTCGCGCGGGAGCGCGCGGCCGCGCTCAGTGAGCAGCAGCTGGAAAAGCTGGCGCGCCTTGCTGCTGCGCCAGTCGCGGTCCTTCACCTCCTGGCCCCCGCGCCAGATTGCGAAGGTGCCGAGGGTGCGCACGCGGAGCGTGTACGGCGGGCGGTATACCAGGCGGGTGAGCGCTTCTTCCACCGCCGTGCGGACACCGGCATTCTTGTCCTTCAGCAGCGCTTTGAGCGCTGGATAGGCGGTCGCCGCACCCAAGTCGCCGAGTAGCCGCGCCGCGTGCATTCGGACCCCCGGCTGCGCGCTGTCGAGCAGCTCCTGGAGCAGCGCGACGGCGTGCTCGGGGATCTGTCGCGGCAGCACCCTCCCCACGGCGTCAGGCGTGATCTCGGCGCGGATGGCAGCCCCGGCTACGTCAGCGAGTGCGCCGGCCGGGAGCAGAGGGAGGAAGTCCAGCCGGTCAGCGGCCATGATCTCCCAGCCGGAGCGCAGTGCGGCCTCGCGCATCTCGGGCTCCTCTGATGCCCCGGCCAGATGCGCCACGTAGAGTTCGGCGGCGGCCAGAAAGAGCCGGTAGCCCCGCGCGCGCATCAGCGCCGCCGTCTCGGAAGCCAGCGAGAGCGCGCGGCGTAGCTCGCCGCCCTCGCCGAGCACGAGCGCCAGCAGCAGCCGCAGCCGCAGGTCGGTGGAGTGTCCGGACTCGTCGAGGCGCCGCAGCACGCTCGCTACCGAAGTGCAGGCGCGCTGGGCCTGCCCGCGCCCAAGCAGCACGTACAGCTCGATCGCCTGTAGCCCCGCGAGGGGCGCCAGGGCGCCCATGTCGTGGAAGGCACTGCGGGCCTGGGCCACGTACGTGCCGGCTTCGTCCAACCGGCCCTGGAGCGCCAGGAGCAGGGCGAGCTGCGCCGCGCTGAAGCCGGCCGTCCCGTCACGGTAGTAGTCGCCAAGGTGGCGGTGGGCGTCCAGCGCCATCCCCACGCCCTCGGTGATATGCCCCTGCTGGTAGCGCGCCATCGCCCGCTGCCGCAGCAGGTTCTGACGCAGGCGGTCGTCGTGGTCCACCTGAGGCAGCTGCAGCGCCTCGTCGATCGCCGTCAGTGCCTCGGCGGGCTGCCCGAGCTGGTTAGTGATGCTGGAGATGTACATCGCCAGCAGCCACTGCCACGCGGGGTTCAGCGGGTGGCTTGTGGCCTGGCGCGCCACACGCAGGGCTGCGACGTAGCGCCCCTTGGCGGACAGCATCGCTGTGACGCAGGTCAGCGCGGCACCGCGGCTCCACGCGTCCCGCGCGAGGTTGGCAGCCCGTATGGCGCGCACGCAGATCGCACTCAGGTCTGTTGGGCGTGCCTGCCAGAGCAGGAGCGTCGCCAGATCTGAGTAGGCGCGCAGCTCGCGGGTGTAGCTTCCGCTGCGCCGGTAGAGCTCTGAGGCGCGCTCGAGGGCGTTGGTGGCCTGCGATGGGTCCGATACGATCAGGCTGTAGCCCCACATCGAGAGCAGATCGGCGTCAGACTCTCGCAGTTCGGTAGGCAGGCGCTCGAGCCAGCGCCGCACGACGTCGCGCCGGGGGCTCTGGAGCAGCGGCCAGGCGCGCTCACGCAGAGCGTGGGCCAGCTCGTCCTGAGCCCCTGCACTGACATAGTGCTCCAGCGCCTCCTCCAGATCGCCGCGCGCCTCGAACACGCGCCCGAAGCGGCGGTGCAGAGCCGCCAGCGTGTCCTGGTCCACCGCCTCTGCCACGCCGCGCAGGAGCAGTTCGCGCCAGAGGGGGTGGAAGCGCAGCCGGTCGCCCTGCTCATCGAGCGGCAGCAGGGGCAGCCCGAGCACCTGGCCGCGCCGCAGCAGGTAGGGCACATCCTCGCGCGCCAGCACGTCGGTCAGCAGGGCCGCGTCGAAGTGGGCGGGGATGGCCGCCAGGCGCAGGAACTCGATCACCTCGGCCGGCAGATCGGCCAGCACCTCACTCGCGAGGTAGCCGAGGAGCTGCTCCTGGCTCCCGCCGAGTGCCCGCACGAAGGCCGGGCGCTGCTCGGCCGGGAGCTGCGCCAGGGCGCGGGCCGCGAGCTGCAGGCTCAGCGCCCACCCCTCGGTACGGGCCAGCAGCAGCCGCAGCTCGTCCTCGCCCAGGGCTACGCGCTGCATGGCGAGGATCTGGCGCGCCTCGTCCGGCGAGAGGTGCAGGTCGCGCTGCGTTAGCTCCAGCAGGCGCCCCTCGGTCCGCATCCGGGCGAGCGGCGCAAAGGTCGGCGCCCGGCGTGCGGCCGCCACGATGTGGAGCGTCGGCGGAGCTGCGCGCAGGATATATCCCAGCACCTGCCCCGTCACCGCGGACTCAGCCGCCTGGTGCAGGTCATCCAGGAATAGGAAGGCCGCGGTGGGCACCTTGCGCTGCAGGTCGCTGCACAGGGCGCCTGCCACCAGCGGCCAGTCGCGCTCGGGGTGTGACACGCTCTGGAGCACGCGCCATGCGTCGGCGCCGAGCGAGGGGAAGACCGTCTGGAACGCGTGGATCAGGTAGGCCAGGAGCAGCGCCGGCTCGCGCTCGCCGCCGTCGAGCGTCAGCCACGCCACGGGCGCCCCGGTGCGGACGAGGCTCTGTGCCCACTGCGATAGCAGCGTCGTCTTTCCGTAGCCTGCCGGCGCCACCACCAGCGTCATCGGGTGCAGGCGCACCTCTGATAGCAGCGCCTGCATGTCTGGGCGCAGCAGCACCCCCTCGCGGGCCGGCGGCGGGGTGAGCTTCAGCGGGAGTAGCGACGCGACTGGTTGCGTGGAGTCTTCGGCCTCGGCAGAGGCTGCAAACGCATGCATAGACATCTTTCCTGCTCATCACAACACCTGAGCACGGTCACCCTTAACTTTACACGTCACGACGTCGTGTGCTAGCATAGGAGTGGTCAGTTTTGTTTACAAAAAGGCGTCGGTTTTGCAAAGAAAGTATGCGCCGGCCCGCACGAAACTTCTCCCGGCGGTACGCCTCGTGTGACACAACCTTCTAGCTGGAGCGTCCCTTGGAAAAGACAACACCACGCATCCTCTTCGCGATCTCCGACACGGGCGGCGGCCATCGCGCCGGTGCGCTTGCGATCAAGGCCGCCGTCGAGCTGCTGGCGGGGGCCGAGGTTGAATGCCACATCGTCGATATGCTCACCGAGACAGGGCTGCCGATCGTCCGCGACGCCCCGGTGCTCTATAATGGCCTCTCGACGCGCTGGCTGCCTGCATATGATTTCTTCTTCCAGCTCACCAACGGCCGCCGGCGGGTGGACGCGCTCACCGGCCTGGCCTACCTCGGTGCTCACCGCAACATCCTGCGCGTCATGGAGGGGGTGCGCCCCACGCTGGTGGTCTCGGTGCACCCGCTCGTCAACCGGTTCATCGGCCACGCCCGGCGCACCTACCGGCTCTCATTCCGCTTCGTCACTGTCGTCACCGACCTGGTGAGCCTGCACGCCTCCTGGGCCGACCCCGACGCCGAGCTGTGCGTGGCTCCGACCGATGAGGCGTTCGAGCGGCTCGTCTCCGAGGGCGTCCCGCGGGGGAAGATGGCCCGCACCGGCTTCCCGGTCCACCCGAAGTTCACCACCTTCAGCCAGACCCGCGAGGAGGCGCGCGCGGCGATCGGCGCCGACCTCGAGCCGTTTACGGTGCTGCTCACGAGCGGCGGCGTGGGGTCCGGGAATATGGGCCAGGTGGTGCGGGAGCTCAACGCCGCCTACCCCCACGCGCAGCTGCTGGTGGTAACAGGGCGCAACACCGCACTGCGCCAGGAGCTCGAGGCGCAGGGTCTTGGGCGGAATGTGTACGTGTACGGCTTCGTGGACAACATGGAACAGCTGATGGCCGCCAGCAACATCGTCATCACGAAGGCCGGGCCCGGCACGCTGATGGAGGCGCTGGTGATGCGGCGCCCTGTGATCGTGACGCAGGCTGTGGGGATGCAGGAGCGCGGCAACATCGACTTTGTCCTCAACCACGAGCTGGGCGCCTTCTGCCCCACCACAGACCGCATCGTGCCGGCGGTCGCTGAGCTGATGAAGCCGGATATCTACACGGCCACGGTCGCGCGACTCGACGACGCCGTCCCGCGTGACGGTGCCGAGCAGATCGCACGGATCTTGCTGGATGAGCTGCGTCTGGCGCCGCCGGTACGGCAAAGCCGCCTGCGACTCCCGAGCATCGCGGTGCTGCGCCAGATTAGCGCCGAGGGGCTGCGGCTACCACGTGCCCGCCGGCCCCTGCTCAAGCCGAATAAGCTGTGGTTGCCGCGTGTCCGCCCGCTGGACCGATGGCGTCGCCTGCGCCGCCCGTAGCTGCTTCGCATCAGCTATCGGTCATTGACACAGCGTTCGTCTCTGCGGTATATTTGGGCTGTGCGCGCCGCGGCTAGTGCCTCGGCGCGTACAGTTACACAAGATATCCGCTGTCGGTGGCACACGTTCTGTTGCACTCCCCCTCCTGGAGCGCGTGAGGTTTGGAGGTCTGCGTGTCGGTTGAACAGTATCACCCCGACTCTGGCGCCACTGGGTCACGGTCTGATGCTTCACGGGTCACTCGCCCGCTCGCTATGACTGAGCTGTCTGATCACGCTGTTCCCCTGCGCGAGCCTGTGGCCCGTAGCGGCCGTGCGCGCGCCAGGCGCAGCCGTCCGCCAGGGCGTGGGAGGGTCGCGCTGAACGTTGTCCTTGTGCTGATGGTCGTGGCGATGCTGGCACTGAGCGCCGGCCTGTACTACCTCGATCGTAGCTACCAAGGCCGCATCTACCCGAACGTCACCGTCCAGGGGCTCAACGTGGGTGAGCTGACCCCGCAGGAGGCCGAGGCGGCCCTGCGCTCGCGCTATGGCGCGTTTACCAGCCAGCCCGCGGTCATCACCCTCGGCGACCGGACGTGGGAGCCAACGCTCCAGGAGCTCGGCGTCAGCTTCGATTTTGGTGGGGCGATCAACGCCGCCTATCGCGCCGGCCGCGGCAACGGCCTGTTCGCGAATGTGATGGAGGTGGCAGCGATCTGGCGCGATGGCCTCGAGCTGCCGCTGCAGGTCTCCTTCGACCAGAACCGCGCCCAGCAGTACCTCGTCGGAATCGCCTCTGAGCTCGAGCTGCCCCCGGTGGAGGCGCAGCTGGGTCTGAACGGCCCCGAAGTGTGGACGACACCCTCACGTGCCGGTCTCCAGGTGCTGGTGGACCCGACGCTGCGTGAGCTGACCGACGGCCTCCAGCAGTTTAAGCCAACCACCGTTCAGCTCCAGGTGCGTGAGATCGCACCGCGGCTCAGCGACTCCGCCGTGAGTGAGGCACGCCAGCAGATCGAGACGATCCTCCAGGCGCCCCTCGCGTTCACCGTCGATGACCAGGCGTTCGTCTGGCCGCAAGAGGAGATCGTGGGGCTGGTCGATATTGCGCGGGTTCCAGGTGACGCCGTAGATAGCCTGGCAGTGACACTGGACCAGGCTGCGATTGAGCAGCGCCTCACTCAGATCGCCGATGAGACCGAGAAGCCGGGCATGCTCCCCCGCGTGAAGTGGAACGGCGGCGACTTAGCGATCTCCAAGCCGGGAACCCCCGGCCGCCGCCTGAATGTCTCGCAGGCGCGTGATGTGGTGCTGGCTGCCCTCGTGAGCCCGAACCGTGAGCTTGCGCTTCCCGTGCAGCTGATCGACCCACCTGTCACCGCGGCCAACCTGAAGCAGCTTGGTATCGACGAGCTCGTCAGCATCGGCAAGAGCGACTTCAGCGGCTCGGCCGCCTACCGCGTGCACAATATCGGCGCGGGCATGCGCCTGCTCGACGGTATCCTCCTGGCGCCCGGTGAGGAGTTCTCGTTCAACAAGAACATTGGGACGATTGACGCGGCCAACGGCTTCGTGGAGGGTGCGGCGATCATCCAGAACCGCACGCAGCAGGAGTTCGGCGGGGGCATCTGTCAGGACTCGACCACGATCTTCCGCGCCGCGTTCTGGGCCGGCCTGCCGATCACTGAGCGCTGGGGCCACTCGTTCTACATTAGCTGGTACGATAAGTACGCACTCGGACCCAAGGGCAACGGCCCTGGTCTCGACGCGACGATCTTCACGAGCGGGCCTGATCTGAAGTTCGTCAACGATACCGGCGCCTGGATGCTGGTCCAGGCGTGGTCAGATCCGAAGAAGGGCATCGCCCAGGTGGAGCTCTACGGCACGAAGCCGAACCGGACGGTGGAGCTGACCCACCGCGTCTACGACCACAAGCCTGCGCCGCCGGACCCGGTGTTCGTCGCCGATCCGAAGGTCGCACCGGGCGCAGTAAATCACACCGACCGGGCCCGCGGCGGGATGACAATCGATGTCTTCCGTATCGTGACGGAGAATGGGGTCAAGAAGGAGCCTGAGCTGTTCCGCACCCGCTTCCGCCCGTGGCCGAATATCTACACGCTCAATCCCGCAGATGTGGGCCCCGACGGCAAGCCGCTAATCGCCTGGCAGACACCGACGGACCCGAACGCGCAGCCGCAGCCGACGGACCCGAACGCGCAGCCGCAGCCGACGGACCCGAATGTGCAGCCGCAGCCGACGGACCCGAATGCGCAGCCGCAGCCGACGTCCGATGCGTAGCAGCCGCAGGTGAGCAGCTACCTCGGTCTTTCCTGAAACGCACTACAACGCAGCGCGGGCCGGTGACACAGTGTGTTGCCGGCCCGCACAGTGTTTCTACCACCTGCAGTGCTGGGTGGAATAGCTGACCCGGGATCGAGGCTGGCAAGCGCGGTGGTGAGCCTGCGCTTTGCGCGTAACTCTAGAGAGAGGAGCAGAGGGCTCGAACGTGTGCAAGGAAGCATGTACGGCGTTCGGATGCCACGAGTCTTCAGCGTTCAGCGCTTAGCATGTCACTGTAGAGGGGCTACCCTGCCAGCAGCGCGAAGATTCCCCACGCCACCACCCCGCCCGCGAGTGAGCTGAGCAGGTTCACCGCGTCGTTCGTCATCCAGCGCCAGCCGCGCACTCTGGTGTGTTCCACGCCCGCGCTGTCGATGCGGCGCTCCGTCTCGCCCGCGCCCGAGCGGTACATGGCCTGCACCGTTGCCCCCATCAGGCTGTCGCAGAGGCTCCCGGCCACCCCGCCGAGGAGTGCCGCGGGGACCAGCCAAGGCAGCAGCGCCGCGCGCTCTACTGCGGCAAGCACCAGCAGTGCAAGCCCGATGAGGAGCGCGCCTGCACACGAGGCCAGCGTGCCGGCAGCAGTGATCCCGCCTGAGGTACCTGGCGTGGTTGGGCGCAACGTCGTGATCAGGATGGGGGGACGTTTCGCTAGCACGCCTATCTCGGTGGCCCATGTGTCGGCGGTGACAGTAGCCATCACCCCGGCGAATCCTGCGAGCAGCGCGGGCGGTTCCCCCGAGAGGCCGTACGCGAGGGCGAGCAGCGCGCCAGGGCCGCCGTTCGCGAGCGCCTGCCACAGGTCGCGCCGGCCGCCCTTCTCGAATTTTGCGCCGGCCAGGCGCTCCTTGGCGGCGCGCCGAAAGTGTGAGAGCGCGCTGGAGCTCACAAAGAATACGATGAGGGTGAGGCCCCACGTCCAGCCGCCGAAGCCGAACGTTAGCGTGCCGGTGAGGATCGCGCCGAGCCAGCCGCTGGCTGTGAGCGACCCGCGGCGATAAGCCAGCGCACCGATCAGGGCGCTGAGCATCAGGCCCGCGAGGATTCGAGGGAGATTGAGCACAGGGAGGCTCCGCAGGAGAGGATCCTGCGGCTATCTTATCACGAGTCCCCGCGCTAGCGCTTCTCGACGGCGCGCGAGATAGCGCTGAGGGTTGCCTCGAGTTCCGGGCCTGTCACGTTCGCCACCTGGTCCTGCGGCACGAACGCTGCGAAGGCGCCCATCATCGGCGCGAGGTTCAGCGTAAGCGTGGCGTAGACGTTAGTGCCGGTGGCGGTGGGGCGCAGCTCCAGCCGCGTCTCCACGGTGACGGGATGCGTTGTGCTGAAGACGATCTCGCGGGTGCCTTGCCAGCGCACCTCACCCTCGGCGCGCACCGTGTTAAAGGGCGTTATCTGCATATGGGTAGCTATGCGAGCCCGAGACTCGCCCTGCTCGAGCAGCTCCACCTTCTTGACGCGGGGGAGGATCCCTGCCAGGCGCACAGGGTTGGAAAGTGCAGCGAAGACAGCCTCGGGTGGGGCGGCGATGTGCCGCGCGCGGCTCACCGTGACGGGCGTGCCCTGCGACGGTGTTCCAGCGGCACGCTCGAAGCTCTCCTCGCGCGAATTGAACAGCCCCATAGCCATCTCCTCTCGGGCCCTGTGTCGCTGATGCCGCGCCACAAGATCGGCGCGCTGGAAACACGTTGTAGCGTGACTCGTACGGATCTACGAGCAGTGCGTTCCGTCGGATGTGCAATCCCTGTGCCAGAGGTGGATCTTTGCGCCTTGTGGTATAATAGCAAGTCGGAGACGGTAGCGGGCGGCCAATGGGCGGTTGCCACTCATATTTCTTACTGGAGTATACAGTAATGGCTGAGAAGAAGTCGAAGACGGACGTTACGGCCCGCGATAAGAGCGGCAAGATGACCAACCACGATTGCGTCAACTGTGGCCAGCGCATCAGCAACGACCGCGAGCTGGTTGTGGTGATGGATGGCCGCCGGCGCAACAAGACCTACCACCACCGCGCCTGCTTCCAGAAGACGATCGCGTAGGTCTGCGAACGTCCGCCGGCTAGCGAGGCCGGCTGACACAGGGGGGAGTATCTAGTGAGCATTGCTCCTGGTGCTCCCCCCTCTGCGTACCCCACAACGATGATGGTAGACGATCGGACAACGCTTGAGTTCCCATCGGTGGGCCTCGTCTCCTCTGCGCTCTGCCCACCGGACGGCCTCGTCTGCACGCTGGCCGCGGGCCCAGGAGGGCACCCCCTGCGCGTGCTGCTCGACACAGGGACGGACCCGTCGGCGATGGATGCGGGGCTGGCGCGGCGCCTTGCCGTACACACTGGGGGGAGCGGCGTGGGCCAGGGCGCTGCGAGCGACGAGGTGGCGTTCACGGAGGCTGTGCTGCCGTGGCTGCGCCTCGGCGACGCGGGGAACGCGCTGGTGATCCGTGACCTGTTCGCCCCGGCGGTGGATCTGAGCGGCCTGCCCTTCCGTGTGGATGTGGTGCTCGGCTACACGGTGCTGCGCCAGCTCGCGCTGCGGATCGACTACCGTGCGCGGGCGGTGACGTTCGCCCATCCGGATCTCGGGCTTCCGGTGCTGGCGCCTGAGGCTGAGGCGATGCCCCTAACGTTCTTCGAGCACTTCCCGGCGCTTCAGGAGCTCGAGCTTGATGGCGTTGCGATCCCGCTCGCGACGATCGACACCGGCTCGAACGCCGGCCTGACAGTTGGCCCCGACCTCGCGGCTCAGCTTGGTCTGCGGCGCGACGCATCCGGCGTGACCCTGGCGCTGGGCGCGGGGTTCGGCGGGGGGGCTGAGGTGATTCGGCGGCGCTACGAGCTGCTACGAGTGGGGCCGCATATCCTGCGAGATATCGAGCTGGATGCGCACCTCGGGGATGTGGGGGATCTCGGGCGGGCGGGGCGCGCCAATCTTGGCAATCGGTTGCTCGCCCAATTCGCGGCGGTGACGCTGGACTACGAGCGGCGGGCCGCGGCACTCGAGCGGGGTTCATAGAGCGCTGGGGCAGATGCGAGAAGGCACGAGGCGATATGTACCTCGTGCCTTCTCGTGTTTCGCCCTGAGAGGGACCCTACTCGTCGTCTGAGTAGGGTCCCGTCTCAGGGCTGTCGCCGCCAGGGGCGTCGGTAGGAAGATCGTCGTAGTCCACAGCAGCCGCTCCTGCTCGATGTGTGTCCGCTGCAGGAAGCATATGCGCGTTGCCGGACTACGACCAAGAAGCGTAGATTACGGCTTTCTGAGCTTTAGGTCGCCGGTGACTCGGTCCTATGGGCGGCGATGGCCAACCCCGAGGCGACGCCGGTGAACACGTCCATCTCCTGGAGCTTTTCGGCCCCGAACCGGTCGCTGAGCATGCGGACGTAGGCCGGGATGCGTGACGAGCCGCCGGTCCGCAGCACGACGTCGATGTCCGCGTGACTGAGGTTCGCCGCAGCGACAGCGCGGTCCACACATGCCCCGACCGCGCGCACGTCAGGCCCGACCAAGCGCTCGAAGTCCCAGCGCTCGAGGGTATCCTCCCACTCGATCCCTGGCACGTGCATGCCGAACTGGACCGCGCGCTGGTCGCTGAGGCGCACTTTGGCGCGCTCGACCTCCTCGTAGAGCGGGAGGCCATAGTTCTCGCGCACGAGCGTGCGAAGGGCCTTGAGCTCCGTGGGCTTATCACCGGTGCGGATGGCCTCGTCGATGATGTTCAGGTAGCGCTGCTGGGTCATCTCCACGATTGTCTGCCATTCGCTCAGGTGGTCGAGCAGGACCGCGGGGAGGGGCAGCTTGCGCGGGCCAAGGGTAGCGCCGGCGCCGAAGTGCGGCAGCACCTTGCCCATCACGATGCGCCGGTCCATCAGGTCGCCGCCGATCGGCACCCCGTCGGTGGCGAGCACCTCGGAGCGCCCGCGGCCGTCCACCTGCATCACGGTGACGTCGAGCGTACCGCCGCCGAAGTCGAACACCAGGACACGCTGCTCGCTGGTGGCGCCGGCGGCGTAGGCGTAAGCGGCGGCAGTGGGCTCGGGGAGGAACTCAAACGGCGGTAGATCGGCGAGCTCACAGGCGACGCGCATGCGCTCAATGGCCAGTGCGTCGGCCTCGGGGTCGAGCGAGTAGTGCACGGGGCGCCCGATGACCATGCCCGTCACCTGGTGGCCGAGCTCGGTCTCGATGCGCTGAAGGATCATCCGCAGCACCACGGCGATCAGCTGCTCGAGGCTGTAGCGCACGCCGAAGACATCGGTCCCACTAAAGCCGCTGTCACGCAGGTGTGTCTTGAGCGATTGGAACAGCCGGCCGGGGGTGTTGGCGTCCACCACGGCGTAGAGCGACTGCATGACGGTGCCGACCTCGGCGAGCGTGACCTCGGTCTCGCCGATGTAGCGCCACTGGTATTCGATCTCGCGCCCGACGTTGCCCTCGGTGAAGCGGTTGATCGCTTCGCGGCCGATGAACGGCACGCCCTCGCGGGTCATGAAGAGCGTCGAGCGCATGATGGACGGCGAGGAGTTCACCGGGTCCAGCCCGATCAGCCGGACGTGCCGGCCGTCGTAGATCGCGGCGCTGGAGTTCGTGGTCCCGAAGTCAAGCCCGACACGCATCAGTTTGCTCCCTCTGTGGCAGCACAAAAGCGGCCGATGCCTGGCAGCACCGACCTTCACGGAACCTTTTCTCTGTTGCCCGTATTATACGTCTCCGCGACGGGGGGTGCAATCGGCCGGAGGGTGGAGACGAGGGCGGGGTATGCGGTTTGCCGCACGCGTGCCTACGTGGTAGGATCGCGGCCCTGTGAAGGCTGGTGGAGAACATGCGATGACTATGACACACGATGTTGCGCGCGCTCTGCTGGGGGCGGGTGCGGTACACCTGAGGCCGGATGAGCCGTTCACGTTTGCCTCGGGGCTACGTTCGCCGATCTACTGTGACAACCGGCTGCTGATCGGTGATGTGGCGGCGCGGCGGGTGGTGGTGGCGGGGTTCGTCGAGGCCTGCCGTGACGCGGAGGTGGTGGCGGGCACGGCGACGGCGGGCATTCCGTGGGCGGCCTGGGTGGCGGAGGCGCTGTCCCTGCCGATGGCGTACGTGCGCGGCTCGGCGAAGGGCCACGGGCGCGGCCGGCAGGTGGAGGGGGCGGCAATCTCGGGGCGCCGGGTGGTGCTGCTGGAAGATACGATCAGCACCGGTGAGAGCGCGATCGCGGCGGCGGGGGCGCTGCGGGCGGAGGGCGCCGACCTGCTGCGATGTGTGGGGATCTTCACCTGGGGCTGGGCCGAGACGCAGGCGGCGTTCGCCGAGGTGGGGGTGCCGCTCCTGACGCTGACGCAGCTGCCGGCGCTACTCGATGAGGCGGTGTCCGGGGGGCGGCTCGCACAGGGACAGCGGGCTCTGGTGGAGAGCTGGGCCGCCGATCCGAAGGGTTGGGGCGGATAGGGTCACCTAGCGGGCTGGCCAATGTGCTCGTTCCTCTGAGGTGGTTGCTTTGCCGGTGCCACGCCGCGCTCCTACGACATTGGCGTGCCGGGGCGTGCGTTGACGATCTCGGCCCCGCCATCATCCTCGGGCTGGCTCGGGACCGGGGCGGGCGCTGTAGGTGCGGTTTGGTCGGTGGGCGCTGGAGGTGCGTTTCCCTCGACGGGCGCGTGCTGCGTGCGGCTGGGCGCCTGCGCTGATCTCGTGGTTTGGGGTAGCGCCGAACCCCGAGGGGCGTTGATGATCTCGGCGTCGCCCTCGTCGGCAGCAAGGTGGGTGGGCACGGAGGCACCGCGCGGGACGTTGGCGATCGCGACGTCGTCTCCGTCGTCGGCGTGGCCGTGGTGCTCGTCCGCGTGGGAGTGGTGGGCGGCGCCGTACTCAGTGATCAGGCTGGAACGGCGGATGCGCCGGTCGTACTCGCGGTTGATGGCGGCGGTGAGGTTGGTGAGCCAGCTAGACATAGCGGCACCTCGCGTGGGGCTTCGGAGAGATAGTCGACCTGTGAGGGGTATTATACACCCTGGCTACCCTGGTGAAAGGTGCTCTTCCCCGTCCCTCTGCCACACGGGACTCGTGCACGGACAGGAACTGTGTTTGTGGGCTGCGTGAGGGTGTTAGGAAGTGTCGGGAAGCACACACCCCACCCCCTCTCCCACGGCAGGGAGAGGGGGTGGGGTGTGGCGTGTGATGTGCTGGCCGCTACAGCGCGTCGCTGTAAGCGGCGCGGCCATTGGTGCCTGCCGCGACGGACTCCTCCACGTAGGAGGCCTCCTCGGCTGCTTGGGTGGGCGACGCGAAGCTGAACTCCTGCGCCCAGGCCTGCACGTCCGGCCAGTCCCGCAGGGCCGTCTCGACGATGTGCTCGGGGCGCCAGAGGCCGCGCAGGTAGGGCAGATCGACGCCCTGGGGGTGGAGGCTCGCGAGCGGGAAGACCGTGGTGGTCTCGCCCTTGCCCCACTGCTCCTCTTTGCCGGCGCCGAGCGGTAGCGCGAGCTCGTAGAGCTGGACGACGTCCGGGTGCTTGGCGCGGTCCACGAGGCTGTCGGCGAGCTCGCAGACGCGCACGTGGTCAATCAGCGCGGTGAGTAGCTCGTCCGTCATACGGCTGCGGACGCTGATCTGCACCGGGCGCGGGTAGACGGTACCGCCCACCTGGAGGTAGCCGCGCATCGCGAGTTTCGAGCGCTCGCCCTCGGCGCGACCCCAGCGGATGCCGATGCCCGCCTCAACAGTGGCGTTGATGTTGCGTTGCGAGAGGCTGGCCGCGACGGTGGGCGCCACGGGACCGCTGGTGATAGGGAAGAGCCGGATCTGCTCGCCGAGGTTCCAGTGGCGCACGACCTGGGCCGGCCCGCCCTGGCGTGGGTGGCGGATCTCCATCTGGCTGATCCCGGCGGCCTCCATCGCCGTGTCGAACTCGTGGTCCTTGCCGACCTCGGCGTAGAACCCGACGTGCGACACAAAGCGGCCCTGCCCCGGCGTCAGCCGCCCCTCGTTCTTGCCGTTGGCCCACTGCACGGTCATCGACTCCTGGACCATCCGGACACGGTTGCGGCCGATTGACATGACTCTTTCCTCTCGCTCGTTCTCGTACATTTGTTCTATTGTATCCTACCTGGGGCATGTTGTCAATGCTTTTTCTGACCTCGCGGGTGCTGCCTGCGAGGTGAGAGAGGTGTTCAGGGAGGGAAGACCCTCGCGTGGCCGATAGGATCGGCTGTATGCCCGATGGAAGGGGTGTACGCAGAGGTGTATACTGTCTCACATCGCTTCATCGAGAACGGCGCGTTTCCCCGGCTCTCAATCGCTCAGCTAGCCCGGCGCGCCCGGCGTGCCGGCGGAGATGTGCATGGCGCGAGCGTTGTTTCTCACAGGCGTCGCCCTGATCCTGTTCGCGGCGGGCGGCACGGCGGCGCTGGCCGCACGGGCGGCGCCGCGCTATGGCTCGCTGACTGTGCTGCCGCAGAGCACCCTGGAGGGGGCGCTCTCCGACGCGAGCTCGCAGGCTGTAGCGCAGTTTGTCGCGGTCCCCAGCGGCGCTCCCGGCTACTGGCTGCTCGCCGCTCTGCTGGCGGCTGCCTCGCTGGTGCTAACGGCGGTGGCGCTGCGCCGCCTTCCCCGCGGCGTGTTGCTGCCCGCTGCCCTGCTCGCCGCCGGAGGAGTCGCGCTTGGCCTGTGGCTGACCCTGGCGCGTCCTGCCGAGCCGCCGCCCGTCATGGGGGATGTGGGTGGGGCGCACGTGCGCGCCGAGTGGCCTGCGCGCCTTGAGACAGGTGGTGCAAGCACTATCAGCGTCTGGCTGACGGCAGACCCACACGGAGTGCCGCAGGGCGTGGACGTGTGCGCAGCGGCGACACTCGCGGGCGCTCGGGGGCTTGCGGCGAGCCTGCAGACTCCGGGCGGGTGCCTCCCGATCAGCGCGGGCACGCTTGAGTGGACCTGGTGGGTGGAGGCGGGGCAGGAGCAGCTTTACCAGCCCGAGGCGCGGATCGAGCTGCGCTGGACGCTCCCGGACGGCCGCTCGGCCGCACAGACGGTGTGGGCGGAGACGCTCAGCCTTCCTGCGGAGCGCGTGCTCGTTCCAAGCGGCCCTCTCGGCTCGCTCTCGGCGGCGAGTGCCGGGGTGGGCCTGGCTCTCGCCGCGCCCCTGGCATACCGCCGCCGCGATGATCTCTGGCTGGACGAGGACGAGGGGGCACGGGCTGGTTCACCGCCGCCACGGCCTGGGGCTTCGGGCAGATCTGAGCAGGCTGCACAGGTAGGCGATATCAGACAGGGGCCAATCCTGCGCTGGCAGGGGGAAGACGCGTCGGCGACTGCGCCACAGGCCCCGGTCCCTTCGGCACCGCCCGCGCCACAGGCTCCGACCCCTTCGGCACCGCCCGCGCCACAGGCCCCGACCCCTTCGGCACCGACTGCCCCCGCGGCACACGTGGCGCACCTCAACACGGAGTTCAGGCGTGTGGCGCCAGATGGAGCGCTGCCTGTTGGGCAGGCCGCGACGCTGTTCGTGTGGGTGGGCGAGGAAGTCAGGGCGGCGCCGGCGCGCACGAGCCGCCCATTTGCGCTCGACCTCACGCCCGAGCGCGACCCGATCCGCTTCACGGTGCGGCTGGATGCCGATCCGGAGTGCTGGCTGGTGGAGGCGCCCCAGCCGACCATGGTGGTGACGCCGCCGGGCACCACCGAGCAGGCCGCGGTGTTCCGCGTGACGCCGCTGAAGGCTGGCCGGGACAAGCTTTACCTGAGCGTGACGCGGGCCGACTCCGGGGCGGTAGTGCAGCACATCTGGCTGGCGGTGGAGGCGACGGACGCGGCCCAGCCGGCTGCGACGAGCAGGGCGAGCGACAGGCCTGCGCCGCGGGCCGTGCGCCTGCCGCTGGACTCGCCCGCAGTGCGCCGGCGCCAGGTGTAGATCACGATGCAGAGCGGGCGCGACGCGGAGAGCTTCACGGCGGTGGTGGATGCCGAGCTGCCAGGCGGCCACCTGCACCAGATCTACAGCGTGCCGGTGAGCGCGGCGGCGGTGCAGAACGCAACGCTGCGGCTGCGGCAGGAGCTCGAGCGGCTGGCGCTGCTGGGCGTGGAGGACGACGGTGCGACGTATCACCCCTTCGCAGACCCCTATCGGTTGACGGTGGACGAGGCGGTGGCGCGGGCGGCTGTGGTGCGGCTGGCCGACGCGGGGCAGCAGGTGTGGCACCTGCTCTTCAACGCGCCGCGGGCGCCCGAGGGGCTGCGGCGGCTGGCCGCAGGGCTGCGGGAGCTGCCGCACGGCAGCAGCGTGCAGGTGGTGATCGAGAGCCAGCAGTTCATAGTGCCGTGGGCGCTGCTATACGACGCGCCGGGTGAGATCAGCGCCGAGACGCTCGACTGGGGCGGCTTCTGGGGCTACCGCTACGTGCTCGATGTGCTGCCGCCGGGGGATTACCCCGACCCGACGATCGATGAGTTGTCGCCGGCGGTGCGGCTGCTGTTCCACGACGCCGCGGAGCTACGGCGCTACACCGAGGAGCAGGAGCGCTTCGTGCGGGGCGTGGCCGGGCCGGAGCGGGTGCAGGCGGCGCGCGGGACGGCCGAGGTGCGGCGGGCGCTGCGCGAGGGCGCGGTGATGGACACCGCGCTGCTGTATGTCTACTGCCACGGGCAGCACGAGAGCGGCGCGGCCCGGCTGGGCGCGCTCCCGAGCGAGTCGGCGCTGGCGTTTGGCGGCGAGGAGCGGGTGCGCCTGGCTGACATGCGGCGGATCGTGGGCGGGCGGCTGGCCGGGCGGCCGCTGGTGTTTCTGAACGC
>JBDLTZ010000109.1:0-3415 GCA_039805565.1 Chloroflexota bacterium | reverse complement strand
CTGTACCTGTTCCTGACGGTCAAAGGTTTGGAGGCGGACCACTAAGGTCCGCCTCTCATTTTGGGAGGCAACGCACAATGGCTGCGAGCAAGACATTCTACTGGTTCGGCATCTCAAAGCTGGAAGTGGCGGCGATGCCGACTTCGGCAGGCACGAACCCGACCTGGACGCAGGTGCCCTCCGTTGAGAGCGCCGCGCTCCGCGCGAGTGCCTCGGAGGTCAAGGTCTACGGCGACAACGCCCTTCAGTACACGTTCGTCCACTCGCCGGAGATGCAGATGAACGTGAAGCTGACGAAGTTCAGCGGCCCGGTCGCGGAGCTGATTACGGGCAACACGGCGGTCAGCAGTGCCTCGAAAGAGAGCATGTACGTGATGACCAACAAAGACCTGAACCCGCCGCTGCTCATCGCCCGCGTCACCGTCCCCGCGAAGGACAACACAACCGGCGTGAGCCGCGACCTCAGCCTCATCTTCTTCCGCTGCTCGTTCCGCCCCATCTGGGACAACTTCGGCTCGGAGCGTGGCAAGGCCACCGAGCTGAACTGGGTGGTGGACATCCTCAGCTCGACGAAGACCGAGACCGGCGACCCCATTCCGGGGACCATCGACTACGCCTTCGGCCGCTACTGTAAATTCCAGCCGTCAAGTCGGCGTTTTTCCAGTCTAAAATGCGGCACCGCTTCCGTGTATCGTCACGCCAGATCGTGTTCAATGACCGAGGCGCTGGCGGTGTCTTGCCCCCGGTCAAGGTGCTTCCTTACCGCCACTCCAGGCTCCAGCGCACCATGCCCTCAATCCGCCGCAGCCGCTCGAAGTGCTCTGGGTGCGCCTCCCTCCCCAGCGCTCGCCGGCAGATCTCCAGCGTGAACAGCAACTCCTCCAGTTCTGCCGCCAGGTTCGGCACCGGTGTGGTCGGGCGCGGCGGTCGCTCCGGTCGGGGCTCACGCTCCGCTGCCATCGTGCGCCCTCCCCTCCCGGCTCTGCTCCGCCGGTATCGCCCCCTGCAACAGGACCGGCTCTCGCCCCCGCAGCCGGTACGACGCCCCCCGCAGGTAGAACACCTCGCCGTGGTGCAGCAGCCGGTCCAGGATCGCCATCATCAGCGCTGTGTCGCCGCCTACTAGCTCGCCCCACGTCGTCAGGCTCTTGTTCGAGGTGATGACCGTCGCTCCCGTCCCGTACCGCCCGCTCACCAGTTCGTACAGTGCCGGCCCGAGTTGTGGGTCCACACTCAGGTAGCCGAACTCGTCCAGGATCAGCAGCTGGCACCGGATGAGCGGCTGGAGCACTGCCCGCACCTCCGCCCGCGTTGGCGCCGCCAGCACCTGGTTCGCCAGCTGTTGCGCCGTCAGAAAGCGCACGCTGTAGCCCAGTTGCACCATCCGCGTCCCAATCGCAATCGCCAGATGCGTCTTCCCTAGGCCACTCGGCCCAATCAAGATCAGCGAGCCGGCCTTCTCCACAAACGCGCTGTCGAAGTAGCGCATCATCGCCGCCCGCTTCAGCTCCGGCCGCGCCGCCCACTCGAACTGCTCGAGCGTTGCGGCGTACGGGAACCCGGCCGCCTTCAGCCGCCGCCGGATCTGGTTCTCCTGCCGCCCGAGCAGCTCTTCCGCCAGCAGCTCGTCGAGGAACTCGCTGTAGCCCAGCTGGTGTTCCTCGGCCTGCGCAATCGCACTCGCCACCACCTCACGCATCCGGCCCAGCTTGAGCTGCGCCAGCTTCTGTTCCACCGCACTCACGCTACTCATGCCGCACCTCCGACCACGGCAGCGCGGTTGACGACATACTGCTCGTAGTGCGCCAGGTCGCGCTCGACTGCGCCCTGCGGCACCGCCAGGAGTGGTGGCAGGCTGGGTGGTGGCTCGAGCCGGCGGGGCGCCGGTCGTGCCGCCGGTTGAGCCAGGATGGCCTCGACGTATTCCGCCCCGACCATCTGTTGCTCGTGGGCCAGCTCCAGCGCCGCCTGGAACGCGTCCTCCCCAGCCTGCTGAGCGAGCTGGTAGAGCGCCAGGATCTGTCGCTCCATCTCGGCGTAGCGCTTCTCGCACACCAGGCTGACGTAGTCGGCGGCGAGCGGTGACCGCTGCACGAGCCAGTCGCGGTAGGCCATCACTCGGGCGCGCGGCTTGTGGGCAAACACCGCTTCGTAGTGCTCGGGGATGACTACTCGCACATTCCGCCCGGTGTGCCGCGGGTGAGTGGCGACCAGTGTCGCGCCGTGGTAGAGCGCGATGCGGGTTGGGTGAATGCGCGCGGTCAGTGTCAGGCCGACCAGGTGGACCGGCACCGAGTAGCGGTTGGTGGCGAGGTTGATGAGACTCTCGCGCGAGACCTTGACGGTGTCGAAGAACCCGTAGTCGTGGGCGGTGGCTGGGAGTGGGCGGAACTTCAGCAGCTCGTCGCGCAGCAGGTCGAACGGCGGCTGCTCGGTGGCGTCGGACGGGCGCTCGACGTTGACGCGGTGGAGCCAGATGCGCGCCTCATCGGCCAGGTGGGCGTCGTCACGGAAGGTGCGCCCGAGTAGGAAGTTCTGCTTGACGAACTTGACCAGGTTCTCGACACTCCCCTTCTGGTTGCCGGCGCCCGGGCTGCAGGCGTCGGGGTGAAAGCTGAACTCGGCGGCCAGTTTGGCGTAGGCCGGATGCCAGATGGGCTGGTTGGCGTGGTCACGACCGAGCACGACGGTCTTCATGTTGTCGGTGGTGACGACCCACGGGACCCCACCGAAGGCAGCAAACACGGCGATGAGGCAGCGCAGGAGGGTCTCCTCGCGCATCTCGGTGGTGAAGCGAACCCACATGGAGCGGCTGTACTTGAGGCGGGCAGCGAAGAAGTAGCGGGTCTGCCCAGCCAGTGTGGGCGTGGTGAAGGGGAACTGCCGCACTTCGCCCCAGTCAATCTGGAGCAGCTCGCCGGGCAAGCCGTTGAAGGCAACCGGCACCTGGCCGGGATGGCCTTTGCGCGCCTGCTTGAGCGGGCGAACGAAGTCGTAGAACGCGGCCGGCGAGCCGGTGTAGGGGTGCTGGGAGTGCTGGCGGGCCGTTTCTAACATGCGCTGGACGCTCCAGCGCTGGTCGAGCCAGGACTGGATGAGCGGGGTGAAGACGGCGATGGCACTCGGGCGCTGACGCGGGGCCGGCTGCTGGTCGATGGGCTCACGCAACACGCGCGCGATGGTATCGCGGTGGTGACCCAAAAAGTCGGCGATCTCGGTCTTGCTCCAGCCCTTCTGGTGGAGGTAATGGATGGTCGAGCGATCCATGAAGTTGAGCATCCTGTCCGTCGCCCTTCTGCGCGGTCGCGTCGGTCGGCCCGTGATGGTAGTCGACCGGACGGACGCCGTCGAAGAGCGGCGCTGGGATGCCGGATTTTAGACTGGAAAAGTGCCGAGTTCTCCGCTGTATTTTACA
>JBDLTZ010000108.1:0-6969 GCA_039805565.1 Chloroflexota bacterium | reverse complement strand
CGTTTGGGACACACAGAGAGGTCGGCGCCGGGAGTTGTTTGTTGGGTTTACCTCACAAGGAGGTGAAACCGTCTGATTTCGGTGAGCGGTAGTATAGCACGCTGACGGTGAGGTGTCAAGAAACTCTTCATTCGTCATCTCGATTCCTTGACACCTGTCTAACGTCATCATCATAAGTGTACAGGAGAGGGGTAGGATCCTTGAGCATCTAACCGTTGCGGCGCAGGAACTCGGTCATGAATGAGGCCAGCGCCTGCACGCTGCTTAGCTCCATCGCATTGTAGATCGAGGCGCGAACACCTCCGAGCGCGCGGTGGCCGGCTAGTCCGACCATGCCTTCCCTGGCAGCCTCGGCAACGAACTGCTTCTCAAGCTCCTCCGAGGGGAGTCTGAACGTGACGTTCATGCGTGAGCGGGCGAATACCTCGGCATGACCGTGGTAGAAACCCCCGCTCCTGTCGATGCTCTGGTAGATGGTCTGTGCTTTCTGTGCGTTTCGCTCGGCCATAGCCTCGAGCCCGCCAATCTTCTCGATCCAACCCAGGACGAGGTTCAGCGTGTAGATGGCGAAGACAGACGGTGTGTTGTACAGCGAGCTATTCTTCGCGTGGGTAGCGTAGCTGAGCATTGTCGGAAGGGTGCGCGCCGTGCTAGCAGTGCTCAGGAACGCTGTTTTGATGACGACGACGGTCACGCCGGCTGGGCCCAGGTTCTTCTGCGCGCCGGCGTAGATCATAGTGAAGCGGCTGCCGTCGAGCGGGCCCGAGAGGATGTCGCTGCTCATGTCGGCGACGAGCGGGCGGTCACCGGTGTCGGGCAGGCTTGGCCACTGCACCCCGTGGATCGTCTCGTTGGTGGTCACGTGGACGTAGGCTGCTGTCGGGTCGAGCTGGAGCGATTCTGCCGGAGGTACGGTGCGATACTGCCCCGCCTGGGTGGTTCCTGCGATGCGGGCCTGGCCGATCTTGACCGCCTCCTCGTAGGCTTTCTCGCCCCACGCGCCTGACACGATGTAGTCCGCGGAGGACTGGGGCAGCAGAAAGTTCAGCGGCAGCATAGCGAACTGGAGCGACGCGCCGCCCTGAAGGAAGAGCACACGATGGGTGTCGCTGACGCCGAGGAATTGCTTGATGCGCTGCTCGGCCTGCGCGTTGATGGTCTCGTACTCTTTGGAGCGGTGGCTCATCTCGAGGATGGACATACCACTGCCCTGGTAGTCGAGCAGCTCATGCTGCACCTGCTCCAGCACCGGCCGGGGCAGGATCGCCGGGCCGGCGTTGAAATTATGGACCGAGCTCATGAAGGTGTGTGCTCCTTTGGCGCGGGTTGGTATCCGTGCATAGGCTGTGCGGATGCACAAGAAGACTCTGGACAGAGTATACCTGAAGTTGGGCACAGCGGCGCCGAGATCGTTGCTTAAGGAAAGAGGCTGAGCGAGCTGCTCAAACCATACGCAGCGGGACGAGCAGGGAGTAGCTCAGGAAGACACCGGTCGTCTGGATGCCGGATTTCATGCAGACCTCGCCGTTGTCATTCCAAATGAGGCTTACGCCGCCGTCCTGAGAGATGACGAAGATGGCAGAGGTCTGGGGAGGCGGCACAGAGGCGTGTGGCCGAGCGGTGGCGAGTGCTGCGCTGCTCTGCGTCATAGGTGTTGCGGTCGCCGCGGAAGGGGTTCTGGATCTCGTAGACGGGCGCGTGGCTGATGCGCTCGAGCAGGATCTCGGTGCCGAAGCCTTCGACGGTGAGGTCAGTTCTCAGGACGACGGCGCCATCGGCTGCGCCAAAGTTGCCGGTGAAGGCGCAGGTCTCGGCAAGGCGGCGCTGTGCGTCTCCTAAGGAGCTGAGGCTGAACTGGCCCTGGGGTGACGCCGTGTAGTCTCCGCTGTTCTGACGAACGAGATCGCCATACTGGCGCCTGATGTTCATGAATTCGACATAACGGCGCTCAAGGTGATGGGCCTGATCTGTCAGGCGGTACTTGATTTTGACCAGGTCGTGCCCATTCGGGGTGAGGTTGCAGGTGCGTCCAGCCAGGATAAGAGCGCCACCCTGGTTGCTGGCCTGCATGCTGTTGACGATCGCGAGGGTGGTGTTGACATAGGTCAGCCACTCGAACTGATCCCTGTCGCGGAGGACCTCATAGCGGGGCGGGGTGATTTGAGGGCGGAGGAGATTCTGTCCCTCGCGCAAGAGCGGATAGGCGCCAAGGAGGTCGCCGGTGGTGAGCGGGGTCTCGATCTGGATTGTACCGGAGCGGAAGGTGGTGACGACGTAGCTGCCCTGGAAGACAGTGAGCTGTCCTGGTGAGTCGACGCGCACGAGCAGTGCCTCGGGGAGCGCGTCGTAGGTGTAGGCGAACGCGCGCCTGGCGCGAATCCAGGATGAGCCGAGATTGAGCAGGCCGCGGATGATGAGTTGGAGCAATCATAGCACGCGGTAGTGAAGACGCCGAAGCGCTGAAAGAGGGAGATCAGTCCATCTTCTGGCGGAGCCACGGCGTGGTGACGGCCTGTGCTTAGGGAGCTCGGGATCGATAATGCTTTACAAAGATCGGCCTTCTTGACATTGGATGTCACATCTTGTATAATACGAACGTAAGTTCTGATATGAGCTTGACTGGCCCACTAGTAACGGTACAAGAAACACGAGACGAAGAAAGAGGTGGAGCCATGACGAACCGCGAGATCGCTGCGGTGCTGTTCAATATTTCCTCGATCCTCTCCCAGCAGCACGGAAACCCCTACCGTATCCGAGCGTACCGCCGCGCAGCGCGCAACCTTCTGCGTCTCCGCTACCAAGTCGCGGATCGGGTAGCTGCGGGCAAGCCTTTAGGTATCCCTCTTCTGGGCAAGAGCCTGACGGAGAAGATTAGCAGGCTTGCGCATGACGGTCGCCTGTCGTTCTACGAGGACTTGTGCGGCACAATGCCCGAGGGACGTCTCCTGCTCGTTCCCGGGATCGGGCCGACGACTGTTGCCCGAATCTTGCGCGATGTAGGCCACGCCGACGATCAGACGTTGCGCCGAGCGGCAGTGACCGGCAAGCTTCAGAGGGTGTGGGGCGTGGGCCCGAAGCGCGTGGCAGCTATCCTGGACGCTATCGGCCTCGAGGAGATCGGGGTGCGCCAGGAGCGGCTGGATTTGGCCGCCTAGAGCGAAACGATGCACGCTCCCTGCTGAAGCTTGAGGTGTAGCTGTGTATGACCGCCAAGAAGGTTCCATTGCTCTACCTATCGCTGTAGCGAGACTCTTGATGCTCAACGCCTGAGTCGCCACAACACGAGCAAGGCCCGCTCTCCGTGGTCCTTTCGTAGGCGGTGTAGCGGACGGGCAAAGGGTTGTACAGCAAGGCGTGTGGGTGAGCAGGGCGCACATTTCGCGAAGCGAGAAAAGCTGCCTAGCGGGTGGCGGCGCTCCAGAGCCAAGCTGACCACACGGGAGAGAGGGATGCTGCGCCAACGGGAGCTAGAAGAGCAGCTCGCAGAGCTCGAGGAGGCCGGTGATGGACTACTTGATGCGACGCTGGACGACGAATCGCCGGGCGGGGCAGAGCTGCGGGTGGATGAGGCAGAGCTGGCGGGTGGGTTCCGGACGAAGCTTGGCTTCGCGCCGCGCCCCTACCAGGAAGACGCGCTCGCGGCCTGGCTGTCTGCCGGCGGACGGGGCGTGGTGGTTCTCCCCACCGGTGCGGGGAAGACGGTCCTGGCGCTGATGGCGATCGCGCGGCTGGGGCTGCGGGCGCTGGTGGTGGTGCCGACAATCGAGCTGCTGTACCAGTGGCGTGAGGCAGTGGTGGAGCGGCTGGGGGTGGCGTCGAGCAAGGTGGGCATCATGGGAGACGGGCGGCGCGAGCTGCGTCCGATCACCGTTGTGACGTACGCCTCAGCCGCCATGCCGAACGCACCGATCAGTGGGTTTGGGCTGCTGGTATGCGATGAAGCCCACCACCTCCCCGCGCCAGCCTATCGGACGATCGCCAATCGCTCAGGGGCGATGTACCGACTGGGCATCACGGCGACGCCGGAGCGCGGTGATGGTGCGGCGGGTGCGCTCGATGGGCTGCTGGGGCCAGTGGTGTACCAGCGGACCCCGGCGGACCTCTCAGCGGAGGGGCACCTGGCAAAGTATCGCGAGCGGCGCCTATACGTGGACCTCTCGCCGGATGAGGCGCTGCGCTACAACACACTGATGACCGAGTGGAAGTGGTTTCTGGCGAAGCACCGGCACATGTTGGCGCGTGGCGGGGACTTTTTCGGTGAGCTCATCCGGCGAAGCGGCTCGGATCCGGCGGCGCGACAGGCGCTGCGGGCGCACCACCAAGCCCGGATGATCGCGTTGAACGCTGAGGCGAAGATCGGCGTAGTGGCGGAGCTGCTGGCGCGGCACCGTGGTGACAAGGTGATCGTGTTCTCGGAGTACACAGCGCTGGTGGACAGGGTGAGTGCGGCGCTGGCGCTGCCGGCGATCACGTACCGCACTGCGCCACAGGAACGCAAAGGCATCCTGGCGGCGTTTCGTGGCGGCGCGTACTCGAAGCTGGCGGCGGGGCGTGTGCTCAACGAGGGCGTCGATGTGCCGGATGCGAATATCGGGATCGTGGTGAGCGGCAACAGCACGGCGCGCGAGCATATCCAACGGCTCGGGCGCGTGATCCGGCCAAAGCAACAGGAGGCGGTGCTGTACGAGCTGGTGACGCGGCACACGAGCGAGGTGGCGACGGCACGCAGGAGACGGAAGACCAAGGACCAAGGACCGAGGACCAAGGACCAGGCATCGACGACCGATGACCGATGACCGAGGACCAAGAACGAGCGCAATGTGGCAAGTGCAACGTGGAGGAGACGCCGGGGAGCAACGCTGGGCCTTTGGTCTCTCGTCGTTGACCTTCGCTCTTTCGTCATTGGTCTTTCGAGGATAACTATGGCCTTCTCCATATCCGACTTCAAGAAGACGACGCGGCGCACAAGCGATGGTCGCCAGTTGTACCCATACCAGATCCGCGACCAGCGCTACACGGCGTCGATCGCCTACGCGATCGCCTACTACGAGCGGATGCTCGGGCGGCGGCGGGGCGACTTCGAGGCGGACACCCTGCTGGAGTTCTTCGGCGACCCGCGGCTGGCGCGTGGGCTTGTTGCCTGCCTGAGCCGGACGTACGCCTGGCGATCGCTAAGCTTTGCGGAGGCGCTGGGGAAGGCTGCATCGGATGCACTGCGGCGCGCGGGGGTGGAGACGCCGGCAGATCTGCGGGCGCGCTGGTATCGGCTTGCGAACGAGTGCTACGGCGGGTTCGTGCTGCCGGATGAGCGAGCCGAGGCGCTGGCAGCGCTGTGTGAGCGGTTGGTGACGAGAGAGCTCACAGAGGTGGCAGCGGGAGGCAAGGTGGTGCAGAAGCCTCCGCTGACCCCCGCAGAGATTGAGCAAGGGCTGACGCTCGATGCCGAGGGGCGGCAGGTGCTAGTGAAGATCGGGCAGATGCCAGAGCCCGAGGAGATCGTTGCGCGGTACAACTACCACTCGCTCGAGACGGCGCTGTGCAACGCGGAGCTGCTGCGGCTTCAGCTGAAGGGGCCGGTATGGAGCATCATCCGGAGCTCCCACGCGCTGGCGCGGCGCTACCGGCTGCGGTACGAGGTCAGCGGGTCGCCTAGGTCGCTGTTTGACGAGCAAGTCGAGCTGACGCTGCACGGCGCGCGGGACGGGATGGGGAGCTGGATGCGGACCGGCCGACGGCTGGTACGGGCGCTGCTGCGGCTGCTGGCAAACCACCCGGACTGTCTCGTGGACGGCGAGGCGAAGGTTCATCTGCGGAGCGAGGCGCTGACCCTACGCCTGGACGGCCGGGCACTTGCGGTGCTTGGCGTGGGCGACGGGGTTGAGGTGGCCTCACACGAGTCTTGGGATGAGGACGACGCCGAGGCGCTGCGGCGGGCGTGGGGCCGGGCCTACGTGGCCGGCCGGACGGCCGGGTGGAGGCTGCGGCGTGATCCCGAGCCGTTGGTGGCGATGACTGCCAGCGCCGAAGGCGCCGGCCTCAAGGGGGTGGTGGGAAAGACAGCCGTGCCGGTACTGGTGGTGCCGGACTTCGCGCTGGTGCGTGGCCGTGAGCAGGTGGCGCTGTGCCTGGCGAGCGGGCAGGCTATGGCGACGGCGCTGCTGCGCGACATCGGGCGGCTGGGGCGGCGTAGTGGCGTGGTGGCGGTGGTGCCTGCGCACGTGGCGGAGGGGCTGCGCTCCTGCCCTGCCCCGCTGGCCACCTACGAGGAGCGGCCGGGCGAGGCGGTGCCGCGCGTGGTGGCAGCGCTCGAGCGCGCCCACCCGCGGCGAGAGGCGGAGGCGCCCACACCCTGGCAGCGGCTGGAGCGGCTGGTGGCCGAGGAGGGGTTCGTGCCGGAGGAGAAGGCGGCGGAGATGCTCGGCTGTCGTCCTGACGAGACGGCGCGAACAGTGCAGCGCTGGGGCGGCGCGGGGCTCCACGCGCTGGCAGGGGTTGGAGTATGCGCGCCGGAGCTGGTAGACGAGATCCGCGAGCTGGTGGAGGCGGGGGTGCCGGCGCTGAGGGTGGCGTAGGGGTGCAAGCTGGGCCCCTACGCCGCAAACTGTTCATCTACCGCGCGTTCTTGCGGCCCGTGACGAGGCCGACGAGGAAGCCGACGGCCACGGCGATGATACCGGGACGGGCGGCACTCGGCGCAGAGGTGGTCGAGACTGCGCTGGTCGGCGCCTCGCGGCGCGACCCGCCGACCTCGCGCTCGAGCACCGGCTCGGGGGCACCCTCGTTACGCCGGGTGGCTGCGGCCACGCGCTCGGGGCTCGCCATGCCCTGCTGGACACGTTCCTCATCGGTGATTCTAACGGCGTTGGGCGAGGGCTCGATGCGCGAGCCGTAGTGGTGGGCGTAGACTTGCGTAAACTCGGCGCCAAAGAACAGGATCTGAGCGGTGTAGTAGACCCAGAGGAGGACGAT
>JBDLTZ010000107.1:0-25729 GCA_039805565.1 Chloroflexota bacterium | reverse complement strand
ACCTCGAGGCCGGTGACCACTGCCAGGACCGCCGCGACGATCCAGTAGAAGCGGTCCGAGTGGCCGTGCCCAGCGTCGTCGTGGGCGTGGGCGAGGTCGCGGTCTTTTGGCGTATGGGATGTAGTCACGGGCCGGCTCCTCTCAGATCAGGTAGATCAGCACGAAGATCGCGACCCACACGAAGTCGACGAAGTGCCAGTACAAGCCGGCGATTTCGACATCCATCGCGTTTTCGGGCGACCCTGGGGTCTTGAGGACCTTGACGAGGGTTGCGATGAGCCAGATGACGCCGATTGCGACGTGCGTGCCATGGAAGCCTGTGAGCACGTAAAAGGTGGTGCCGAACAGGCTGCTGCTGAGCGTGAGCCCCTCGTGGTAGAGGTGGTTGAACTCATAGACCTGGCCGCCGAGAAAGGCCAGGCCGAGGACCACCGTAGCCAGGAGCCAGTTGCGGAAGCTCTTGATCTCACCGCGGCGGCTCGCGGCGAGGGCCAGCACCATCGTGAGGCTCGAGGCCAGCAGGAGCGAGGCCAGCAAAGTGGTGAGCTCGATCCCCAGGAATTCTTTGGGATCCTGGAAGTCGGGTCGGGAGCGGTTGACGGGTGCGTAGATCAGGTAGGTGGTGATCAGCGCCGTGAAGAACAGGGTCTCCGAGCCGATGAAGGCCCAGACGCCGAGCTTGCGGCTATCGACGCCGAGCGAGCTATAGACAGGGCTCTTGGCGGGGGCGTGTCCCGCGCCGTGGTCCTGGTTCGAGCTATGAGCGGTGATGTCTGCCATACGGTACTCCATGTTCCCCCAAGAGGGGGCCGGCGAGGTACACGCGCCGGCCCGCGGGGCAGATACTTAGTGCGCGACGTGCGGCGAGTCCGTGTGCGACACCTGGATCCAGCGGTAGAACGCGATGGAGACTAGCACCACGCCCACCAGGAGGAGCGGCACGGAGAGCGTCCAGCGCAGGGCCTCGGTGCTTAGGTAGATGATACCGAAGGAGGCGATGGTCAGACCGGTGGCCAGGATCAGCGGCGCGTAGGTGTGCGATGGCATATGGATCGGGCCATCGTGCCCGCCGTTGGCAGCGGCCTTAAGCTTCTCGCGCTCGAGGGCCTCGCTGCGGGTCATGGCCTTGGAGTCGGGCGAGTGGGCCATCTCCAGCTCGGGGTACTTGGTGTCCCAGAGAGGGCGGCGGCTGTGGACGACCGGGATCGTATCGAAGTTGTGGACCGGGGGCGGAGAGGCCACCGACCACTCGAGCGACGAGCCGTCCCACGGGTCGGCGGGGGCGCGCTCACCGGCGCGGAGGCTCTTGACGACGTTGTAGGCCATCATGAGCACCGAGAGGGCCAGGAGCCAGGCGCCGATCGTCTCGATGAGGTTCCAGAAGTCCCAGCCGAGGCCGGCCTCATAGGTGTAGATGCGGCGCGGCATGCCGTCGGTACCGACGATATGCATCGGGAAGAAGGTCAGGTTGAAGCTGATCATCATCAGCCAGAACTGGATCTTGCCGAGGCGCTCATCGAGCATGCGGCCGGTGAACTTGGGGAACCAGTAGAAGACGCCGGCGAGCAGGCCGAGGATGGCGCCGCCGAAGAGCACGTAGTGCATGTGGGCGACGACGTAGTACGAGTCGGTCTGCTGGAGGTCGATCGGCGGTGAGGCCAGGGTGATGCCGGAGATACCGCCGATGATGAACATGGCGATCAGGCCGATCGCGTAGTGCATCGCGGTGGTGAGGTTGAGCGAGCCGAGGTACATCGTCGCGATCCAGTTGAAGATCTTGACGCCCGTCGGCACGGCGATCAGGAAGCTGGCGCCGGCGAAGAACGCATTGGCCATCGGGCCGAGGCCGACGCCGAACATGTGGTGCGCCCAGACCAGGAAGCCGAGAAAGCCGATCGCGATGCCTGAGTAGGCCACGAAGGCGTAGCCGAAGATCGGCTTGCGACTGAAGGTGGGGAGCACCTCTGAGATGATGCCGAAGGCCGGCAGGATCAGGATGTAGACCTCGGGGTGGCCGAAGAACCAGAACAGGTGCTGCCAGAGCGTCGGGTCGCCGCCCTTGGCCGCCACGAAGAAGCTGGTGCCGAAGTGGCGGTCGAAGAGCAGCTCGATTGAGGCCACGGTGAGCGTCGGGAAGGCGAAGACCAGGATGAACGAGACGATCAGGTTCATCCAGACGAAGAGCGGCATGCGGTTGAGCGTCATGCCGGGGGCGCGCATGTTGAGCACCGTGACGATGAAGTTGAGCGCGCCGGCGATCGACGCCACGCCGGTGAGGCCAACACCGAGGATCCAGTAGTCTACGCCGAACGTAGGCGAGTAGGTCTTCGCGGTGAGTGGCGCGTAGGCGAACCAGCCCATGGCGGGCGCGCCGCCGAGGATGAAGCTGGCGTAGAGCATCAATCCGCCCAAGAGGAACAGCCAGACGCTAAGCGCGTTAAGGCGCGGGAAGGCCATGTCGCGCGCGCCGATCATCAGCGGCACTACGTAGTTGCCGAGGCCCACGTTCATCGGCATGATGGCTAGGAAGACCATCGTGGTGCCGTGCATCGTGAACAGCTGGTTGTAGACGTCGGGCGACAGGAAGTTGTTATTGGGCACCGCGAGCTGAGTACGCATCAGCAGCGCCTCGATCCCGCCGATAATGAAGAACGCGAAGGCGCCGATCATGTAGATGATGCCGATGCGCTTGTGATCGACCGTGCTGAACCAGCCGGCCAAGCCGGGCGGCACGTGGAAGGTCGGCGTCGGTAGACGCACGCCCTCCGCCGGCCGTTCGACGATTGCCATGGGTGACTCCTCCTAGTTCTGCGGCGGCAGGTTGACGGACACCTTCATGCTATCCAAGTAAGCGACGAGGTCGGCGATCTCCTGGTCGCTCAGGTTGTTCTGGATCCACTGCGGCGTGACGACGCGGCTCATGATGTTGCCGGGCTTCAGCTCGTAGGCCTGGTGGAGCCAGAGGCTGAGATTCTCCGGCGAGTAGGGCAGGATGCCCGCGCCGATGGTCTGGCGACTGCCGTAGTAGTTCAGGTTGGGGCCGATGATGCCCTGCGCAGCGGTGCCGCTCACAGCATGGCAGGTGATGCACTGCTTCTTGGCGTCGAGGAAGATCGCTTGGCCGCGGGCCGCATCGCCAGTGAGCCCGTCCACCGTGAGGGTGTAGGTGCCGGGCTGCGCGGGCGGGGTGGCCTTCTGCTGCACCCAGCTCTGGAAATCCGCCTCGGGCACCGCGATGACGCGGAAGCGCATGAGGGCGTGGGCCTCGCCGCAGAACTCGGCGCAGACCGCGCGGTAGATGCCGGGCTCGTTGGCCGTGAAGGCGAGGTAGTTCGTCTTACCGGGGATCATGTAGGTCTTGCCGGCCAGCTTGGGGACCCAGAAGTTGTGTATCACGTCGGCCGCCTGGAGGGTGACCCGCACGGGACGGCCGACGGGGATGTACAGGTCGCTCGCGGTGACGAGGGCGTTCTCACCCTGGCCTATGCCCGGGTAGCGGAACTCGAACCACCACTGGTGGCCGATGGCCGTGACCTCGACGGCGTTCTGGGGGTTGCGGGTGATCTCGGCGGTGGCGGCCTGCGTGCGGAAGGTCAGCACTGCGATCACGAGGACGATCAGCGCCGGGGCGATCGTCCAGAGGATCTCGATCTGGGTGTTGCCGTGGATCTGGGCCGGGATGGCGTTCGAGCGCCGGCGGAAGCGCCACACGGTGTACACCAGCAGCCCCTCGACCACGATGAACACCACCAGCGCCATCCAGGAGATCGGTACCAGCAGATCCAGGATGCGCTGGGCGTGATCTCCCTTGGCGATGACAGTGGTCTGGGTTGCCTGCGGCCCCGCGCACCCGGCGAGCGCTAGCAGCGCAACGGCGAGTGAGGCGAAGAGCAGGGGCCTGGTGAGCGAACGGCGGGGTGTCCTCATTCGGTCTCCTCACTAGAGTGCGTTCGATGCCTCGGGAAGCACATAAACCACGGCGGCGCTAGATCTCAGGCAGGGAGGAGGTCAGGCGAACCACTCAACGCTGAGAAGGGCGACGGCAAGGTCGAGGTGGGTAGGCGTCTTACGCGTCCAAACTGGGGTGCTGGTGCCAAGTGAAATTTTGCACACTCCAGGTATTATATTCAAAACCTAGACATCGTCAACGATGAACAAAAGAAGGGCGTAATCTGTGCATAATCGCAATCAGGTATCTTAAACCTGCTGTTGTAGACTCGAAAACGTAAAAAAGGTTTCGTTAACGCGTGAGCTGTGTATAGGTTTTGTACCGCCGCTTGTGGTGTGTTTAGATATAAAAAACTATATAAACTTATCAAATAGTGGAACAATGATATAGTTGGTCAATAAAAAGGACCTTTCTGCATGAGTCATACCGCCGACTACCCAAGCATGGGTACCGGAAGTGAACGGCCCTCAGCGCTCCAGGACATCGCGGATGGCGTGCTCCACACTGAGCTCTGGACCAGGCCCACCAAGCCATGTAAGGAACTCGACATTGCCGGCAGGGCCGGTGATCGGCGAGCGGGCGAGACTGTGGGGCACGAGACCGATGCCGGCGGCGAAGCCGAGCACGTCGCGCAGGACGGCGGTGTGGACGGCCGGGTCGCGCACCACGCCGCCCTTGCCCACCTGATCCTGGCCTGCCTCGAACTGCGGCTTGACGAGGGCCACAACCCAGGCGGCGGGCGCGATGAGGCGCTGTACGGCAGGGAGGACAAGGCGTAGCGAGATGAACGATGTGTCGATGACGGCACAGTCGGCCAGGACTGTGTGCTGAGTCTTGAGCTGTGAGTCTTGTGCTGTGAGCCTTGAATCTTGATCTGCGAGGATCGCGCTCTGATGCTCAGGGTCGGTTGTGGCGGGATCATTGTGCGGCTCTGGCCTGTGGGCAGCGGGGGTGGTGGGGGACGAGGAGGATGACAGAGTCGGCAGCCGCTCGAGGTAGCGGATGTTGGTGCGCTCGAGGACGACGACGCGCGGGTCCTGGCGCAGGCGGTAGTCGAGGATGCCGTAGCCGACGTCGACGGCATAGACGTACGCGGCGCCGCGCTGGAGGAGGACGTCGGTGAAGCCGCCGGTGGAGGCGCCGGCGTCGAGCGCGACGAGGCCGGTGGGGTCGAGCGCGAACGAGTCGAGGGCATGGGCGAGCTTGTAGCCGCCGCGGCTGGCGTAGGGGAGGGAGCCGACGAGCTCGACAGATGCGTCGGCGGGTACGAGCTCGCCGGCCTTGATGCGCTTCTCGCCGGCCACGCGCACGTCGCCGGCGATGATGAGGGCCTGAGCCTTGGTGCGGGTCTCTGCAAGGCCGAGCTGGACGAGGAGCTGGTCGAGTCGAACTTTGTTCTTGGGCATCTGTACCTTCTTCTTTGGCCCGAGCTCTTGGGGTGCGGGTGAAAGAACATACGTCGCGGGGAAACCTGGCTCCCAGCGCCTCTCGCGAAACGGTTAGCCGCCGAGCTCGGCCTCGAGCTCGGCAATGTAGGCGTGCAGCCAGGCGGGTGCGGTGGCGCCGGCAGCATCGCGACGGGCGCGGAGCCGGCGCAGCTCGGCGCGGCGGGCGCGCAGACCCCCGGCTGTGGGCGATGCGGGCTCCTCAGGCGCGGGGGGCTCAGGGAGGCCGGCGAGGCGCGCAGCGACGACCTGGGTGAGGATGTCGGGCAGGGGGACCTTGTGCTCCGCCACGAGCCCTTCGAGGTCGGCGCGCTGCTCGGCGGTGAGGTAGACGCGCACGGGGAGCCGATCGCCGGGGACGGGCTCGGAGGTGACGTCGAGGGAGGCGAGGCGGCGCGCGGCGACGATGCGGGTGAGGGTCTCGGCGAGGTCGCCACCCTCCTGGCGCACGAGCCACTCGAGCCGGGTGCGGAGATCGGGCGTGAGGGTGAGCCAGGTCTGGACGGTGAAGAGGCCTTGCTGCTGAGTCATGCGGTTCTCCTGCCGGAGGGGCGTGAAAGGGATGCTCCCTCACGAATGGTTGAGAGAATGATTACCTCGGGGGCTGCGCCCCCGGACCCCGCTTTGCGCCGCGGCGCGTGAGGGAAACTGGGCGACCAGACAGGAGCACCCTATGCGATGGCGCGCTCCTCACGGAGGTGGGCGATCTCCTGCGGGGTGTAGCCGAGCTCGGACAGAACCTCGTCGGTGTGCTGGCCGAGGGTCGGCGGCGGCGTGCCGACCTCCGGCGGCGTGGCGGAGAGCTGGTAGGGCGGGCCGACGACGCGAATAGGCCCGGCGACCGGGTGCTGGAGCTGGCGGACGATGCCGAGCGCCTGGACCTGCGGGTCCGCGAAGACCTGGGCGATGTCTCGCACGGCGCCGCAGGGGACACCGTGCTGGCCGAGGAGCTCCTCGAGCTGGGCGACGGTGTGGCAGGCGAGGATGGGCTCCAGCAGGGCGTTGAGCTCGGCGCGGTGACGGACGCGGGCCGGGTTGGCGGCGAAGCGCTCGTCGTCGCGCAGGTGCTGGAGGCCGAGGGCGTCGCAGAACCTACGCCAGAGGTCGTCGGTGCCGACGCCGAGGTTGACGTACCCGTCGCCGGCGGGGTAGACGCCGTAGGGGACGATCGAGGGGTGCTGGCTGCCGGGGCGGCCGGGGGCGACGCCGGTGGCGAAGAAGTTGCCGGCCTGGTAGGTGAGCATAGCGAGCTGGCCCTCGAGGAGCGACGTGGAGACACGCTGACCCTGGCCGGTGGCCTGGCGGTGATAGAGCGCGCCGAGCGTGGCGTAGGCGGCGAACATGCCGGCCATGATGTCGGTGATGGCGATGCCGACGCGCTGCGGCGGGCCATCGGGCTCGCCGATCAGGCTCATGAGGCCGCCCGCACCCTGAGCGATCTGGTCGTAGGCGGCGCGCTCACGGTCGGGGCCGACGAGGCCGAAGCCTGAGATTGAGGTGTAGATGAGTTCGGGACGGATGGCGCGGCACGCCTCGTAGCCGAGGCCGAGGCGCTCGAGGGCGCCGGGGATGAAGTTTTCGATCAGGACGTCGCTCTGGGCGACGAGGCGGCGCATGACCTCAAGGCCTGCGGGGCGGCGGAGGTCGACGGCGACGCCGCGCTTGCCGCGGTTGACGCTGAGGAAGTAGGCGCTCTCGCTGCCCTGGTAGGGAGGGCCCCAGCCGCGCGAGTGGTCGCCCGGGCCGGGCTGCTCGACCTTGACGACGGCGGCGCCCATGTCGGCGAGCATCTGGGTGCAGAAGGGCCCGGCGAGGGCGCGGCTGAGGTCGAGGATGCGCAGGCCGGTGAGAGGTGGGGTCATAAGGATTTTGGGTGTTGGCTTAGGGATTTTGGATTGGGTAGGACGTGGTGGGCGTATTATAGCACTGGCGCTTGATGGAAGATCGGTAAGGAGCACGCGAGCGTGATGACATACTTCGAGTCGACGGTGGCGGCGCTCGAGGCGGCGTGTGCGCGGCGGCAGGGTCACCCGTTTCTGGTGTGGGGGCGGCGGGCGCTGAGCTTCGCCGATGTGCGCGAGGCTGCGGCGGGGTGGGCGGTGCGGTACGCGGGGCTGGGTGTGGGCCCGGGGGACCGGGTGGCGCTGTTCTTGGGGAACGGGCCAGCGTTCGTAGCAGCGTACCTGGGAGCGCACATGGTAGGCGCGGCGGTTGTGCTGGTGAACAGCGCGTACCGGCGGACCGAACTGGGGCACATCCTGAGTGACTCGGGGACGCGGGTGGTGGTGACGGAGGAGCACCGCGCGCCTGTGCTGGATGAGGTGCGCGGGGAGCTGCCGGGGCTGGAGTACATCGTCGCGGATGACGGCCAACCTGCATCCGGTGGCCGGGGCGCCGAGGCCCTTCCCCGCCCGTCGTCCTCGGACATTGCGCTGATCGGCTACACTTCTGGTACGACGGGGCGCGCGAAGGGGGCCATGCTGACGCACGGCAATCTGATGGCGAACAGCGCGGCGGTGACCGAGGCCTGGCGCTGGACGGAGGCAGACCGGCTGTTGCTGACGCTGCCGCTGTTCCATATCCATGGGCTGGGGGTGGGGCTGCACGGCGCGCTGGTGACGGGAAGCACTGTGGACCTGCGGGCGGGGTTCAGCGCGCCCGATGTGATGGAGACGCTGACGCGCAGTGACACGACGCTGTTCTTCGGCGTGCCGACGATGTACACCCGGCTGGTGGAGGAGGCCAGGCGCGTGCTGAGCGCCGGGGGGCAGGCGCTCAGCGACCATTCCCGCGTGCTCGGCACGGGCGGGGTCCGCCTATTCGTGTCCGGGTCAGCGCCACTGAGCCCACAGACGTTCGCGGAGTTTGAGGAGCTCTTCGGGCAGCGCATCCTGGAGCGCTACGGCATGACCGAGACGGTGATGAACCTGACGAACCCGTACGAGGGCGAGCGGCGGCCGGGGACCGTGGGGATGCCGTTCCCGGGGCAGGAGGCGCGGGTGGTGCATGTGCGGACGCGGGCCCCCCTGCTGGACGGCGAGGCGGGTGAGATCCAGGTGCGCGGGCCGCACGTGTTCAAGGGGTACTGGGGCAACCCGGCGGCCACGGCCGAGGCGATCGACGCCGAGGGGTGGTTCAGCACCGGGGACCTGGGGTGGCGCAGTCCCGACGGCTACTACACGATCTCGGGGCGGGCGCGCGAGCTGATCATCAGCGGCGGGTACAACATCTACCCGCGCGAGGTGGAGGAGGCGCTGGAGGCGCACCCGCTGGTGGCCGAGGCGGCGGTGGTTGGGCTGCCGGACGCAGAGTTCGGCGAGCAGGTGGCGGCGGCGGTGGTGACGGCGGCCGGTGACGTGCGGCCGACGGCTGACGAGCTGGTAGAGTGGTGTCGCGAGCGGCTGGCGAGCTACAAGAAGCCGCGGCGTGTGGCCTTCGTGGAGTTGCTACCGCGCAACGCGCTGGGGAAGGTGCAGAAGCACCTGCTGCGTGACGAGATGCTGAAGGACGTCGAGCTATGAGCGCAGAGAACGGGGTCGAGCGGGTCCACCTGGTGTTCAAGACGCACCTGGACCTGGGGTTCACGGACTACGCCGGGCGGGTGGAGGAGCAGTACTTCACGGACTTCATCCCGCGGGCGCTGGCCACAGCGGCGGAGCTGCGGCGGCGGGGCGGCGAGGAGCGCTTCGTGTGGACCACCGGCTCGTGGCTGGTCTACGAGTACCTGGAGCGGGCCGGGGCGGCGGAGCGGCGGGTGATGGAGGAGGCGATCGCGGCGGGCGACATGGCCTGGCACGCGCTGCCGTTCACGCTGCACACCGAGCTGGCGGACGAGTCGCTGTTCGCCTTTGGGCTGGAGCTGAGCCAGGAGCTGGACCGGCGCTTCGGGCGACGCACGGTGGCAGCGAAGATGACCGACGTTCCGGGGCACACGCGCGGGATCGTGCCGCTGCTGGCGGCGGCGGGGGTGGAGCTGCTCCACCTGGGCGTGAACGCTTCCTCAACACCGCCGGATGTGCCGCCGGTGTTCGTGTGGCGCTCCCCCGGCGGCGCTGAGGTAGCCGTGATGTACCAGCGCGGCGGCTACGGCGATGTGGTGCCGGTGGCGGGTCTTGGTGCGGCGCTGGCCTTCGCGCACACCAACGACAACCACGGCCCGCAGGGCGCGGACGAGGTAGCGGCGGAGCACGCGGCGCTGCGGGCACGCTTTCCGGCCGCCCGGGTGGCGGCCTCGACAATGGACGCGTTCGCGGCGGAGCTGCGGGCGGTGCGCAGCGCGCTGCCGGTGATGACGCAGGAGATGGGCGACACCTGGATCCACGGCGTGGGGACCGACCCGCTGAAGGTGAGCCGCTTCCGCGAGCTGAGCCGGCTTCGTCGTGAGTGGCTGGAGGCCAGGGGCGTGGCGCGCGAGCGGCTGGCGCAGTTCAGCCGGCGGCTGCTGCTGGTGCCGGAGCACACGTGGGGCATGGACCTGAAGACGCACCTGGACGACTACGCGAACTACGCGGCGGACGACCTGCGGGCGGCGCGGGCCACCGAGCGCTACCGGGCGTTCGAGGCCTCATGGGCGGAGCAGCGGGCCTACGTGGACGCGGCGGTGGCGGCGCTCGATGAGGAGCTGGCGGTGGAGGCGCGCGCCCGGCTGGCGGAGCTGACTCCTGCCCGAGTGGACGTGGGGGGATATGAGCCGGTAGTGGACGGGCGCGACGTGTCGCTGGGCGCCTGGCGCGTGACGGTGGACCGTGAGGCGGGGACGGCGACGCTCCTGCGGGCCGACGAGCCACTGCTGGAGGTGGGCGCACTTGGTTACCAGACCTTCTCGGCGGCGGACTACGACCGCTTCCGCGGGCAGTACAGTGTGAACAAGAGGCAGACGCGCTCGTGGGCCATCCCGGACTTCACCAAGCCGGGGATCGCGGCGGCGGGGGCGGAGTCGCGCTGGTGGCGCCCGGAGATCGCGGCGGTCTACCGGCGGGAGGACGAAGGGGGCGCCCGGGTGCTGTTGGAGCTGGCGATGCCGGCGGAGGCATCTGAGCGTTTCGGCTGCCCGCGCGCGGCGATGCTGGAGCTGACGCTCGCGCGGGGCGGGGACGAGGTGCTGGTGGAGCTGCAGTGGTTCGACAAGCCGGCTTGCCGGCTGCCGGAGGCCCTTTGGCTGAGCCTGACACCGGCTGGGGCGACGATGCGCGGCTGGCGGATGCTGAAGCTGGGGGAGTGGGTGTCGCCGCTGGATGTGATGCGGGACGGGAACCGGCGGCTGCACGCGGCGCAGGCGGTGGAGCACGAGGGTATGCGGGGGCGGGTGCGCGTGGGGCTGCTGGACGCCGCGCTGGTGGCGCCGGGGGAGCCGTCGCTGCTGAACTTCACGAACCGCCAGCCGGTGGGCGGGGCTATGCACGTGAACCTGTACAACAACGTGTGGGGGACGAACTTCCCGATGTGGTACGAGGAGGATGCGCGGTTCCGGTTTATCGTGCGGCTGTGAGCCGCGGCGCGGGCTTTCGGCGGGGTGCGCCTCGCGGAGCCGGCCTTCAATGTTAAGATAGAGGGGGCGAGGGGCCTGGCACCTCGCGCCAGTCACTCACCGAGGAGATAGACGATGGACTTCACCGACAACTACGACATGTTCCTCTCGGAGGAGCACGAGATCCTTCGCAAGACCGTGCGCGACTTCGCCGAGCGCGAGGTGGCGCCGCACATCCGCGAGTGGGACCGCTCGGGCGCGGGCGCCGAGGGGCCAGAGACGCGTCCGCACATCCGGACAGTGCTCGAGCGCATGGGCCAGCTTGGCCTGCTCGGCATCTGCATCCCGGCGAAGTACGGCGGGGCTGGCATGGATTACCTGTCTCTGGCGGTGGTGTGCGAGGAGCTGGAGCGCGTGGATAGCTTCCTGCGTGTGGTGCTGAGCGTCCACACCGGGCTCAACTCGCTCTCGCTGCTCCAGTGGGGCACCGAGGAGCAGAAGCAGAAGTACCTGGCGCCGCAGGCCGCGGGGCGGAAGTTCGCCGCCTACTGCCTGACCGAGCCGGACAGCGGCACCGACGCCGGCGCAATGCGCGCCACTGCCCGCCGCGAAGGCGACAGCTACGTGCTGAACGGCGAGAAGACCTGGATCAGCCTGGCCGACCTGGCCGATCACTTCCTGGTCTTCGCCAAGACCGACCCGGCGAAGGGCAACCGCGGCATCTCGTGCTTCATTGTGGAGCGCACCGCGCCCGGCTTCAGCAGCCACCCGATCCACGGCAAGCTCGGCGTGCGCGCGGGGAACACCGGTGCGGTGGTGCTGCAGGACGTGCGCGTGCCTGTGGCGAACCGGCTCGGTGAGGAGGGCGAGGGGTTCAAGATCGCGATGGCCGCGCTCGACAACGGCCGCTACACCGTGGCCGCCGGAGCCACCGGCCTGATCCAGGCCTCGCTCGAGGCCAGCGTGCGCTATGCGAAGGAGCGCCACACCTTCGGCGTGCCGATCGCCGACCACCAGCTGGTGAAGCGCATGATCAGCCACATGGTGCGGAAGCTGGACACGAGCCGCATGCTGGTGTACCGCGCCGGCTGGATGAAAAACCAGGGGCGCCGCAACACCCGCGAGACGACGCTGGCGAAGTGGCACGCCACGGTGAGCAGCTTCGAGTCGGCCGATGACGCGATCCAGATCCACGGCGCGTACGGCTACTCGGACGAGTACCCGGTGGAGCGCTACCTGCGCAACTCGCGCGGCGGGGTGATCTACGAGGGGACGCGCGAGCTGCAGGAGCTGCTGCAAGCCGACTTTGCGCTCGGGAGCCGCGCCAACCCGCCGCTGCGGAAGGAGCTCCCGGCCTACGATCCCGAGGAGTGGGGCGAGTAGGGGTGGAAGAGCACGAGGCTCGGAAGTGCACAGGGGGCGGAGCGTGCAGCGCTCCACCCCCCTTTTTGTGTGCTCGTAGCCCTGCTACTCTTCTCGGCGCACGCCTACGCCGTGGCTGCGGCGCGCGCAAGATGGGCGAAGATGTGCGTGGCGGCCGGATCAGTGCCCAGGTTGTTCGTCAGGCGGAAGGTGGTGACGAGCGCCTTGCCGCGCCCGAGCCGCCGCACGCCCGCCGCCGCCGCCGGCTTGCGGATCCAGCCCACGAACATGCCCGCAAGCACATCGTCCGGGTACTCGCGCTCCGCGAAGCCCGTGATCACGTACTCCGGCAACACCCGCTCGAAGGCGTCGTCCAGCACCCCGTCGCCCGGCCAGTCGCCGCGCATCCAGAAGAAGCTCGAGGCCCAGCTGCCCTGGCGCACTGTTCCGAGGCGCGGCTCGACCGTCACGCCCGCCAGGCTGTGGCCCGGCGACCACTCCAGCCCGGCGTCGTCCTCGGCCAGCAGCAGGACGTGGCCACCCTCGATGACATGTGTGCGGAGCTCATCGGTCCAGCGCCGCGCCACCGTCACGATGCCGGCCCCCGGCGCGCTCGCCACAGTGTAGCCCAGGCCGAGGAGCGCCGCCTCGAGTGCCTCGTCGCCGTCCACGTGGATCTTCGGCAGGGCGCCCGTGGCGCGCGGGAACACCGCGATGCGGTGGTCAGTGGCGGCCACGCGGCGTCCGCCGTCCCACAGCTCCAGCCGCAGGGTGGCGGTGGTGGCGCGATCGACCTCCGGTGCCACCACGCGCACCGCGCCGAGGGCGACGGTGGAGCGGGGAGCGATGGAGCCGGCATGTGTGATCACGCCGTCGGAGGCGGCCTGCTGGCCGGCTGCCGAGACGCTCCAGCGCAGCTCAGGGGCCTCGAGCAGGCGGGCGCCCCAGTGCGAGGCGCTGACCGCGATCTCCTGGGAGGCGCCGGCGAACAGCGCGCCCTGGCGGCGATCCGGGATGAGCACCGTGTCGGCGTTCAGGTCGGCCAGCGCGTCGAGCGGCATCTTGGGGTTACGCCGCATGTCGAGCAGGCCGTTGCACTCCCAGTGGACGTCGGTGAACTCAGTAATGATGTAGCCGCCGATGCTCGGGTGGCGGCGCATCTCCTCGATCTCGAAGCGCAGTGCATCGAGCTCAGCGCGACGCGTGGCGAGCGAGAAGCGCTCGTAGTCGCCGAAGATGCGGTCCAGACCCTGGCGCTCGAAGCGCTGCTCGACGCCGTGCGGGTAGACCACGCCATCGCCCCAGTCGTCGCCGGTCTCGAACCACCAGGGGTCGGCGCCGGTCTCGGCGCGGAGCGACTCGAGTGAGGGCAGGCCCCAGTTGCCGAACTCGGAGAGGATCAGCGGCTCCTGTCCGGTGCGCTCGATCTCAGGCATGGGGTCAGCGTCGGCGTTGCCGCCGAAGGGCCAGTCGTAGTCCTCGATGGTGCGCTCGCTGCGCGGCTTGACGCGCTCGTCGAATGCGCCGCTGGCGAAGGTCCACTTGGCGCGGCCGGCGAATTGCGCGATCAGGCGGCTCCAGCGATCGCGCTCGTCGGGCATAGCCGTGTAGATGTGGTAGTCGTCGAGGTCGGTCTTGATGTGGTAGTTCGGGAAGCAGGCGGAGTTATCCACCACGAGGCGGCCGGGGGCTGCCGCCTTGACGATGTCGAAGGCCTGCTTCAGCCATGCGCGGTGCTCGGGGTTGCCCACCAGGTCCACGCCCCAGCTCTCGTTGATCACCGTCCAGATGACCACCGAGGGGTTGTTCCAGTCGCGCTCGATCGCGCCGATCAGCGTCTCGACGCCGGTGGCCGCGCCCTCGGGAGTCCAGCGGTTCCAGTTCGGCAGCTCGGCCCACACCAGGATGCCCACCTCGTCGGCGGCCTGGATATAGCGCGGGTCGGCCACCTTGATGTGGCAGCGGAGGCAGTTGAGGCCCATGCGCTTGGCGAGCTGCGCCTGGTGCACGAGGTACTCATACGAGGGGGGCGTAGCGATCGTGCCGGGGTAGTAGTCCTGGTCGAGGGCGCCACGCAGCATGAGCGGCTTGTCGTTGAGGTAGAGCGCGCCGTCGCGCGACTCGATCGTGCGGAACCCGAAGCGGGTCTCGAGCCGGTCGGCGGGGCCGGCGCCCTGCAGCGTGGCTGCGAGCGTGTACAGGGCCGGGGCCTCCAGCTCCCAGAGCGTGATGCTCGGCACGGGGATGGTGGCGCTGGCCGCGCTGCCGCGCAGCTCAAGCTCGGTGGTGGCCACGCGCTCGCCGGTGGGGGCCAGCACGTCGAGCGCCAGAGTGGCCGCACCGGAGACCTCGGTGCTGAGGGTCACCTCGACTGTCACCTGTGCTGCCCGGGCGTCGGGGGTGACCTTGAGGCGGGTCACGTGGGCCGCAGGGCGAGCTTCGACCCAGACGCTCTGCCAGATGCCGCTGAGCGGCCCGTACCAGCTCTGCTTACCGTGTGGGATCTCATCGAAGGGAGTCTCGGGGAAGCGCTCGCGGTCGTTCGAGGGGTCGGTGACGCGCACCGTCAGCTCGTTCTCGGCACCGTAGCGCACCAGGGCGCTGATGTCGAGGTCGAACGGCAGGTAGCCGCCGGTGTGCTCGCCGGCGAGGCGGCCATTGACGTAGACCTCGGCGTAGTAGTCCACCGCGCCGAAGTGCAGCACGAGCGCGCTGCCGGACCAGTCGGCGGGGACCTCGAAGCCGCGGCGGTACCAGGCGACGCCCTGGTAGTCGCGCAGGTCGTCGGCGTGCGACTGCCACGGGGCGGGGACGGTAACGGTGCGCCAGGAGCCGGGGGCGTCGGCGGCGAGGTTTGCGTGCGGGTCGGTGCGGAACTGCCAGGCGCCGTCCAGTGAGCGGCGCTGGCGGGGGTGGGTGACGTTCGTCGACATGGACTGTGCTCCGTTGTCGGGTGTTGGTAGCGTGTAACAGGCGGGCTCAGGGCACGCGATAGGGGCAGGTCAGCCTGCCCCTATCGCCGTTATCCCCTATAGTGGGCGTGCAGCGGGCGTTAGCGCCCGGCGAGGCCGGTGGTGGCGACGCCGGCGATGATGCGGCGCTGGAAGATAGCGTACAGGATCAGCGGCGGCGCCGAGGCGATGACTGCGGCGGCCATGGTGAGGCCGCGCTGGACGTAGTTACCCTGGCCGAGAACCGCGAGTCCGACGGGCAGCGTCAGATTGACGCGGTCGCTGAGCACGATCAGCGGCCAGAACAGATCGTTCCAGGAGCCGAGGAATGTGAAGATGCCGAGGGCGACCATAGCCGAGCGCACGAGCGGCAGGCAGATCTGCCAGTAGATGCGCAGGCGGTTCGCGCCGTCCACCACGGCGGCCTCTTCGAGCTCCTTGGGGATCGCCATGAACTGCTGGCGCAGCAGGAAGACGCCGAAGACTCCGGCGCCCGCGGGCCAGATCACCGCGTGGTACGAGTCGAGCATCTTCAGATCGCGCAGCAGCAGGAACACCGGGATGAGCGTGACCGCGTTCGGGATCATCAGACTGATGAGCAGCAGGAAGAAGATCGCGTCACGGCCGGGGAACTCCAGGCGCGCGTAGGCGTAGGCGGCCAGCGAGGTGATCACCAGCACCAGGAGCGTGACCGAGCCGGCCACCGCCATGCTGTTGATGAACCACTGCAGCACGGGCAGCGTCGGGTCCTGGAAGATGCGCACGAAGTTATTGATGGTGGGGCGCTGCGGGATCCACTGGATCGGCCAGACCATGCTGTCCTGTTCGGGCGTGAACGCCTGCGAGAGCATGTAGGCGATTGGCATCAGCGTGATGATCGTCAGTGGGAGGAGCGCGACCCAGAGGCCGATGGCGTCCCACGAGATCTTCAGGCGCCGCGGGCTTGATTCGAGTGCTGTTGCTGCCACGGTCGCCTCCTCTTAGTCGCTCTCGCTGCGAAGCAGCCGGAACTGGATCAGGGTCACAGCGATCATCACCACCGCGAGCATCACCGCCATTGCCGAGGCGTATCCCATACGGAAGAAAGCCCAGGCAGTCTGGTAGAGGTAGATGGCCACCGTGCGTGACTCGTGGCCTGGCCCGCCGTTTGTCATGAGCATGGGCTGGCCGAACACCTGCATGTGGGCGATGAACTGCGTGACCACCACGAACAGCATGGTGGGCGTGAGCAGAGGGATGGTGATGCGGAAGAAGGTGCCGAGCGGGCCGGCGCCGTCGATCTTGGCCGCCTCGTAGAGCTGTTCGGGGATGTTCTGCAGGCCGGCGAGGAACACCAGCATCGCGCCGCCGAAGGTCCACCACACCGTGGTGATGGCAATCGTGGGGATGACAGTCTCTCTGGTGCCGAGCCAGGTGATGCGTGGCAGGTTAAACCACTCGACCAGGTAGTAGTTGACGAGGCCGCGCTGCGGATCCCAGGCGCGGAGCGCTACCAGGCCGGCCACGGCAACCGAGAGGATCACCGGCGAGTAGAACAGCACGCGGAACAGGTCGCGGCCGAAGAAGGCGCGCTTCAGTGCCACGGCGGCCAACAGCGCCACGACGATATTCAGGACGACCGTCAGGCCCGTGAAGTAGAGCGTGTTGGTGAGCACCTTCCACCACAGCGGGTCAGCCCAGAGCGACGTGTAGTTGGAGATACCGATCCACTGTTGCTGCTTCGCGAGGATCTTCCAATCGTAGAAGCTCATCCGCAGGCCTTGGAAGATCGGCCCGACGAGGAAGACCAGGAAGAAGATAAGGTGCGGCAAAATAAAGAGGGCGTTGGGCAGCTGCTTACGCAACCTACGCATTTGCTGCTGACGCGCGGCTCCAGCATCACCGCGAGACAGTGTCTGCGTCGACGTGCTCATAATCTTTACCCCGTCTGAGCCCCTGTTGGGGAGGGCGGAGGGGTATCCCCCCGCAGAGATGCTGTCCCGGGGGCCGAAGCCCCCGGGACCCCACACGAGCCGCAACTAGCCGCGGTCCAGGATGGCCTGGATCTGCTTGCTGCCCTCGGTGAGGGCATCCTTCACCGGGGTGGTGTTGGCGAGCGCCGCGCTGACGGCGGCCTCCCAGGCAGTCTGGATCTCGCTGGCCGACTTGTGGACGTTGTCCGTCCGGCCGACGGCGGCGAACTGCTCGGCGTAGGCCTTCACCGACCAGATGCCCTGGACTTCCGGGTCCTGCTGGACCGAGAGGCGGGCCGGGATCTGGCCCGAGGTCGCCCAGGTCTTGCCGTTGTTCGAGAGCCAGGTGATCAGCTTCTTGGCGCGCTCGAGGCCCGCATCGCTGACGCCCGACGGGATGACGAGCATGTGCGAGCCGAACTTGGCGGCCTGCTTGCCATCCGGCGCGAGCGAGTTGAGGCGCGTCGCGTAGGTGACCTTCTCGAGCTCGGGGTTATCCTTGAAGAAGTTGAGCGACCAGCTGCCGTCCCACATGAGGGCGAGCGAGTTGGTCTTGTACATGTCGTACGCGCCGACCTGGCCGGGCACCGCCGGCGGAACAACGCGGTACTTGTACATCAAGTCGTGCCAGATCTGGACGGCCGCGATTGTGCCCTCGCTGTCGAGCAGCGACTTCTTGCCCTCGGCGTCGATCATGTCGCCGCCGAACTGCCAGAAGGTCGAGGGCATGGTGAAGCGCTGCCAGGAGTTGTGGAGCGCCCACACCTTGACCCGATCCTGGTCGAAGCCGTCCTCGTTCGGGTGCTTGCCGTTCTCGTCGACAGTGACCTTCTGCGCCCACTCGATGAACTCAGCCTGGTTCTTCGGCAGGTTGTTCGGGTCGAGGCCGGCGTCGCTGATCACCTTGGTGTTGACGTACATGCCCCAGCCGTGGTTGTCGAAGGGGATGGCGTACACCTTGCCGTCGATCGTGATCTTGTTGATCAGGTCCTGATTGAAGTCATCCTTGGGAATCAGGCCCGAGCCGAAGAAGATGTCATCCACCGGCTGGATGACGCCCTGCGTGGCGAACTGCAGGATGCCCCACTCGTGCAAGCAGGCCAGGTCGGGCGGGGTGCCGGCGACCGTAGCGGTGGGGAGCTTCTGGTAGAAGACGTCCCAGGCGTAGGTCTCGGAGCGAACCGCGCCATTGTCCTTGGAGTAGGTCTCGAGCATCGAGACCAGCGTCGCGCCGTCGGCGCCGCCGAGGCCGTGCCAGAAGACCGTGGCCTCGCCAGTGCCGAACTCGGCGACGGCGGCAGTGGGCTCGGCGGGGGCTTCTGGGGCGGCGGGGACTTCGGTGGGCGCCGGGGCCTCAGCCGCCGGGGCCGCCGTGGGAGCTGCGGCCTCGCCGCCGGCGGCGGGGGCCTCAGCGGCGGGGGCGGTCGTCGATGCACCACAGGCCGCCAGCATGGCGGTGAGGGTCAGGCCGCCGCCCAGCCTCAGGAAATTGCGGCGCGAGAGGAGCGTCTGCTTCCGGGTGTCGTCCATGAGAAAATGCCTCCCAAAGGCTAACAGAGTCAACATGACTCGCGGGCCACAGTGCCGTTGTCCTCGCGTTGGCGCTCACGTCGTGGCGAATACGCCATCCTGGCGAGGGGGGGTAGTCGATGTGGGAGTACCGGGCCGGCTACCGGTTCCGGCCTGGTTGGGTTCACCTCGGGACTTAGAGAGATTGTTCGCCGCTGCGGTGGTAGCTGACCCGCAGCACCAGATCCTGCGGGTAGTTGCCGAACTTGCTGCCGAAGAGGTTGATGCCGCCCACGTGGCGGGCGTCCGGCTTGATGCCGATCCGCACCGCGATGTACGGCGCTTCGCTCAGGTGCAGCTCGCTGATCACCACCTCTGACATACGCATGCCGTCGATCTTGGCACCTTCCCCGTCGATGTGCCAGAGTTTCAGGAGGCCGTACTGCGTGTTATTCGGCGTCCACCACTCAGGCGTGAGATGACCCTGTTCGCCGCCGAAGTCCGCCGGGGATATCCAGGTGCCGATCTCAACCCCGTTGACCCATAGTGTGACGTCCGAGGGCCAGTCGAGATTGTAGTGCGGCGCCTCCGAGCAAATCTCCATACTCAGTGTGAGCGCCTCGGGCTTTGCGCCCGCGGGCAGCCGGTTCGGGAAGTGGTACTCGAGCCAGCCCGATCGAAACCAGATGAGCTGCGCGTGCACCCGCTCCGGCTCGTAGAACGTGGCCGGGTCGTCTACCATCCCGATGAGACCGTGCTCACTCGACAGCCCGCACGTCGTGGTTACGCGGCAGTCGGAGTAGGCGCCGATCGGCATGTGCAGCTCGATCATCGGTGTTCGCGGTGTCGGAGACGAGCGCGGCAGGTCCAGCACAATCGTGTCGTACATGCGTGCGCACATCTTCCGAAGACCGCGGCTCGCTGGCTCGAGCTCCGTCTGAATTAGCCCTGCCTCTTCCAGTGTCTCGATGTGCAGCGCTGCCGTCGAGAGCGGTAGGTCGAGTGCCCCCGCGATCTCGTTCACACTTGCGTTGCGCGTCGTCAGATAGCGCAAGATCCGAATGCGGTTCGACGAGTCGAGCGCCTTGAGAACCCGCTCGGCATGCCCCTCATCGCCGGCGCTGTCGAGTGTCAGTACACGACGGATGCCATCCGAGTGGAGCGTCGCCAAACTACCCAGATTCTCTGGTTCGATCTGGGACATGGACGCCTTGGCTTTCTGGACTAGTACAGGATAGTTGTACTATAAAAGCCATCGGCATTTTTGTCAAGCGGGAATACAAGAATTCTTAAACTTTATTTACACCATGTGGCTGGCCTCGCCGTTGTTGGTGTATGTTATAATGCACTGTGTCATGCGCATGCGGTAAACACATCTTTCCGCACAATAGATGGTTCGCTTCACGCAATCGTATATTGTGACACTATGATCAGTATCGCTTCCCCCGCGCCCCTGACCCGCCGTGCGGCAGGATAGCCACGAAGGAGTCGCTATGCATATCGTCGTCTGCATGAAGCAAGTCCCGCGGGACAACTCGGTCAAGATCAAACCCGACCTCTCCCTGGACGCCTCTGGCATCGAGCAGATCATGAATCTGTTCGACGAGTACGCCGTCGAGGAGGCGCTGCTGTGGAACGAGAAGCTCGGCGGCAAGGTCACGGTGCTCTCGATCGGCCCCGACGAGTGGAAGGACCAGATCCGCCGCGCCCTGGCGATGGGCGCCACCGACTCGCTGCTGCTGAACGATCCGCAGTTCGCCAAGCTGGACACCATGGCCGCAGCCCGCGTGGCCGCGGCGGCGATCAAAAAGCTCGGCGATGTGGACCTGGTGATCTGCGGCCGCAACTCGACTGATGACGAGTCCGGCGCCTTCGGCCCGGCACTCGCGCGCCTGCTCGGCTGGGCCCAGCTTACCTATGTGGGCAAGGTGACCGACCTGGCCGGGACGAAGATCGTCGTTGAGCGCCACCTCGAGGAGGTCGTCGAGACGGTCGAGTCCTCGCTGCCGGCCGTCCTGACGGTCGTCAAGGGGATCAACGAGCCGCGCTATCCCTCGCTCCTGCGCATTCGCAAGGTTGCTAAGGCCGAGGTACCCACCTGGAGCGCGGCCGACCTAGGGCTCGACGTAGCGGCGCTCACGCCGGCAGTCAGCCTTGGCGGGCGCGTCCCGCCGCCGCCCCGCCCGAGCGGTGAGGTGATAGATGGCGCGAGCGCTGAGGAGAAGGTTCGCAAGCTGGTGGAGAAGCTCGTCCAAGCGCAAGTGATCTAGGAGGAGATACCGATGTCGAACGAGATCTGGGTGGTGATCGAGAAATCCCCCGCCGGCGACCTCCTCCCGCCGATCGCCCGCGAGCTGCTCGGTAAGGGTCGCGAGCTCGCCGCGGCCTCCGGTGGTCTGCTCTGCGCCCTGGTGCTCGGCAGCGCGGTGGCCCCGCTGGCGCAGCGCGCCTTCGCCTTCGGCGCGGATAAGGTGTATGTGGTGGACGACCCGGCGCTCGCACAGTACACCAGTGACGCCTTTGTCGGTGCGGCGGCCGCGCTGGCGAAGAAGTACCAGCCCGCCGTCATCCTCACCGGCTCCTCCTTCCAGCAGCGCGACTTCAGCGCCGCGCTGGCGGCGGAGCTCGGCGCAGGCTACGCCGCGGATGCGACCAATGTGACGATCGAGGGCGGCACAGTCGCGGCGATACGCGCCTCGCACGGCGGGAACGTGATCAACATGCTCACGTTCGGCGCCGCCCGGCCCGCGGTGGTGGCGGCGCGGAAGCAGAGCTTCCCCGAGGCGCAGGAGCAGGCCGGTCGCAGTGGCGAGCTGGTCACGGAGCCGATGCCGGGCGTCGAGGTGCGCCAGAAGGTCGTCAGCGTCACACCGAAGCAAGGGGCGGTGAACCTGTCCGACGCCGCGGTCATCGTCTCTGGCGGCCGTGGCCTGGGCAGCCCCGACAACTACTTCAAGCTCATCCCGCCGCTTGCTGAGGCGGTGGGTGGGGCCTATGGCGCATCGCGCGCGGTTGTGGACGCAGGGTGGGTGCCCTACGAGCATCAGGTCGGCCAGACCGGCAAGACGGTTAGCCCCAAACTGTACATGGCGGTCGGCATCTCGGGCGCGATCCAGCACCTGGCCGGCATGCGTAGCTCGCGCACGATTGTGGCGATCAACAAGGATCCCGATGCGCCGATCTTTCGCGTGGCGACGTACGGGGTGGTGGGTGACGCCAATGAGATCGTGCCGATGCTGACCGAGGAGATCAAGAAGCGCGGCCGCTAGTCTGCCGATGCTGGGAGGCCCACGCGCGCGACGAGTGTGCTCGTCGCGCGCTTTTTGCATGCAGCAGTAACCCGGATGTAATGCATCGAATATCGTCGCCCACGCATTGCTGTGCTATTGTTAACCTCACATGAACCACAGTCGAGAAAGAGCGCGGAACATCACATGGCATTATCCGAGCCCGTCCCCTCCGGCTTACCGCCGTCCTTGGCCCAGGCCGAAACGCAGCCCGCGTTTCAACCTCCTGCAGAGCCCCATGTGGTCAGCGGTGATTCGTCCGCCCAGGATCGAAATGGCGCAGCGCCGTCTCGCGCCGTCCCGCGCTGGCTGGCGCGCGCAGCCGAAGACCTGGCGGGTGTGACGACCCTGGTCGATGGGCTGGCCGCCCTCAGTGCCCGCCTGGGACCCGTGGTCCCACACAGCGCGCTCGCGCTGCTCCAGCTCAACGAGGCCACTGCGACTCTGGAGTGGCTAGGCGTCTTTGATGCCGAGGGCGGGACGCCGTCGCTCCGCGCCGGCCGGCAGATGTCCGTGGGCGCCTCCGGGACATGGCTGGCGCGTGCCCTGACCACGGCTCGGCCGGTGTGGTATGCCGACCTCGCGGCGGCAGCGGACTCGGGTGCCGGTTGTATTACGACGCTGGCCCATGAGGGCGTCCACAGCATGGTCGCTGCCCCGGTGCGCTCGCGCCGCAGCGTGCTGGCGCTGGCTGCGCTGAGCCTTAGCCCCACCACCTGCTCGTACCAGCACCAGCACGCCGCCACGCTCGTCCAGCTCGCCGACCACGTCGCGGGCTACCTCACGCTGCTGCACTTGCTGGACCAGCGTCAGCTGGAGGCGAAGGAGGAGGAGCGCGATCGGGTGGTGCAGGAGATGAATGGGGCGCTGGCGCGCTGGCTGGTGGAGACAGTGGTCCACATCAATGACGCCGAGCTGCACCGGCGCGACGAGCGACGGCTTGTGGAGCGGCTGGTCCGTGCGCGTGATGCGGCGCGCGCCGCCCTGATGACCTCCAGGGCTCTCCCTGGCCTGGTAGACCAGGGCCGCCCACTCGCCCAGAGTCTGCGGGAGCTGCTGGCGAGCTGGCAGACGGGCGGCACACGCGCGCGCCTGTTCTGTCGTGGGGAGGGGCGCCCGGTCGCGCCAGTGATCGCAGCGGTCGTTGCGGTTGTGCAGGAGGCGCTGGCAAACGCTCGTCACCACGCCCAGGCCTCTGAGGTGCGGGTTGAGGTCGAGTACAGCCATGACACGGTCCAGGTCTCGATCGGGGACGACGGGGTCGGCTTCGAGGTGGACGTCGACCCTGGGCAGGCGGGTGGTGGGCTTGGGCTGGGGATTATGCGCGAGTACGCCGCGGGCGTTGGTGGACGCCTGACGGTGAGCAGCTGGCCGGGCAACGGCACGCGTGTGAGCGCGGTCTTCCCGATCGACGGCGCCGCCCCCTTCACGGCCGCGACGGCTGAACCGACGAAGGATCCGGCCCAGCAGGTGCGAGTGCTGCTGGTGGATGACCACCCACTGTTCCGCAAGATCCTGGTCGACCAGATGGCGATGACGTCTGACTTGAGCGCTGTGGCCGAGGCGGGCGACGCGGATTCAGCCCTCGATGCCGTCGGACGCCTGACGCCTGACGTGGTGCTGATGGACATCGCCCTGCCGCGCGTCGACGGGATCACCCTCACTCAGCAGATCATTGAGCGCTACCCGAGGACGCGCGTGGTGATGTTTACGTGTAGTGACGCTGAGGATGACTTGCGGCGCGCGATGCAGTCGGGCGCTGCAGGCTACCTGCTGAAGGAGTCGATGTTTGACACGGTGGCCGATGCGGTGCGCGCCGCCCACCGGGGTGAGACGCCGATCGAGCCGCGCCTCACGGGTGGCCTGGTGAGCTGGCTCAAGCGCTCACCGGAGGAAGAGCCGCTGCCCGAGATGCTGAGCGAGCGCGAGCTGGATGTGCTGCGCCTGATGGTGCAGGGCAAGCGTAACCGTGACATTGCCGAGGAGCTGGTGATCAGCGAGTACACGGTTAAGACGCACGTGGGCAATATCTTTGCCAAGCTCGGCGTGGCAGACAGGGCGGCCGCAGTGAGCCTGGCGCTGCGCCGTAACATCGGTGGTGTCGGGGTACCCGGCCAGGTTTCGATCAAGGCGCGTGATAACCAGCGCTTCGTGCTGTAGGCTTGTCTGTTTGTGCAGCGGTGAGGCCGGGGAGGGTACGCTCTCCCCGGCTTCGTCGTGTTTCATGCGCTGCTCCTACCCACCCCCACCACGGGAGGAGCGCAAGATCATACCGCCGACGCCGCAGTCTCGCGCTGCCCGGTGATGCGCCTGAGGCCGTAAAGTCCTATGATGCCAGAAGTGGGACGCCGGTCCTCAGGCGTTGGGCTTTGCAGCACAGGACAAACAAGTCACATGACCTCCGCTCCTGGCATTTCATCTTCCTCCGGTTGGCGCGAGGCCGCCGGATTGCGCGTGCTCGAGCCGCAGGAGATGCACACGCTCGCTGGGCTGATAGGGCTCGAGACTGGTGACTCGGGCACGACTAAGGCCGCGCCGTATGCCGCGGCCCCCGGCTGGACGCCGGTCACTGCTCGCCCGGCTCGCCCGTCCCACCCTGCCCGCCTGCCGCACACGTTCCGCTCGCTCCCAGTCTCGGTGCTGGTGATCGCCGTCGCGGTGCTCGGCCTGTTGGGCCTGCTGATCTACAGCATCGTCTCAGGCGCCACCTCCGACGAGACTATGAGGCCCGATGACACGCAGAGCGGCCCGGTGGTCATCCGCTCGATGGATGACCTGCGGGCGACACAGACGGCGCTTGACTTCGCCCTGGCCGCGACGGCCCGAGCGATGCCGGTGCTGAGCCCACCGGAGGCGCAGCCCGCCCCGCCGCAGCCGACGGCTACACCCGAGCCCGCGCCGAGCGCCGCTGAGCTCGTCTCGCAGACGCTCGAGCTCATCCCCGAGCTCACTCCGACGCCGATCGAGCTTGTCCTGAGCGACGGTGGAGAGCCCGCGGCCACGCTGCCACCGCTCTCCCTGGCTGTCGCGCCGCCGCTGACCACCCCGACCGCGGAGCCGACCCTGGTCGTTGGCGATATGGTGATGCCCACCCCGGAGCCGTGGGCGACATCCGCGTTTCTGCCGATGGTGCCCGGCACCGCCCTGTGGCACAACGTCGCCGCGGCCCTCGACGCAAGCGGCGGGGCGCTGCGGCAGGTCATCATCGCGCCGGGTGAGACCTGGTCGTTCAACCGCGCCGTCGGCAGCCCCTCGGGCATCAGCCTCGTGACGATCGCCGGGGTCTACGGCGGCGGCTGGTGCGATCTGGCGAGCCGCTACGTGGTGGCGCTGCGCCCTCTGCTCTCGTACGACGCTATCCGCTTCGTGCGGCACCGCGACGCTACCGGGTACGACCTGATGGGCGTGGCGCCTGACGATGCGGTGGCGATCTGGAACACCAACGGCGGCGACGACGAGAAGGACCTGACGATATACAACGGCACCGGCCGGGCGCTGGTCATCGCCGTGTCGCTTGCGGGCGACGGCGTGACGGTGCGGGCACGGCTGCAGTAGCGAGGGACCACCGATGCAGAGCTCTCTCACACGAGCACCGATCTACGGCGCGGCCGAGCGCACGGCTGGGGCCACGCTGCGCCTGCTCGCCCGCGCGTGGGGCCACCCCACGTGGGCGGCGCTGGCGGCGCTGGTGTGCTACGGCACAATCGCGCTGGCAGCCGGCCGCCTCTTCCGCCCGACCGCCTACAACTACTACCCCTACCTGGCCGACGCCTTCCTGCACGGGCAGCTCCACCTGCGCCTCACCCC
>JBDLTZ010000106.1:0-137216 GCA_039805565.1 Chloroflexota bacterium | reverse complement strand
CCCCCCCCCCCCGCCCCTCCTTCGTCGTTCAGCGTTCAGCGTTCCGCCTCACGCTGCGTCCTCGTAGCCGATCCAGAAGTTGTCCCGGCGGACGTAGCTCTCGCTGCGGACACGCACGCCGCTGACCTCGACGCGGTCGCTCTCGTTCACGAGCACCACGTTCGGCCGGGCGTTGAAGTGCCGCATGTAGGCCGCGACCGCCTCCTCGATCTTGTCCGTCGCCGTCTTCTTCGCGCTGTCGTCGAACCACATCATGTACAGTCCGCGCCGCTCTGCCGCCCGGAGTCGCTCGGTTGCGGCAGAGATTGCCGCGTGCGACGGGGCGGCCGCGGGCGCAGACTTGGGCGCCCGCGATGTCTTGACTGCCTTCATCATCTTCCTCGATACGATCGCTGCGGGTGCTGCGGGGAACGCGGTATTGGGCATTGGAACCGGGAATATTGTAGCAGAACATGTGTTCAATGTCAATACGCACTGTGGCGGAGCGGTGGCTCTCCCACGGCGTTGCGGGCAGTCACGGAGCGCGCTACAATCTGAGCGGCGGGAGGTGGCGCGAGCAGGGCAGGCGGTGGACGATGGGGCGACGGGCGGTGGGGGAGCAAGGGGGAGCGAGAGCTACACGCCCCCGCCCTCATGGTCGTTGGGCCGGCCGGCGGGAAGATCGCGCCGCACGTGAATCTCCTCGGTCAGTCCGGTGCGCTCGCGGCGCTCCTCGTTGAGGTACGGCAGCAGAAAGAGCGTCAGGACAATAGTGCTGGCCAGGAGCAGGCCTGGGATAGATTCGAGCATGTGACCCTCGTGGCAACGGTGGGCATTGCCGCGAATCCTAGCCGGGTGTGACGCGCCGCGCAATGAGATCCGGCTGACAGCCGTGTGAGAGGAGCCCCTGTGGAGAGCGACACCTTCCCGGATCTGACCGACCGGCTGGAGATCCACCCCAGCGCCTGGGTCTCGCCCCACGCCTACCTGCACGGCACAGTGGCCCTCGGCGCGGACAGCAGCGTCTTCCCGATGGCGGTGGTGCGCGGCGACAACGGCGTGATCCGCATCGGCGCGCGGGTGAACATCCAGGACGGGGCGGTGCTGCACGCCGACCCGGACGCCTTCCTGACCATTGGCGACGACGTCAGCATCGGGCACGCGGCGGTGGTGCACGGCTGCACGGTGGAGGACGAGGTGCTGATCGGCATCGGCGCGGTGGTGCTCAACCGGGCTCGCGTCGGGCGTGGCTCGCTGATCGCGGCGCGCGCGCTGGTGACCGAGGAGATGGTGGTGCCGCCCGGCTCGCTGGTGATGGGGGTGCCAGGCGTCGTGCGGCCGCTGCGGCCCGAGATGCTGGAGCGAATCCGCCGCACCGCGCAGCGCTATGTGCGCCTCAAGGATCTCTACCGGGAGGCGAAAGGTCAGAGCGAAACGCGAAACGATGAACACTAGACGCTACAGCCGTGAGTGCAGCTCCTCAGCTCTCGACCTTCTCCTGCTTGGGCGCGGCAGGAGCCTCCGCGGGTGGCGGCATCACGAGCGGCGGGGGCTGTGCGGGGGCGCCGCTTTGCGCTCCGGGCTTCGCGCTCTGGGCTTCCACGAGCCGGCCTGCCAGCGGGTAGCGGAACGGCCGGCCGCGGAAGACCTGGTAGGCGCCGAACAGGCCATAGGCCACCGACGCGGCGGCCAGCCCGAGCGGCAGCACCAGCGTCGCAAGCACCACCCAGAAGCCCGTCGGCGGGCCGCCCTCAGTGTACAGCTCCGGCCGCAGTATCGCCGGCAGCAGCGAGAGCGTCATGCAGGCGCCCCACACCACCATCATCAGCAGCAGCGCCAGCAGCACCACACCCTGGTATGCCAGCGCCTGGAGCGCGTGCCCGCGGACGAAGCGCGAGCGCTCGCGCTGCGTGGCCCAGATGATCGTCGCGGTGACGATCCCGGCCAGGTTTACGATGTTCGCCACGACGCTGGCGTGCGCGAGCGCGCCGAGGAGGCGCTCGTCGTCGTCGGGGTGCATAGGCGGCCTCTGCTTCCTTCGCGGCGATTATAGCACAGCACCGCCGCCGGGGGCGTGTGCTACAATATCTGGCGCATCCTGCGGCCGCGAGGACGCGTAGGAGCCGCAGCCGCCCCCGCGATCTGGAGAACCAAACCAGCTATGAGAACGTTCGCCTCGATCGACGAGCTCCAGCAGGCGCTCGCCGCCAACGACTACGTGGCCGATCGCCCGCTCGCAACCGCGATCTTCCTGGCGCTGAAGCTCCAGAAGCCGCTGCTGCTCGAGGGTGAGGCCGGCGTCGGCAAGACCGAGATCGCCAAGACGCTGGCCCGCATGCAGGACCGCCACCTCATCCGACTGCAGTGCTACGAGGGGCTGGACGTCAACACCACGATCTACGAGTGGAACTACACCCGCCAGATGCTCCAGATCCGGCTGCTCGAGGCGATCGGCGCCAGCGACCAGCAGGCGGCCCTCAAGGAGATCTTCGGCCCCGAGTTCCTGATCAAGCGCCCGCTGCTCCAGGCGATCGAGGAGAGCTGGGAGCAGCCGCCCATCCTGCTGATCGACGAGCTGGACCGCGCCGATGAGGAGTTCGAGGCGTTTCTGCTCGAGCTGCTCTCCGACTGGCAGATCAGCATCCCTGAGCTCGGCACGATCCGCGCCGCCCAGCCGCCCACGGTGATCATCACCAGCAACCGCACCCGCGAGATCCACGACGCGCTCAAGCGCCGCTGCCTCTTCTACTGGATCGACTACCCTGCCCTGGAGAAGGAGCAGAAGATCGTGGCCGCCAAGGTCCCTGAGGCCTCCGAGAAGCTCTCGCGCCAGGTGGTGGCCTTCGTCCAGGAGCTGCGTAAGCAGGACCTCTTCAAGCTCCCCGGCGTGGCCGAGACGCTCGACTGGACCACGGCGCTGGTGGCGCTCGACGCGCAGCAGCTCGATGAGTCCAACGTGCTCGACTCGCTCGGCGCGCTGCTGAAGTACCAGGACGACATCAGCCAGGTGCGTGGGCAGGGGCTGCGCTCGCTGCTGGAGAAGGTCGGGGCCAGCTAGTGCACTATGTACCTGGAGCAGTGTCGGCTACGGCGATGTTCCAGGTACATAGTGCACCTTGCACGTGTGGAACTCATGGCTGAACCAACAGGACATCTTCTCTCGCACGTTCTGGCGTTCGCGCAGCTCCTTCGCAACATGGGTATCTCGGTGAGCAGCGGGCAGACGCTCGACCTGGTGCGGGCGCTTGATCACGCGCCGATCGTCAGCCGCGAGGACTTTCGCGGGGCGGCCCGCTGCACGCTGGTGAGCCGCCACGAGGATCTGCCGCTGTTCGATGCGGCCTTCGCTTTCTTCTGGCGCACCCAGTCCGGCGCCGACCCAACCATGCTGGCGATCCCGGTGATGAAGGTGCCGGCCAAGCCGCTGCGCCTGCCGCGCCGCAAGCAGGATCAGGGCGCCAGCCAGGGCCAGGAGCCGGAGCGCGAGGAGGAGGAGGAGCGCGTCGGCCTGACGCTCCAGTTCAGCCAGGTGGAGCGGCTGCGCACCAAGGACTTCGGCGCCTTCTCGTACGAGGAGGTCCAGGCCTGCAAGGAGCTGCTGCGCACGCTCGAGTGGCGCATCCCCGAGCGCCGCACCCGCCGCAAGCGCTCTGCCCGGCGCGGGCGCCTCATGGACATGCGCCGCATGTTGCGCCGCAACATGCGCTTCGGGGGCGAGCCGGTGGAGCTCTCGTACCGCGAGCCCCGCGCGCGCCAGCGCCCGCTGGTGGTGCTGTGCGACATCAGCGGCTCGATGGACCGCTACAGCCGCATCCTGCTCCAGTTCGCCTACGCCATCTCGAACGGCCTGCGCGACGTCGAGGCGTTTGTGTTCGGCACGCGCCTCACGCGCATCACCCGGCTGCTGCGCGAGAAGGACATCGACGACGCGGTGAGCGCGGTGAGCAAGCAGGTGGTGGACTGGTCCGGCGGCACCCGGATCGGCGAGGCGGTCAAGGAGTTTAACTACGTCTGGGGGCGGCGCGTGCTCGGCCGCGGGCCGGTGGTGCTGCTGATCTCGGATGGGTGGGACCGGGGCGACCCGAAGGTGCTGGGGCGGGAGATGGAGCGGCTGCAGCGCTCGTGCCACCGCCTGATCTGGCTCAACCCGCTGCTCGGCAGCCCGCGCTACCAGCCGATCACGCAGGGCATGCAGGCGGCCCTGCCCCACGTAGACGACTTCCTGCCGGTCCACAATCTGCTCAGCCTGGAGCAGCTCGGCGCGAAGCTTTCCTCGCTCGGCGACCGCCGCCCGCCCCGCAAGCAGCGCTCCCGCGCGTAGACCGCCGGTTACGTTGGCCGCAGAGAGCACAGAGCCCAGCGAGGAGGGGGCGAGACGGGGCTGTTTCCGCTCCCGCTCTGCCCCCTCTTCCTGAATGTGGCCGTATGTTGCGCTTGCGCGAAGGGGTGCCCTGCCGGCCCGCACCACCTCCTGTTACACGCCATGCCCGTCAGGCTCTGCTGTCAAGCGCCCGCTCCAGCCGCGCCAGGGTGTCGCGCAGCTCGTGCGGCCCGGCGGGCGATGTGAGCTGGTGCGCCACCGACGCCAGCCGCTCGGTGCCGTGCCGCCCCTCCATGCGAATGCCGTGGCGGGCGAACAGCGCGCGATAGGCCTCGTAGCGCTCGGCCAGGTGCGTCGCCACCGTCTCGAAGCCGTGCCGCGCCACCTCCATGCGGTTCACGTACTTCATCGGCATCTCCGAGAACATGCGGATGTCGTCGCGCGCGGGCTCGATCAGCACCACGTCCACCTCGGGGTGGCGCCGGTGGATCTGCTTCAGGTGGTAGTGGAGCCCCGAGTGGAACAGCGTGCGGAACACCTGGTTGGCGATCCCCGGAGCGCCCATGTCCCGGATGTGCATGTCGCGGCTGTGGTCGTACGGCACGAGCGGGTTGACGCAGACGATCAGCTTTGCGCCGCGCTCGATCGCCAGGTCCAGGCTGGCGTTGCCGCGCACCCCGCCGTCTACGTAGTCCCGCGTGCCGATGCGCACCGGCCGGTAGACGATCGGCATGGCCGAGGAGGCCGAGACGGCGCGCGAGATCGGCACTGCGTCGAGTGGCGGCTCGCCGAACACCACCCGCTCGCCGCTGTCCAGGTCCGTGGCGATAATCGCCAGCTCGTGGGGGAGGTTGCGGAAGTCGTTCGAGAGGCCGGGGCGGGTGAGCACCGCCGTGAGGTAGCGCTCGAGCGCGCTGCTGTCGTAGATTCCGCCGGGGAGCGCCAGCGCCAGAGTCTCGATCGCGTCCAGCACCGACATGTGGCCGCGCGCCGCCACGATCGTCCCGAGAGTCCGGAGCAGCGCCTCGGGGAAGCGGAGGCTGCGCCCGAGCAGGCCGCCGCCGTCGAGCGCGAAGACGTCGCCCATTCTGAGGGGCGCGACGCCGTTCACCGGCATCTCCAGGTGGCGCATCATCTCGCGCGGGGTGAGGCGGTTGGCGAGGCAGGCGGCGACGAGGGCGCCGGCGCTGGTGCCGACATAGATATCGAAGTCGTTGACGTCAAAGCCGTGTAGCAGGTCGTCGAGCGCGCGCAGGGCGCCGATCTCATAGACGGCCCCGGTCACGCCGCCGCCCGCGAGCACAAGCGCAGTCTTGCTCCGCTGCGGAAGGACGCCGTCGTCGTGCATCGGTTTGCTCCTACGCCCTTACTTGGCTCGATCGTTCACCAGCCGCTCGATCGCCTCTGCCAGCGCATCGACCTCTGCGCGCAGCCGGTCGACGTCCTTGCGGCTGGGAAGCTCGGGCGCGGCGCCTGAGTCGTGGCTAGTGAGGAGCAGCGCGTGCAGGCGCGCGTGCTCAGCCTCGTCGATCGCGCCGCTCTCGCGCAGGTTGTCCAGCCGGTGGGCGATCTCGGAGTCCACGAAGTTGAGGCCGCCGAGGGTGGCCCAGAGCGAGCGCTGGAGCCCGGAGAGCGTGCCCTCGCCGGTGCGGATGATGCCAGTGAGTACGTTCGTCGGGAGCCAGCCGCGCTCGCCGCGTGTCTGGAGCGCCACCTGCGCCAGGATCTGGGGGCTGATGTCCTCGCCGGTCTCGTTGTCGATCACCTGCACCTGGTCGCCGCCCTGGATGAGCGCGGCGATGCCGTCCAGCGTGATGTACTGCTTGCGGTTCACGTGGTAGAGCTTGCGGTTCGCGTACTTTTTGATCGTCTGCATGCGCCGCCTCCGTCACCATCCCCTGCACAGTATAACACGGCGCGTCAAACTGGTGCTAGGCGCGCCCGTTTGACGCGCCGTGTCCGGGCTGAGGTCCTGGCCCTCTGCCCACGCCCGCGTGTACGCCTGGGGGCCGAGCGCCGCGAGCGCTGCGGCGGCGGTGCGCTCGGACGCCGGCCGGTCAGCGGGCGGGAGCGCCGCGGCGATCGCCTACCTGCCGGGCGTTAGCAGCTCACATGCTACGGGCGTTCACATCACTGTGAACGCCCGGCACCAACCTGTAGCACGCCGCCGACACCCCCCCGACGGCTTGAGCGGCCTGTTCGTCACAGGGGGCGGCCAGGTCGTCGGGGTTCACGCTCAAGCACGTTCTCGCTTCACCACCACGAGCGTCGCGTCGTCGAAGAGCGACCCGGCGGTGAAGCTGTGGAGTCGCGCGATGATGCCGTCCAGCACCTCGCGCGCGCTGTGCTCGCGTAGCTCGTCCACGGCGGCGATCAGGCGCGGCACGCCGAACTCCTCCTCCTTGTCGTCGATCGCCTCGGTCACGCCGTCGGTGTAGCAGACCAGGATATCGCCGGGCTCCATGCGCACCTCGGCCTCGCCGATCGACACCTCATCGAGCACGCCGAGCGCGATGCCTGGGGTGCTGAGCTCCACCACCGAGCCGTCTGTGGCGCGGAACAGCAGCGGCGGGTTGTGCCCGGCGCAGGCGAAGCGCAGCGCGCCGGTGTCGGGCTGGATGATGCCGTAGAACAGCGTCACGAACATGCCGGACTCGGAGTCGCGCGTGATCCAGCGGTTGGAGCGCTCGAGAGCCACCGAGGGGGGGGAGCCGTCCAGCGCCGCGGCGCGCACCAGGCTGCGCGAGAGCGCCATGAACATGGCGGCGGGCACGCCCTTGTCGCTCACGTCGGCGATCACAAAGCCAAGCTCGGACGAAGGGCCAGCGTCCAAGGACGAAGGGGTGCCGCTGGCGAGTTCGGCGCTCGCTTGGCCAAAGAGCGCACTCCGGCCGCCGCTCGTCGATTGTCGCTCGTCGCTCGTCGGTCGGTCTTTCGCCCGCTTGAGCCACCAGTAGTCGTACCAGTCGCCGCCGACGATGCGCGCCGAGCGCCACTCGGCGGCGATGTCCCAGCCGGGCGCGTCGGGCACCTCGGAGGGCAGCAGGGCGGTCTGGATCTCGCGCGCCACCCGCAGCTCCTCCTCGAGGCGGGCGGCCTCGGCGGCCTCCTGGGCCAGCAGCGCGCTCTCCACAGCGGCGGCCACCTGGTTGGCGATGCCGATCGAGAGCGTCAGCTCGCGCCCGACGAAGCGCGGCCGCGGCTGCGCGTAGTCCAGCAGCAGCGCGCCGAGCGTAGCCCCGCGCGAGCGCAGCGGCACCGCCAGCAGCGCGCGCCCGCCGAAGGCCTCCAGCACCTGCGGGCAGATGCCCGGGTGCACGGCGGCGTCCTCCACCATCACCGGGGCGGCGGTGCGGATCAGCTCGGCCAGCAGCGGGGACTCGGCCTCGGCGATCGGTCTGCCGAGGTACGCGGCGCGCTGGTCGCGCGTCAGGCCGTAGGCGGCTACCGGCGTCAGGGCCGCGTCCTCGCGGTTCCAGAGCAGGCAGTGGCAGCGCTCGCAGCCCAGAAGCAGCGGGGGCAGCCGCACCACCGCGGGCAGCAGGTCGTCCAGCGACGAGGCGCGGGCGATGTTCTCGGCCACCTGGAGCAGCGCGTTGAGCGTCCAGGCCTGCTCGCGCTCGGCGCTGAAGGCCTGCGCGCTCTCCATCGCCACCGCGATCTGGTCGGCCAGCGTCTGCATCACGAACAGGTCGCTTGTGTCGAAGTCGTCCTGCACGTCGCTGTTGACGTCAAGCACGCCGATGCGCCGCTCGCCGAAGCGGATCGGCAGGGCGAGTTCGGCGCGGGTCTCGCTGATGGCGCCGATGTAGCGCGGGTCGCGGCGCGCGTCGTTGGCAAGCACGTAGTGGCCGTCGCGCGCGGCGGCGCCCACGATCCCCTGGCCCACGGGCAGAGCGATCTGGCGCAGCCGGGAGAACTCCTCGTCCTCCAGGGTGCTGGCGCGCAGGAGGAGCTGGCCGCCGTCCTCGAGGGTGAAGATATGCACCGGGTCGTAGCCGAAGCGCTCGCGGATCAGGCGCACGACCGAGGGGAGCAGCTCCTCCATATCCAGGATGGCCGTGATCCGCTCGCTCACCGCCTGCACCGCCTGGAGCTGCACCGCGCGCTGGCGCGCCTCATCGAAGGCGCGGGCCTTGGCGATCGCCACGGCGGCCTGGTCGGCGATCAGCGAGAGGAAGCGCATGTCCTCGGTGTCGAAGGCGCTGGGCTGGTAGCTCTGGATGGAGATGCTGCCGATCACCGTCTCGCCGTTGAGCAGCGGCACGTAGATCCCGCTGCGCGGCGGGCGGCTGCTCTGGTAGCGCGGGCGGGCTGGGAGGCGCTCCATCTCGGTGGCGAAGTCCTCCACCAGCAGTGCGCGGCCGGTCTCACGCATCCAGCCCACGATCCCGTCGCCGGAGGGTAAGTCCACCGTGAGCGGCGGCAGGCGGACGCGGTCCTGCACGCGCACCTTGAGCGTGTAGCGATCGCTGGCGGGCTCGAACAGCCCGAGGTGGAACGAGGAGGTATCCACCACCTTGCCGGCCTCGCGGTAGATCAGCTCGCAGAGCGCGTCCACCTCGAGCTCAGCGCGGATGATCGCCCGGCTGGTCTCGTTGAGCAGCGCCAGCTCGCGGACGCTGCGGCGCTGGCGGCGCAGGTTGAAGGCCGCCCGGCGCACGGCGATGCTGGCGGCCAGCAGGCTCGCGCTGGCGATGATGAAGTAGCCCGGGCCGAGCTCGGTGTACACCCCGGCGCCGAGCGCGGCCACAGGGAGCGGGGCCACCTCGGCGGTGAGGGCGGTGCGCCACGAGGAGCGCCACCAGGTGAGGAGCCCGCTGCGGCCGCCCTGGATGAGCTCGCGCAGCGCCCGGTTGGTCTGAATGAGCAGCGGGTAGCTGATGATCAGGCCGAAGAGCACGTAGGTTTGCCCGGCGTCCGGCCCGGCGGCGGCCCAGGCCAGGGCGGCGCCGAGCAGGATCGCCAGCGCGCGCACGCCGCCGCGCAGCACAGGGCGGGCCACGATGCTGTAGAAGATGCGCGGGCGCCCGTAGATCAGCGGCAGGAGCGCGCCGAAGACCACGCCCGACGCCCCGGCCACGAGCGCGCCGTTGCTCGGCCCGAGCGCGAGCGCGGCTGTGAGCAGCACCACTCCTACCAGGCTCTGCGGGTCGGCCGGGGGCACGCGGAAGCCCACCCCCTCGATCAGCAGGGCGAGCAGCGTGAAGAGCAGCAGCTCCGGCCAGCGGCTGAGGTCCGGGGGGGTGCGGATCAGGGCGCTCCACCCGAGCGCCCCGACGATCAGCGCGTAGAGGATGAGCGCTCGCTGGCGGCTCACGACGAGGCCTGGCCGAATGCCCTCAGCGCTTCCTCGCGCGTGGTGTGGATGGCGAACACCTGGGTGAAGCCGGTGAGGGCGAAGACTTCCTGGACGTGTGGCTGGAGGTTCGCGATCCGCAGTTGGCCGCCGTGGTTCAGCAGCTCCTTGCGCACCAGCAGCAGCGCGCGCAGCCCCGAGCTGCTCATGAACGACACCCCGCCCAGGTCAAGCAGGATGTGGCGCGCCCCCGCCGCGACCGCGGCGTTCACCTGGCTGATGGCGTGCTGAGTGTTCACCGCGTCCAGCCGGCCGCTCAGCTCGAACACCTGCACCACGGGCGCGGCCGGGCCGATGTGCTTCGTCATCGTCAGGAGGTTGCCGCGGTGGTCGTCGAACTCGTAGCGCACCGAGTCCATCAGCCGGCTCATGAGGTAGATGCCGAGCCCGCCGGCCTGGCGCTCCTCCAGGGGCGAGTCAAGGTCTGGCGGGGGGACGTCGTCCGGGTTGAAGCGCCGGCCGAAGTCGTGCAGCGTCACCACGAAGTTCGGCCCGTCGACACGCCAGGCGAGGTCGATCACACCGTCGGACTCGGGCAGGTAGCCGTGCTGGATGACGTTGGTGGCGGCCTCGTCCACGGCGAGTTGCACCTGCCAGGCGGCGTGATCATCCAGCCCGGCAGCAGTGGTGGCCTCGATGATGAAGTCGCTGATCAGGGCCAGCGACTCGAGCCTGGCGGGGACGGTCAGTGTGTCCATAACGCTGCAGGTTGAGGGCTGAAGGTTGAACGTTATACACTGAGAGCAGTGCGCTCGAGAGTGCGCGGCCTTGGGCACCACGGGCCTTCAGCGTTCAGCGTTCGTCCATCAGCTCTAAAACGAGCCCACCGCCTCGGTGGTGTCTCCGTAGATCTCGAACAGCGAGGTAAAGCCGGTGAGGTCGAAGACCTCTTTGATGCGCGGGGGCAGGTTGGCGATCCGCACATCGCCGCCCTCCAGGTCGGTGATCTTCCAATCGCGCGCGCGCTTGCGCGCCTCGATCAGCACGCGCAGGCCGGGGCTGGCGACATACTCGAGGCCGGCCAGATCCAGTACGACGCGGTAGCGGCCCTCGCCGAACAACTCATCGATCTTCTGCTTGAACTGAGGGGCGCTCATGGCGTCCAGCCGTCCGGAGACGGTCAGCAGGTCGACGCGGTTCAGGCGCTTGTGGGTGATCTCCATACGTCTGGCCTCCTTAGCGACTTGGCGATACCAAAGTGCGCGCGGCGCACGAGAGAGGTGGCAATCGCGGCGGCGCCCACGAGAAACGCTTTACGAAGCCCTGCCTGGCGCAACAATTATAGCACGCTTTGCAGGCGTATCAATGGGACTCGCCGAGGGCGGAAATGTGCTCACGCGCTGGGCGCGGGGCGTGTGCCGGTGGAGTGCCGAGGAGCATGCTATCCTTGCATACCATGCGAACATATGTTATGGTTAGTGTGTTTTTGATGCTACCAGAGCGGCTCGCCCGCACCCTCTTCTTGCACCGGAGCAGACGTATGGCGAAGGCAAAGCAGGCGGCCGGCGGTCGCAGAAAGGCGCCGCAGCGCAGGAAGGCGCCGGCCCCGGCGTTCGGCGTCACGCTGCGCCCGGAGCACCAGCGCGAGCTGTTCGCCCTGGCGCTGATTGCCTTCGCCGCTCTCACGATCGTCTTCTATATGACGGGCAGCGCGGGCGCAATCGGCGCCACCTGGGTGGACTTCACGCGCATGGCGCTGGGCTGGGGCGCACTGCTCGTGCCGCTCTCGCTCGGCCTGCTCGGCCTCGCGATCCTGGTGCAGGAGCGCTTCGAGGGCTCGCCGCTCACCGGCGCCACGGTGCTGGGCACGCTGCTGGTGCTGGCGGCGCTGCTCACGCTGCTCGAGTTCGGCATCGAGCCGCGCGTCGGCTTCGAGGATCGCGTCGGCGAGGGCGGCGGCGCGGCGGGCTACGCGCTGCTCGAGCTCCTCACGCGCGCGATCGGTCGCCCGGCCGCCTTCGTGCTGATCTGCATCGTCGGTCTCGCCGGCGTGATGCTGACGTTCGACATCACCCTGCACGAGCTCATCCACGGCACGCGCGACAGCATTGCCCGCTTCTGGGCGACGATCTGGAGCGTCTCCTACGAGCGCCGCGGCGCCCCCGAGGACGCCCCACGCGCGCGCCTGGCCGATGACGCGCCGCCGTACGTGCCGCCCCCCGGCGCCGACCAAGTCGTCCAGCGCGGCGGCCGCCGTGCGGCCGCACAGCCCCCCGAGCAGGCCAGCCCAGCCGATGGGGACATCGTGCAGACGCCGATCGCCGACCGTCCAACGCGCGCCAGCTTATTCCGCCGCGACCCCGCCAAGGCCGAGCCGCCCGCCGAGCTCAAGGCCCCCGCCAAGGCCGAGCCGCAGAAGGATGCGGCCGCGGAGGCGAAGAAGGACCCGGCGGCGGTGCTCAGCGAGCTGCTGGCCGCCCCCACCCCGCGCGCGCCCGAGGGCCCGCCCACCGAGGTGGTCCAGCCCGCGCTCGACGGCTTCGAGGTGCAGGCCGTCCACCGCGCCTGGCCGCTGCCGACCACCGAGCTGCTCGAGGTCTATGGCGAGGGCGTGATCACCCCCGAGGAGATCAAGCTGAAGTCGCGCCAGATCGAGGAGACGCTGGCGAGCTTCAAGGTTGAGGCGCAGGTCAAGAACGTCAACATCGGCCCGGCTGTGATGCAGTTCGAGCTCGAGCCGGCCGTGGGCGTCAAGCTCAGCAAGATCACCACGCTGGAGAAGGACCTCATGCTCGCGCTGGCTGCCTCGTCGCTGCGCATCGAGGCGCCGATCCCCGGCAAGAAGTACGTCGGCATCGAGATCCCCAACTCGTCGATCTCGATCGTCGGGCTGCGCGAGGTGATCGAGAGCGACGAGTTCGAGAGCGGCAAGGGCAAGCTGAAGGTCGGCCTGGGGCGCGATGTGTCCGGCATGCCGGTGGTGGCGGGCCTGGAGCGCATGCCGCACCTGCTGATGGCGGGCGCCACCGGCTCGGGCAAGAGCGCCGGCATCAACTCGATCGTCTGCGCGCTGCTGCTCAAGTACACGCCGGACGATTTGAAGTTCATCATGGTCGACCCGAAGATGGTCGAGCTGATCACCTACAACCACATCCCGCACCTGCTCTCCCCGGTAGTCACCGAGCTCGAGCGCGTGGTGCCGACGCTGAAGTGGGCCACGCGGGAGATGGAGCGGCGCTACAAAGTCTTCGCCAAGTACGGCTTCCGCAACATCGACAGCTACAAGCAGGCCGCGCGGCGCCGGGCGGACCTGGAGCCGATGCCGTACATCGTGATCATTATCGACGAGCTGGCCGACCTGATGATGATGGCGCCGGACGAGGTCGAGACGCTGATCTGCCGCCTGGCGCAGATGGCGCGCGCCACTGGCATCCACCTGATCATCGCCACGCAGCGCCCCTCGGTGGACGTGGTCACCGGCCTGATCAAGGCGAATTTCCCCTCGCGCATCGCCTTCGCCGTCACCTCGCAGATCGACTCGCGCGTCATCCTGGACATGAGTGGCGCCGAGCAGCTCCTCGGCCGCGGTGACATGCTGTACATGGCCGCCGACGCCCCGCGCCCGGTGCGCGTTCAGGGGACCTGGGTCTCCGACGGGGATGTGGAGAAGATCGTGCGCTTCTGGCGCAACGCGCACCCGCCCGAGCCGCCGTCTGACGCCGGACGCCGGACGTCCGACGGCGCGCGCGCGCAGGGGGAGGAGCGGAGATCTCAGGGGAGCGAGGGGCCGGCGGCCGCCCAGGACTCACGGCTCACGGCGCACGACTCGCCGCTGAAGGGCCCGGCCGAGTTCCTGAGCGTCGACGAGCAGGACGAGCTGCTGCCCGAGGCGATCAAGCTGGTCCAGCAGCACAAGCGCGCGTCGGCCTCGCTGCTCCAGCGCCGGCTCCGCATCGGCTACAGCAAGGCCGCGCAGCTGATCGACCTGCTCGAGCAGCAGGGGGTGGTGGGGCCGGCCGAGGACGGCCGCTCGCGCGAGGTGCTGCGCGACGAGTAGGGGTGCTCAGCACTCGGCGTGCAGCACTGAGCACTGAGCACTCAGACGATCTCGATCTCCCGCCCGAAGGACTTGCGGAACAGCCCTGCGCCGCGGTTCGCATCCCAGATCTCCACCGTCGCGTCGCCCACCGTGCGCGCGGTCATCGTCACCCGCTCCCCGATCTCCACCTGGAGCCCCTGGATCACCTGGGACTTGCGGCGCTCGAGGTACTCGGCGATCCGCAGCAGGGCCGCGAGCCGCGCCACGCGCGCCTCGTCGCCCGGCCCCAGCGCGTCGCGGTAGCCGTCCACCGACACGTCCCCCTTGCGGTGGTAGCGCACCAGCAGCGCCAGTATCGCGATCTCGCGGTGGGTGAAGCCCTGGAGGGCGGCGTTGACGATCAGGTAGGCGCTGTGCTTGTGGTGGTCGTAGTAGCTCACCGCCAGCCCGATGTCGTGGAGGGTGGCGGCGTACCCCAGCAGCGCCCGCTCGGCGTCGCCGTAGCCGTGGAGCGGCTTGAGCTGGTCGAACATCGAGAGCGACAGCTCGCGCACCTTGGCGGCGTGCAGGGCCTCGTAGTTGTAGAGGCGCGCGACGTTCTGCACGCTGAAGCCGCGCATGTCGCCGAACAGCGGCGGCGTCTCGTCCACCAGGAAGTGCTCGTAGAACAGGCCCTCGCGCAGGCCCTGGCCGCTCACGGTGATCTCCTCGAAGCCGCCCCGCCGCATGAGCTCGAGCAGGATGACGGACCCCGGCAGGATCAGGTCCGAGCGGTCCTTGCTGACGCCGGGCAGGTCCTCGCGCTGGCGCTGGCTCATGCCGCGCAGCTGGTCGATCAGCCCCTCCAGCCGCGCCCGTGTGAAGGTGTAGCCGTGGACGCGGTCCATCGGGTACGAGCGCATCTTTATATCGACCTCGGCCAGCGTGCGGATCGTGCCTCCGATCCCGGCCAGCATCGCCGTGCCGCTCGCCTGGGCGCGGCCGCTCTCGAGCCAATCCAGCCCCACGAAGGCCTCGGTGGCGGCGGCCTCGAGCGCCCTGAAATCCTTGCCGCTGATCGGGTCCGAGGAGACGTAGCGGTCGGCGAAGCGTACCACGCCCACCGGGCGGCTGTAGGATCGTACCAGGCCGCGCCCGCGCACCATCGTGACCTGCGTGCTGCCGCCGCCGATGTCGACCAGGAAGAAGTCGCTCAGGTCCAGCGTGTTGACTACGCCCAGGTAGCCGTAGTAGGCCTCCTCCTCGGCGCTCAGGATGCGGAAGCGCAGCCCGGACTCGCGCTCGACGCGCGCCAGGAACTCCGCCTGGTTGCTCGCCTCGCGCACGGCGCTGGTGGCCACGGGGACCACCGTCTGCACGCCGCTCGACTTGCACAGACTGTTGAACAGCCGCATGGTCGCCACCGCGCGCTCCATCGGCTTCGGCTGGAGGCGGCCGTCCTCGCCCACGCCCTCGGCGAGTCGCACGCTTTCACGCACCTCGTCCATCAGCCGGAACGAGTGATGCGGGGTGTAGCCCATGATGATGAGGCGGGTCGTGTTGGAGCCGAGGTCGATAACCCCGATGCGCTCTCGCATGTGTTAGCGCTCCTGCTGACCTAGTCCAGAGATGATGTGGTCCAGCCGCACCGCGGCGTCGCGGTACATGTCGCCCCGTAGCTGCGCCGCCCGGAGCTGCCTGCGCAGACTCGCGATCCACAGCGCCAGCCCGGCCGTGACCCCAACCCAGAAGAGTACGCGCATAGTGAGCTCCCTGTGCGGCATGATACCCCACGCCACCGAGCATTCTACCGCAACCAGAAGCCTCATTCAAATAACGAATTGCTTACCTGGACTGTGTATCCGCACAACATATGCCGCTGCTCTGTGATAAGATGAACAAGTGAGGTGAACTATGCTGAAACTACTCTTTACCGGCCGTGGCCTACTGGCGACTGTCGTGGTCCTCATCGGCGTGGCTTTCCTGTGCCACCTGGGCCTCTGGCAACTCGACCGGCACTTCCAGCGCGCTGCGCTCAACCAGCGCGTCGTCGAGCGGATGGCGCTGCCGCCTACTGACCTGGACCCTGCCCTGCCCCCCGAGGAGCTGGACTACCGCCACGTCACGGTGCGCGGGGTATTCGACCCGTCGCAGGAGGTGCTGCTGCGCAACCGATCGTACGCCGGGGCCACGGGTTACCACGTCCTTACGCCGCTGCGCCTCTCGGACGGAAGCGGGACGGTGCTGGTGGACCGCGGCTGGGTGCCGCTCAGCGCCGAGGACCCCGAGCAGCGCGCGCGCTACGCTCCGCCCGCCGGCGAGGTGGTGATCGACGGCGTCGCGCGGCAGTCCCAGAGCGGGATCGGAGGGCCGGAGGACCCGCCCACTGGCCCGCTGATGCCACGGCTCGAAGCCTGGTTCCGCGTGGACATCGAGCGCATCGAGCAGCAGACCGGCTACCCGCTGCTGCCGGTGTTCGTCGAGCAGCAGCCGGTGCAGGGCGACGCGGTCGAGCCGCCGATCCCGGTCGCCACCGAGGACCTGGGCCTCGGCTCGCACCTCGGCTACTCCTTCCAGTGGTTCGCCTTCGCGGCGATCCTGGTCGGGACGTACCTGGCCCTCGTGTACCGCCAGAGCCAGGGCGTACCCAGTCCCCGGCAGCCGCTTTCTACAGGCGAAGGAGCTCATTCGTGAAGGACTGGCACAGCGCGGATGTGCGCGCGAACGGTGTCACACTACGCTACTACCGCAGCGGTGGCGAGGGGCCGCAGCTTGTGCTCGCGCACGGGATGACCGACGCGGCCGGCTGCTGGTCGCCGGTGGCCGAGGAGCTGGCGCGCGACTACGATGTGGTCGCGTACGACGCGCGCGGCCACGGTCGCTCCGAGAAGACCTCCGGCGGGTATGTTGTGCCGGTCTACGCCGCAGACCTTGCCGCGCTCGTGGTCGCGCTCGGGCTCTCGCGCCCGCTGCTGCTCGGCCACTCGATGGGAGCGGCCACGGCGGCCTGGGCTGCGGCCGAGCACCCGGGCCTCTTTCGCGCCGCGCTGCTCGAGGACCCGCCCTGGCGCGCCGCCGACGCGCCCCGCTCCGACCCGGAGTGGACCTCGCGCTGGCACCAGGATATCCTGGCGATGCAGCGCATGCCGCGCGATGAACTGCTCCGCAAGGGGCGGGCCGAGCACCCCACCTGGCCCGAGGACCAGGACGCGCCGTGGGCCGATGCGAAGACGCAGGTCAACCCCGATATCTTCGAGACGGCCGATGGCATCCTGATCGACTGGCAGGCGGTCGTCCCGCGCATCGCGTGCCCGCTGCTGCTGATCACCGGCGACCCGGAGCTAGGGGGTATCGTTACGCCGGATGTGTCGCGCGAGGTCCAGTCGCTCCTTCCTGGCGCGCAGGTCGCCCACATCGCCGGCGCCGGCCACAGCGTGCGCCGCGACCGACGTGACTCGTACCTCGCGGCCGTGCACGCGTTTCTTGCGGCGCACCGGTAAAGAGAACCGCGCGACCTCTTCGCTCTACATAGTTCCACACACACCAATCGGTCTGATGGGTGGGTTTCAGGGATGGCCAAGCCCTCCCTGGCCCTCCCTTCTCGAACCACGTCTGTGGTTTTATTTAGCTTCCGGGCCGGGCGCGCGCGTACTCGGCGGCGGCCAGCACGCGCGGGCGGGCGGCGAGCAGGCGTGAGAGCCAGCGCTGGCGCTCCAGCCGGTCCGGTATGCAGCCCGGGTGCGCCAGGATGTGCGCCCGCTGGTGCAGGCGGATGGCGTCCCAGCGTGCCAGCACCCGCAGCCAGTCGCCCTCGCCCAGGGCGGTGAGCTCGGCTACGGCCCTGCCTGCATCCACCTGGCCGTACACGAGCCGCAGCAGCGAGGGGTCGATCGGGTCGAGGGGCTCCGGCAGCGCCGTGCGCCAGTCCGGACCGTCGTACTGTGGGGCGTCGGCAGGGCGCGGGGCGGGCCAGGGGAGCGGTCGCATCGAGAACAGGCCCGTCGGGATGTCCGCGCAGCGCAGCGTGGCATACTGGTGCTCCGAAGGGTTCTGCCCGCTGATGTCGGAGGCGGTGATGCCGCTCGCCGCGTAGGCGCGGGCGTACACTGAGGCGTCCGGCTCGCCGGTCTGGAGGATGACGCGGTTCGCGGCGTTGATCTGCATCAGCTGGCCGAGCTCGCCGAGCTGCGCCAGCGCCTGGTGGGCGTAGATCGCCGGGACGCCGAGCGAGCGCAGCCGGGTGAGCGCCACCTCCACGTCCTTCGACTCGCCGTCGCCCACGAGCACCTGGAGCTCGTCCACGACCAGCGGGTAGCTCGCGCGGGTCGCGTCGGAGCCGCCGCGGGCGAAGGCGGCGCGGATGAACGCCTGGAACACCAGCATCGCGACCGCGCCGGCCAGGCCACCGAGCGTCATGTCCGGGATGGGCACGAGCACGATCACGCCGCGCTCGATGGCCTCGCGCATATCGAAGGTCGGCGCGGCCTGCGTGATGAGTGCGCGGGTCGTCTCGGCCGTCAGCAGCATGTCGAGCCGCCGCAGCAGGGCGTCGCGGCTGCTGCGCTGCCCCTCGCCGAGCTGCGCGAATGTCGTGCGCCAGAAGGCTCGCACCTCGACGTTCGTGGCGCGCTCGAGCAGCCGTTCGCGGTAGCTCTCGTCGGCCAGCGCCTGCTTGACGTGCGCCAGGGTAGGGCGCTGCTGCCCCTCGAGCACCAGCAGGGTCGCCATCTGCGCGAACTGCTGCATCCCCGCCGCCTTGCCCCACGTCTCGGGGTCCAGCCGCGCGAAGGTGGCGAGCACCTGCCCGAGCGCGAGGTCGGCCGCGCCCGGCTGGCCCACGTCCGTGCCCGCGAGCGGGTTCAGGCCCACAGGCCACTCGGCGTCGAGCGGGTCGAGCAGCACGAGCCGCCCCTCGTCCGCAAGAGGCACCAGCTGCCGCACTGTGGCGACCAGGCTTCCGCCCTGGTCGTCGCCCTTGCCGTCGATCAGGGTGAAGCCGTGCGGCAGCAGCTGGGCGCAGATATTGGCGAGCAGACGGCTCTTGCCCGCGCCCATCCCGGCGGTCAGGTGCATGATCTGCCGCAGGTCGCGCAGCGTCGGCCCCACCGGCGCGTGGCTCCCGTCTGGCCGGCGCGCGAGCCCCACCGTCACGCGCACTTCCTCGTAAGGGCCTTGCGCCTCTGCCAGCGCCACCGGCGGCGCGGGGAGCTCGCGGCAGCTGAGCCACCGCACGAGCGGGCCGAGGGCCGGCGTGGGCAGGTGCCAGAGCCCCGCCAGCTCCGCGGGGGTCAGGATGGCCGGGTCGCGCCAGGGGCGGAGCGGCAGCAGGAGTGGTGGTGGCGGTGTGAAGCGAGGCGCGCGATTCATCACGGGGGTGAGCAGGGCGCGGCCGCCGTTTGGCCCGGCGCTTCCCCTCGCGACCCGCGCCAGGCGCTGGAGGCGGCTCGCGGTGCGCGCCTGGTACGGTGCCAGCGCGGCCTCCGCCGTGTCCAGAGCGGCCTCGATCTCTGAGGGCGCCCGCTCTCCGCACGCCACCGCCACCAGACGGATCGTTATCTCGAACGGCGCGCCGGCGAGCTTTGTCTCGAGCGCGGCGACGTCGCGCGCCAGCGCCAGGTCCTCCTTCTGCTCCAGCGCCAGCTTCAGCCCTGTGGCCCGCCCGCGCCATCCGCGGCTGAGCGCCCAGCCGGCCACGCCGCCGAACGGCCGGAGTGCTACGTGCATCTCGACGTAGGCCGCTCCCCGAGGGCGCAGGGCGGCCACCAGCGGCCCGAGCAGGTCCGGTGCGGCGCTGTCGTCCGCCAGTCGCAGCGGGTACTCCGAGGGCAGCGCCAGGCTCAACTCGCGCCACCCGACCACGGCACGAGGCTCAGCGACGAGCGCGAGGGGATCGTCGTGCTGCTCCACCAGCGCCTCGGGGCTAAGCCCGGCGATCAGCCCCGCGAGGGCGGCGCGCGCCCGGCTGCGCGATGGCTCGTCGCCGCCGACGAGCACGCCGATCTCCACGGGCTCGCCGGCGCGCGCGCCGAGGACGAGCGCGCACCAGGGCGCCCGCCCGAGGAGCCTCCCGCCCGCCGGAAGGGACCCCGGCAGCGCGCGGAAGAGATCCTGTGCGGCGACCGGGTCGGCTCCGGGGACGAGCCCGCCGGCCGGCAGGGGTAGGCGCACGCGCAGGTAGTCGCCACGCCGGCCCGCGGCCGCTCGCTGGAGCGGCATGGTGACGGCCGCCAGCCCTAGCTCGGCCGCCAACCCCAGCAGCCCGAGCAGACTTGCGAGTCGCAGGAGGGGCAGCAGGCGTGGGTCGAGCGCGGTGCCTAGCGCGTCGGCGGCCAGCACGAGGGGGTTGGGCGGCGCGGGGAGCGGCAGGCGGCCGGTGCGGGCAGGGGTGAGTGGGGCCGAGGCCTCACCGGCTGCCCTGATCTCATTCGCGAGCGCGGCCAGCGGCTGGCGCAGGAACGTCAGCGCCAGCGCGGCGAGCAGGGCGGCTCTCAGCAGGGCCAGCCCTAGCCCGGGGCGTGGCGGCGTGGCGCCGCGTGGCCGTGAGGCAGTGGGGAAGCCAGGCGATGCTCGCCGCTGTGAGGTGGACATAAAATATTCTCCGTCTCAAACGCTATCTGTGTCAGGCGTTGTGCAGCGCAGCCGCGCCGCGACCCACTCGTGGTCATCGCTGCGGAGTCGCCGCGGCTCGCGCCAGCGCAGCGTCTCGTCGCGCGGGTCTTCGAGAACGCCCGCGGCGTCGAGCCAGGCCATGAGCGCAGCGGCGCGGCCGCGCTCCTCGGCGGGCAGCAGCGCGGCGATGCGCCCCCGCGTCACGCCTGGGGGTGTCGCGCTCACAACGGCTGGGTCGGTCAGCAGCCGCCTGGCGAACGGCTCCAGCCTCTCCGGGGGCAGGAGGCCGCGCGTGGGTAGGGCGTCGGCTCGCGCCAGCGCGGGCTGGGGCACGGCTTCTCCCGGCGCTTGGCCGGCGACGGCGCTCCCGAGGCGCCGGGCGAGCTCGCTGGTCGTGGGGACCATTGGCTCGGAGAGCTGGAGCGGGGGCTGCGACGCGCGCACGGGCGCCGGGCTCACCGGGGTATCCCAGAGCACCGGCGGGAGCCCGGTGTACGCCGGGGGTAGCGCCATGACCGCCGCGCGTGTCTGCCCTTCGTCGAGCGTGATCGGCTGCCCATCGAGCCTGCCCGCGCCCGCTATCAGGCGCGCGCCGCGAGCGGGCTGCCGACCACCTGGCAGCAGGCGCGCATCTCCCTGCCCACCCGTCCCGACACACGCGGGCAGCAGCGCGTAGAGCTCGCGCCCTGCCGGCAGGAGGCGACGCTGGGCGATGATCAAGTGCAGCGGGATGCCCGCCTGCCGGCGCGTCTGCGCCACAAGGGCGGCAAGGTCGGTGAGCAGCCCCTCGTCAGGCTCCACAAGCGCCAGGATGAGCGGCCGCAGGGCGCCGCGCTGCCATCCGCGCCGTATTCCACGCTGGAGGGCCGCTGTGGTCGCCCGTGGGCTGCCGGGCGCCCGGATGAGGTGCGGGGCGTCGGCGAACAGCGGTGAGACCTGGCCGTCGTCGAGGATCGCCAGTGCCAGCTCCGCGGGCGGGTGCGCGTAGAGCAGGCTCACGAGACAGGCGCTGAGCATGTGCGGCGCGGCGTCGCCGTACAGAGCGAGGTGCGCCGGTGCGGCCGATGTGTCCGCGGCGGGCCACCCGAGTGGGAGGGCGCAGACCCGCCCCACGCCTCTGCCGTGCCGCAGCACCGGCGCCAGCAGCGGGCCGGTGGCGATACTGGCCTCACTCGGAGGCACCGTCACAACCAGCGCGTCTCGGCGCCAGCGGGCGACCCAGCCGTCGTGCGTCTGTACGACGCGCTCGGGGAGCGTGCGGAGGGCATCCTGGTCGGAGATGTTCACCTCGATGGCTACCGTCACAGTCGCCGCTGCCTCGCCCGCCTCGGCATCCAGCCGCCGCACGGTGCTCCGTAGGCCGAGCCGGGTCCACTCGGCTGCCAGCGCAGCCGCTACGAGCCGTGCCGCGTCCTCGGGCGTCCAGGTCGGTTCGGCTGCGTGTGTGCGGAGAGCTCCCGGCGCGCTGCTCGACGCCGCGAGATGCGCTCCATCTACCCCGGAATCCTGCGGGTGTACGGAGGGATTGGCCAGAGCGGGCGCGCCGGCGGCTCGAACCGCTGCGGCCGTACGTGCCGGATCCCGTAGCCGCCCCACGGCGACGTGCACAGCTTCTCTGACACGGCCCGCACAGGTGCCCAGGGGCGCGCCCACATGTGCTCCAAGGTGCTTGACACGCTCCTTTGCCCGCCGCCACGCCGCCCGCAGTTTCGCGGGCCACTGCCCCGCGCGCCCTGCACAGCCGACGTGGGCTGATGCCAGGGTGCGCCTCACCCCCCACCGTCGGAGCACAGCGACCGCCACAGCGGCCAGCAGGATGAAGCCAGCGCCGGTGAAGGATGGTCGCCTGTGTGCTTCCAGCAGCGCCCGCGCTTCCCCCAGCGCCACCCCCGTTGCCACGGAGGTCGCGTGGAGCGCCGACATCGGCGCCGCCATGCCCTGCGCGACGAGCTGCCCTGCTCCCTCAGACCACTCCGTCGTGGCGACCATGTTCGGCAGCGGGAAATCCACCGCCGCCGCCAGTGCCGCGCCGAGCAGCAGCACGGCCCCAATCAGAAGGAGCTCGATGCGGTACAGAGATCCGCCCATGTCACCCTCCGCCCTTCTCGGGAAATGTCACCAGCCACACCCCGGCCTGACTTTGGACCAGGAGCTCACCCGCGTGCCATATGCCGGCCAGGTCGTCGGCGAGCGCCATACCTGGGATCGTCGCCTCGACGACTAGTACGATTCCCTCGGCCTGCTCGCTACTCGCTCGCCCAACGACCAGCCGCCCCTCGTGAAGCGCCAGCACCCGCAGTGTGCCATCCGGTAGAGCATCGAGCGCCCGGGCGTCGAGTGGGCCGCGGTCCTCGGGGATGAGCGACTGGAGCGGTGCGGCCCACAGCCTCGGCCGGCCCTCGGCGTCTGGGGCGACCCAGAGCAGTTCGCCCGCGCGCCAGGTGAGCGGCATGAGGTCGCCGGCAAAGGTGGCCTGGCCCTCGGCGATCGTCGCTGCGGCCAGCGTGGGACCCAGCCGCACCAGCGTCAGCGCGAGGCGGTCGCCGTCGCGGCTGTGGAGCACCGCCGCCGTGCCGTCGTCGCTCCACGAGATCCGCGTCACGCTGCCCGGCACGGCGACAACCGGCGCCCGCGCCGCACCGCGGCGCGCCACACTGACCTGCTCGCCGCCGGCCGGCGTGCGCTCGCCGAGGAGCAGCGCCGCGCCGTCTGGGGCGAATCGCACCAGCGACAGCTCGCCCGAGAGCGGCACGGTGGCGGGCCGCGCGTCCCAGCCGCGTACCTCGACCACCCCGAGGCCGCCGTCGCCGTAGCGGTCGTCGGACGGCAGGTACACCGCCTCGAGCAGCCGCTCGCCCTGGTGCAGCTGATCCGCGAGGCCGGCGTAGGCGTCGATCGTGCTCAGTCGCTCGGCGCCGCGCGCGCCGAACGCGACCGTCTGGCTCGGGCCGGGCGTAGGGGTGGCCTGAGCACCGCGCGCGTCGCTCGCGAGGGGCGCTGCCAGAGGTGTGCTCGCGGCGCGCCAGGCCCCATCCGCCCACCAGACCAGCCCCACACGCGTCCCGGGCGCTGCGGGAGGGAGCGGGCGCACGAGCGGCGGCGGGAGCCCCGGCGGCAGGGTCAGGGCGAGGGTCTCGCCCGCCGCGAGCGTCACGTCGGCTGACGAGGTGCGTCCGTCCGGCAGGGCGGCGATCACTGTGTGGCGACCGGCGTAGAGCCGCGCAGGCCACGGCCTTCCGTCCGCGGTGACTGTCGCCCCGGGCGGGGCCTCCACCGCTAGCGCCGCCTCGCCGCGCCACACCGGCGGGATGAGGCCGGTAGCGATCCCAAGGGCGGTGGCCACCAGCGCAGCGCCAAGCGCCAGCCGCCAGTGCCAGCGGTAGACCACGCGCGCCAGGAGCGCGTCCCAGTTGATGCGGTAGCTGCTCAGCACGGACTAGCCCCCGAAGTCCACGCGCAGCCAATCCTCATCACTGTTCCCGTCCGGGATGAACAGGAGAGCCGCCGGCTGGTCGAGCATGCCGAGGATGGCCGGAAAACGCAGTGTGATCTCGCGCGTCTCGCGAGGATTGAGCGTGTCGCCGGAGGTGAACTCGCCCTCGTACACGCGCCCGGCGCGGTCGACACCGTAGGGCAAGCCCGGGATGCCCCTTGTCTGGGCGTCGGTGTTCTCCACAGTCACAGCCACCTCGCGGTAGCTCAGGCACGGGTCCGGCGCGATATACTCGAACACCTCCGTCATCACATCACCGGCGCGCACATTCGAAATAGTCATCAGGCCGTGGCTTACGGACGTCGTGGGTGAGCTTGGGAACACCCAGGGTAGAGCCGCGCCCACGGTGTGGCCGTCGAGCTCGAACGTCGCGCGGTACTGCTGGGTGTCCGGGCCCCGGGCCATGGGGCGGGGGAAGTCGGCTTCCAGCAGCAGCCCCTGCCCATCGAGCCCTGCGGTCTGGTTGAATATGAGCCAGGTTCGGAGGGCGGCGTCCTGCGCCAGGGTGAGATTCGTCTGAACCGTCACGAGCGGCGGGTGCGTGCCCTGCGCGCAGACGGCGGGGATCTCGCCGGGCGGGATGGTATCGGCGACGAGGCCCGTGGCCGGGCTGGAGCCTGCCGGCTTGGGCTGATCGCCACAGGCGGCGATCGTGAGCGTGAGGGCCAGCACGGCGATGAGTCGGGCGGGCAGGGCGAGCGGGCTGGTACGGCGTTGTTTTCGCATGTGAAGCCTCTGTCGTGAAGTAGGGATCGTATGTCGGGCGAGCGGGCTAGCGTCTTGGCTGACCGTCGCGCTCGCGCCCGGTGACGACGCGGTGGATGGTCTCGGGCCACATGGGGATGAGCAGCGGCGTGCGCTCGCCGTCCGCCAGGAGCAGGGCGCTCGCGCCCACGCCGCGCACCAGGCGGCAGCCGGCGAGGTAGCGCGCCTCCTCCTCGTTCAGCCCGAGCAGACCGGCGGCGCGTGCCACGGCGTTCGAGTCGCGGTTGAGGCCGAGCAGCAGCTTGGTGCGGGCGTTCTCCAGCAGCACGCGCGTGTGCTCGCCACCATCGAGGTCGTCCAGGCTCTGGGTGATGACGGTGGCCTTAAACTGGAGCGAGCGGCCGATGCGGAAGATCGTCTGCATGGTGCGCGCGCCGGCCTCGGAGTGCAGCAGGGCGTGGGCCTCGTCCAGCACGAGGTGGCTGCGGCGCCCGGTGGGCCGGTTCACCGCCGTGGTCACGAAGAAGTCCATCACCACCACCGGGATGAGCCGCTCGAGCACCTCGTCGCTGGCGCGTAGCAGCGCCGAGAGGTCGATCGCCAGCAGCGGGTTGTCGGTCGGGATGTTGGACGGGTGGTTGAACAGGTCGCCGATCGCGCCGCGCGTGAAGAGGGACATCGCGCGCGCCAGGGATGCGGCGCCGGGATCGGCCTCGCCGAGCGCCTCGAGGCGCGCCTGGACGTCGCCGAAGGTCGGCATCGGGCGCCCGAAGGTCTGCGGGTCGGCCGTGACCCCGCGCGCGTCGTAGCACTCGAGGATGGCGCGCTCCACCAGCGCCATGCCGACGGCGTCGAGGTGTGTGCCGATCGCGCGCAGCTCGCGCGTGACGAGCGCCTTGACGACGCCGACGCGCTGGCCGAGCAGGTCCTCCTCGAGCTCGGCCACGGCCCGCGCGCGCTCGGGGCTCAGGCGCGGCAGCTCGAGCGGGTTGATGTGGTAGCCGGCGCGCCGCGAGAGCGAGATGTAGGCGCCGCCCATCGCGCCGACGAGCCCGCGGTACTCCTGGAACTTTGGGTCCAGGATGAGCAGCGCGTCGTCGCCCAGGGCCAGCTCCTGGGCCAGGAGCCCGCTGACCGCGTAGGTCTTGCCGCTGCCGGACTCGGCGATCACGAGGGCGTGCGGGTTCGTGGCCTGCCAGCGGTCCCAGACCACCGGCCGGCCGGTCTGCGGGTGCTCGCCCCAGACGAGCGGGAGGCCGCCGCGCCGGGTGAGCCCGGGCGCCGCCACGGGCATGCCCATCGCCACCGCCCGCCCGCTGCTGTCGTGGGGCAGGCGGAGCTCCTCGCGGCCGAGGGGCAGCGACCCGACATACCCCTCCCACTGGCGGAACGGCGGTGCGCCGAGCGCGACCCCGTGCTGCGCGGCGGCCAGCCGCACGGCGTCCACGCGCTCGCGCAGCTCCTCGACGCTGGCCGCCGCGATCGTAATGGCGATGCTGTGTCGGTAGAGGCGATCCGCGCCGGCCGCGAGGTCGCGCCGCAGCTGTGCGGCGGCCTCCATGCCCTGCTGCGCGTCCACGTCCACGCTGACGCCCGCATGCGCGTCGCCCGCCAGCGTCCCCAGCCCGGCCTCCTCGCTCCCCGCTAGCACCCGCCGCGCGAGCGCGTCGGGGACCGGCTCGACCCGCTGATGCACGGTGATGCCCGGCGCGTCGAGGCCCAGCGACGGGTCGCTGAGCCAGGCCAGGGCGAGGGCAGGCGGAAAGCCGCGCACGTGCAGCGTCGTCAGGTGCGAGTCCCCGACGCGCAGCGCGCCGTGCCCGCGCCGGTCCACGCCGTCTGGAGCGAGGGCGTCGGCCACGCCGGTGGCCCCGGAGCGTACGCGCTGACCAGGGGCAGGCGGTGTCCCGCGCCGCTCGATCACCGGCTTGCCAAGGGCGTCTCGCAGGCTCATGCGCCGCTCCTCTCGCCGGCCGTCGTCACCACACGCCGCACGCGCTCCAGCAGCGAGCCGGCGAGCGGGTAGCGCTGGGCGCGCACCGGGTCCGCGTGCCGGTAGAGCAGCGAGGCGACCTCCTCGGGCTCCATCAGGCGGGGGCCGGGCGTGCCGCCGAGCGCCTCGAGCGCGTCGGCCAGGCGGCGCGCCCGCTCCACGGCCTGGGCGAGCGAGGATCGACCTCCAGCGGCGTGAGTCTCGCCCGCTCTGGCGGGGCTACGGCCGCGCAGCATCCCCGCGAGGTCCAGCGCACCCTCACCAGCCTGCGCCCCATCGCCTGAGGTGACCGCCCAGACGATCTGCTTGGCGCGGCCGCCGCTGTGGTGCGCGAGGTCCGCGAGGTAGCCGCAGATGTCGCCGAGCACCGCCGCGTGCTCGTCGCGCCCCTCGTCGAGCGCGCGGGCCTGGCGCTCGAGCAGCAGCGCCATCTCGCCCACGACATCGTGCGGCTGGTCGAACAGGTAGATGTCGAGCGGGCCGTCGAGCGCCAGCAGCAGCCGGTGGTAGTCCTCGCCGGCGTTCGAGCGGGCGCCGCGCGACACCAGCTCCCACGCGGGCGCCCCGCCGCACACCAGCCCCACTGCGGAGCCATCAGCGCGGAGCAGCGCGCCCCGCACGATGCGGACGGCGAACAGGGAACGTAGCTCATCCATCGTGTCGTGTCTCCTCGTCACGCGTGCCAGCGCGGGCGGCGGGATACGGGCGCGGAGGGGGCCTCCGGCGGCAGGGCGATCTCCTGCGGGCCGAGCTCGAGCTGCCCGGGCCGGGCGAGGTGTGCTGCGGCCATCCACGCGAGCGCCCAGGTGCTGTAGCCCCACCAGCGCCCCTCGAGCGCTGTGATAGAGACTGCGGCGACTGCGCCGAGCGACTGAGCGGTGGTCGTGAGGTCTGCGCCGCGCGCCACCGCGAGCCCGCCCACCAGCACGAGCGCCATCAGGAGTACGAACGACCGCGCCGGCAGGCGGGTGCTCGCCACCTGGAGCGAGGCGCGCACGCGCAAGTTGCGCGGCACCGGGGCTGAGAGAAAGTCGTTCATCGCGGCTACGGGATCAGGCCGGCGGCGGCCGTAGCGATGGCCGGCGCCTGCTTTGCGATGGCGAGCAGGACGGCGAACACGGCCAGGTCGATCCCCGCGGCGCGCAGGTCGCGCGGGGTGGAGAAGAGGTGCTTCGCCATGTCGATCATCAGGAAGAGGCCGCCGCCGACGGTGATAACGCCGATCAGCCAGGCCAGGATCTCGCCGAAGAAGGTGTCCATCGAGGGCAGCACGCTGGCGGTGGGAAGCGCGTGGGACAGCAGGGCGCCGAGAAAGAACGTGAGCGTGGGCATCGAGGTGTTCTCCTGAGTAGGTCGTCGTGTGCGAACGTCGGGCGAACAGGTGGGCGGGGAGCGTTACTTACACCCTGGCAGCTCCTTCCAGGCGGCGCAGATCGCGCCCCGCAGCCAGGCGGCCGCCGAGCCGCCGCCGTAGCTCCCGCCGTCGGCGTGGGGTGACCAGTACTGCCCCACCGGTGTCGCGTCGGGCGCGGGGGTGAGCACCAGGGCGCCGGAGGCGCCAGGGGGCGGGAGCTGGTAGGGGGCGCCCTCCGGCACCGGCGTGCCCCCGCCCGTGGTCTCCCTTCCCAGCGCGCGCGGCAGGAAGTCGAGCGGGTCGGCCATCTCGGTCCAGCAGCTCGCGCCGGGCGGGGCGGCGCGGCCGCGGAGCCACTCCGGCGCGCAGATGTTGGCCTGGTGGTAGTCGCCGTCGTACGCGCGCGCCCGCAGCCCGAGGTGCAGGTGTGGCCCGGTCGTCGAGCCGGTCACGCCCACGTGGCCGACGACGCTGTCGAGCTGGAACACCCGGTCGCCGAGGCGCAGCGGCGGGCCGCAGCCTGCCAAGGTCTCCACAGGGCTCGCGAACGAAGGCAGTCCCGGCAGGCACGCCCCCGCTACGTCGCCCTGCGGGCCCCCGTCAAGCGGCGGAGTCGTCGGGAGGCCGGGGTCGATCGCCATGCCCTCGCAGCCGCTCACGATGCGGCGCGCCTCGAGGAAGTGCGCCTGGTAGAACGGGTCGTGTGAGATGTCGTGCAGCACGCAGCCGACGCGGTGGTTGAAGCAGTCCATGAACAGGCCGCGCCCCGCGTAGATCGCGACGTGCTGGCCACCGGGGTAGCGCAGGAACACGAGGTCGCCCGGCGCCCAGCAGCGGGTCTGCTCGCCGCGCAGGTCTGCCAGGGCGCACGGGATGCGGACACCGTCGTCCAGCTGCTGCGTCGTCGTCGCCCCTACGGGCACCCCGGCCCGCGCGTAGGCCCACCACACCAGCCCGGAGCAGTCGAACGAGTGCGGCCCGGTGCGCGGCAGGGGCCGCCCGTCGTCCCCCAGAGGGTCGCCGGGGAGGATGCCGCCCTGGCTGTAGCGCGCGCCCTGTCTGGTGAGCGCGGCGGCCACGGCGCTCATGCAGGGCGCCGTCGTAGGGAGGGGCGCGGGCGCGGCAGTCGGCTCGGGGTGGCCCGCGCCGCCCGGGATGGTGGGCGTCGGCGGGGCTGGCGTAGCGGTCGGCGGCGGCCACGGGCCGGGCGCCATCACCACGCTGGAGAGCCCGATGATCGCCGTGCGCTCCACCGTCACTCCCTCCGCCTCGGCCGTGATAGTCGCCGTGAGGCGCGTGCCCGCCGGCGCCCCAGGCCGGGCGCGCGCGGTGATCGTCACGGTCGCGGGCGCTCGCTCTCCGGCCCGCACGCTGCACTCCGCGCTCGCACCGGCCACAGTACACGCGCCCCCGGCCGCTGAGGCATCGAGCAGCTCGAGCAGCGGGTCGAGCGCTGCGCGCACGGCGACGGAGTTGGGCTCGTCTGCCTCGCTGAACACTGAGGCCACGATGGTGAACACCTGGCCGACGGCCTGCTCGCGCGAGGGGGCGGAGACCACCAGGTCGGGCGCGGGCGCGGCCGGAACCGGTGTTGCCGTATCCGGCGTCTCGGGCGGGGCGGTGTCCTGGCGATGCGATGGCGCGAGAGGCCCCACCGCGCCTCTGCCGTCCCCGCTGAGCGCGCCGGCCGGCTCGGCTTCAGGGATCGCCGCGAGCGCCCAGGTGCATCGCGAGCCGCCGCCCGGCAGCGCGTCGCAGCGCGGCAGTGCCGAGCGCTGGTCATCGGAGCGATAGCCGCGGGCTTTCGCGCTAGGGGCGGCCGGCTCTGGCTCAGCCGACGGCTCCAGCGGGACCGTCCCGCTCACCGGCGGTGTCGCGGTGGGCGGGGGCGGGGGCGGCACCAGGTGCGCCCGGAAGCGCAGCGCCACATCCCCTGCCGAACGCCCCGTGTCGAGCGGAGTGCTCCACGATAGCTCGGCGGCCTGCCCGTCGCGCGCGGGGGGGTCGTCGGGGATCCAGCCCTCCCAGTCGTCGCCCCGCCGCCCCCACGTCACCGTCGTTCGGCAGTTTGCCGGACGGTCGTACGAGAACGTCACTGTGCCGGGGCCAGTGCGCCGCGCGACGAAGCCGGGCATGGTGTCGCACCACATGCTGATCTCCCCGTCGGCCATGTCGGGCACGAGCTCGCCCCTCCCGACCGGCCGGTACTCGCGCTCGTCGTCGTAGCGCCCGTGGCGGTCCTCGATGCGGCCTTGGAGCTGCACGTGCAGCCGGTACGGCTCGAGGTGGGCGTAGAGCACCTCGAAGTCCTCCTCGCCGCTCTCGATCTTCACGATCTGCCCGCCGGCAGCCGCGTCGGGATCGGCGGCGTCGGGTACGTCCCAGCCGACGTAGGCCACCGTCGCGTCGAACATCGCCGCCACCGGGCAGCCGTGGCAGAGCGCCGGGCCTGCCAGGTCGACGCCGTCGTGGAACTGGATCGTGCCTGGGGCCCGCGGGTCGTCGCGCCAGCCGAAGCCGCTCGTGATGCTCCAGCCGGTTGAGCGGTGAGCACCTGTGACGTCTGTGGAGCTGGGCACGGGCCACACGGTCGTGGAGCTCTGGAACGCCGCGCCCGTCATGCCGCACGCAAGGACGAGAGCCAGCACGGCGAGGGCGGTGACCCCCGCTGCGACGGCGAGGGCGCCGCCCTTAGCCGCCAGGGCGCCCTTCGCGAGATGCTTGCCGGCCCGCCACCCGGCCTCCTCGGCCAGTCGCCGCGTCGCCGAGGGCTGTCTGTTGTGCTGGTCGTCCATCTGTCGCTCCGCATCGTGAGCCGTGAGCCGTGAGCCGTGAGCGCTGCCTACCCGTGCGTCGTCCGCCGCACCTGGCCGAACGGGTCCACGTCGATGTACATACTGGATGAGCCCTTGTAGAGCAGCATGTAGAGGATGCCGGGTACCACAAAGAAGATCAGCAGCAACAACCCGATGCAGCCGTTCGGGCCGCGATCCGTTAGCAGCTGCGCGGTCGTATCGGTGCGGCTCACCACGCGCCAGCCGGCCGTGACCTGCCGCACGATCTCCGCGTCGAGAATATCCCGTCGCTCATCGAGCGTGAGTTGGACGCTGTTTTCCTCCGTGGGGACTGGTGCTGGCGCCCGCAGTGACTCGCCGCACTGCTTGCAGCTCGACCGCTCGGGAATGTTTGCGAGCCCGCAGCTCGCGCAGACTACAGGTGCCATGATGTTCTCCTGTGATCATTGAGGTATGCACATTCGTCACGACTATGAGTGGCCCCGTCGCGCACGAGCGGCGATGGAGGGCCGGCTCCTTCCCCGGGTGAGCTGCTCAGAGTCCTCACGCGGCGCGAGCCGGCTGCGCTGCGGGCCGAGCATCGCCCGCGGTGCGCCGTCGGAGCTCCGGCCGTAGCGCCGCGCCGCGGCCGGGTTCGCGCCGCCCCGCGAGGCCTCCTGCCGCCCCGCGCGGCTCTTCAGAGGGTCGCCGCTTGGAGCGGCGGAGGACCTTTCGCCCAGCGACCCCGCGGCGTCGCCGAGGCCCCTGCCGCCGGCCTGGAGCGTCCGTGCCGTCCAGCGCGCGCCGCGCATCAGGCCGCGGCTGCTCAGCGCGGACCCGAGCTTCCCTGCCACCAGGCCTCCCGGCCCGCCTGATGCGCCCGCGATCCCGGCCAGGATCGACTCGCCGCCCACAGCCATGCCGAGCACCACCGCCGCCGCGAAGTTCGCGATGATCTGGGCTCGCGCGTCGGTCATATTCGCCGCCTGGCTCGCGTTGAAGAGACCCGCGCCCACGGCGAAAAAGAACACCCAGGCTGTCTGCTGGAGCAGCACGTCGAAGAGCTTGCCGACCCACTGCCCGAAGCGCGGGCTCGTCGAGCGGTCCATCAGCAGTGCGCCCATCAGCGGCGCGACGGCGATCAGGATGGTGAGGTGAACTACGCGCAGCAGCGCCTTGCCCGAGAGGAGCAGCAGGACGATCACCAGCACCAGGAGCGTGATCTGCACGCCCAGGTTCAGATGCGCGTTCGGGCGCCCTGCGTGCTCCAGCAGCGCCGCAATCCCCTCGCCCGACAGACGCGCGTGCAGCCCGTTCAACAGTTGCAGCACGCCTTTCAGCAGCCCCTCGCTGCTCTGTGTAAAAGCGAGCGCGGTGCCGAACGACACGATCAGCTGCTTCCCCTCCGCCGCCAGGCTGGCCGGCCCTTCCGTCATCATCCGACCCACCCGGATCACGAACAGCAGGCCGATCAGCGAGATTGCGAGCGGCCGTAGCACCTTGTGCACTTTGGCGATCGTCTGCGACAGGCCGGTGATCAGCGGCTGTGCCCCACCCCCCTTCGGCTGCGAGGCTGGCGCCTGCTCTCCATCGCCGAAGAACAGCTCCGGCGGCGTGCACAGGATGATGTTGCTCGTCCCTGAGCAGTCTTTCCCACCGCCCACCACGAGTGCGGTCACGCCCACGATCAGCGCCTCGTTGACTGCCGCGAGCGCGCCGCCGGCGATACCCATCCCGGCGTCCATCACCCAGTTGCCGGTGTTGCCGCCGCGGTCGAGCCAGCTGACTGGCTTCTCGGCCGCTGGCTCGAGCTGCGCGGCTGGCGCGGTGAGCACGGTGTGCGGCGGGAGCTCCTGAACCCCGCGCCAGTCCCCTACACCCCCGGCCCCACCACGCGGCGCGGGCTCCTCGCCCCGAGTGCCGGGGGCATCAGCAAGCGCGGCCGGTGGCGTTCCCAGCAGCCAGAGGACCCACACGAGCGGCATCGCGACCAGCAGCCGGTTATGTCTTCTCAAGCGCATCACACCCCTACTGCAGCAGCGTGTCAGATATCACATCGGTAATGAGCCACCGCTCCGAGCGCAGCCGCAGCGCGTACACGTTCCTCGTCAGTACGCCGCGCCGGCTGTCCACCAGCCGCCCCCGCTCCCGTACTGCCAGGTCCCACAGCTCCTGCGTCTCCACCGTCGCCACGTCACCGTCCGCCTCCGCGCGGAGCACGCCCCAGCGCCGCAGCGTCGCGTTACGCGTCTCCCCTGCCGGCGCCCGGCGCGCGTACTCGGCCTCGGCGCTCGCCCGAGCGGGGCCGTCAGGGTCGAGGTGCGGGAGCAGCAGGCCGCCATCGCCGAGCGCGGCCGCGGCGATGCTGGCCCGGTTGTACGCGGCCACCGCCTCGATCGCCTGATCGGCTGGGCTGCCGCGCTGTTCCGCTAACGCGGAAGGGGTGCTGGTGGCAGCCTCTCCCGCCTGGGGCCATGATCCCGGGACGGTCGCGCCCCTTCCGCTGTCCCCGAGTCCGCCGGCCAGCGATATGGTCGCGAGGAGCGCGCACAGGCCCGCGGCGGTAGTCTGGAGGACCCGCGGCCGCGCAAGCGCCCCGTTGAGCGCGCGCTCGACCGCGGGGAGGGCAAGCATCCTGTGGAGCAGCGCGTCGGCCAGGTGACCAGGCGCGGTCATCGTCTGCCTCGCTGCGCTTGAGGCTGCGCGGCCGGCGGGCGGCGGAGCGCCGAGATGAGCTCCTCGCGCGACAGCCACAGCTCATCCCCAATGCGCTGCGCCGTGAACTTGCCGGCCTCCACCCACACCTGCATCGTGTCCGGCGTCACCCGGTAGAGCTCGGCCGCGTCCCGCAGCGCCATCCACTCCTCGTGCAGCAGCATGTGCCGCAGCATCGCCGCCAGCGATGGCCATCTGTCCTGTCTCACCGCTCACCTCTCGCAGCCAGATCAAAAATGTCTCTCGCTCACAGCGCCACACGCCGTACTCCATCACCTGCACGCCGGGCAGGTCGCCCCGGCGCAGGGCCTCGTGGAACCACGTGCGGCCCATCATCGGCTTGACGTCCTGCGACGTCAGCACGCTCGGCAGCGTCGCGGGGCCACCGCGCTCCAGGATCATTGCGAGGGCCTCCTGGGCCCGGTCAGCTGTCGGCCGTCCGATCGGGGGCATCTCACAAACCTCCTTGAAACAGCGGACTCCCTGCGACCATCACGTACAGTAGGTTGCCAAGGATCCCGACAACCAGACTCACGGCCACGACCAGCAGCAGCCAGACGGTGCGACGCTTGAGCATGCGGGTGAACTCGTCGCGCAGCAGCGCCTCCAGCGTCGCCTCGTAGGCCTCGAGCGCCGCCTGCGCGTCCGTGCCCTCGGCCTCGGCCTGCGCCAGCGCCTCGGCGATATCGGTGAGCTCGCGGCAGCCCCCCGCCAGGGCCACGGCCCGCAGCGCCTCGAAGGGGCGCATCCGCCGCTCCTGCATGACAGCCAGCGCCTCGGCGACCACGCGCTGCATGGCCAGGGCGCTCGGCCTCACCCTTGCGACGTAGCGGGTGAGCAGCGACGCGGGCGCCTCGAAGCCCGCCAACCCGATCCGGACGTAGCTCACGAAGCCCGGGGTCAGCCGCCGCAGCTCCTTGCGCTCGCGCTCGGCCGCCACCAGCGGCCGGCGCGGGACGACGAGGCCGAGGTAGAGATAGATTCCCGCGGCTGTGGCGAGTGCGAGGCCGCGGGCCGCGCCGCTGAGCCCGCCGGCCAGGCTTGCGAGCAGCACCGCGCCGGAGAGGGGGATGGCCGCGGCCTGGCCGACGGCGAGCCGGACGGCTACTCCGCGGCCCGCGGGCACTGCCCGGACGCCGGTCGCCAGCAGCCTCAGCCGTTCAACCCGTAGCAGCCCTATGGCGGCCAGGGCTACGCCCGCGAGGCTGATCGCGAAGAATGGCGCCCCCGGCGTGAGGAGAAAGTTGAACATGGACCTCTTCCTTTATCTCTGTGGATATGGCGCGACGCTTAGTAGTCCGCGTCGTCCGCGCGCGCCAGGAGCACTCCGGCTACGATCGGCGCCACGAGCGCGGCGGCGACCGCCAGCCCAGCCACGAGGCCCAGGGCGCCCTGATATGCCCGCGCGACCCTGTCGGGCTGGGTGAGCGCCAGGTAGATGCACATCACTGTGCCGGACAGGCCGATCGCTATGCCGCTGTAGCGCATCTGGGCCAGCTCGGTCTCGGTCTGGCTGCGCCGCTGCTCGGCTGCCAGGAGCGCCGCCGATGCCGCCGACACCCGCCGCGCCAGCACGTCGTGCGGCTGGCCGAGCGCCACCTCGATGTGCTCGAGCAGGACGGCGTGGCGCCGCGAGGGGGTCTGACTCGCCAGCGCCGCCACAGCCTGGGCCGGCGTGGCGCGCCCGCCGCCCGACAGTGGCGCCGCAAGGCGCTCGGCCAGGAACGACCACTCGGCCTGCAGCGGGCCGGGGGGCGTATCGGCGATCACCCGCTCGATCGCGGCCTGGAAGCTGGCGCCGCCGCGGAGGTAGCCCCCGAGCCTACCGACCGCGCCCGGCAGCGCGCGCTCGAGGCCCGCAATGTAGCGCGCCTCGAGCAGCCGCAGCGCGATCCAGATCGCGACGAGGGCCGCGGGGGGAGAGAGGGCGACGGCCACCGAGACTGGCGCCAGCAGCGTGACGCCGGCGGTGACGGCTAAGGCCGACGCGAGGGCCGCTGCCAGAAGCTGCCCCGGCGTCGCCACGGGGGGAGACCACACAAGCGCCGCATCCGCCGCCCGCTCGGCGGAGCGCTGCGCCAGCAGCGTGGACAGCACTGCGAGGAGCTCGTGGCGCATCAGCAGCGTGGCGCCGAGCGCCGCGGCGACGGTCAGCCAGAGCGGCACGGAGAGCGCGAGCCAGGCGGTGTCCGTGTGTGTGATGGGTGCGCTGCTCAGCTGCATCATCTCCTCCTCTGGAAACTCGCAGGCTGCTGGTCGCGCTCCAAGGCCAGCCGGCGCTCCCGTACGGCGCGTACTGCGTTCGAGTCGGCGTCGCCGCTGAGCAGAAGCCCCTCCAGCGCCGCCTCGCGCCTCTGCAACAGTGAGCAGCTCACTTCTAACGAGAGTGCGCCGTCGGGCGGCAGCGCCGCGTTGACGATGTCAAGCGCGGCCCGGTGGTTGCCACGGCCTAGCGCTGCGTCCGCGGCCGCACACGCTTGGGCCGCGGCAGCCTCGCGCTCAAGACCCTGCCGCACGGTCTCCTCCGTTTGGTCCCACCCCTCAAGTGGGGCGGCGAGCGCGGCAGTGTCGATCTCGCCCAGGATGCGGCTGAGCAGGGCGCTGGCCTCTTCCCACCGCGCCTTCGCGATGAGGTGCTCGAGGCTCACCCGGGTGCTGAGCGCGGAGACGCGCGCTGCCGCGAAGCGCTCGGGGCTCAGCTCTGTGGCCCGCAGTGCCACTTGCAGCAGCCGGCTGTTACGGCGCTCGCGCCACGGCTCACGCAGCGCGCTGAGCGCGCGCTCCGCCTCCCCGGCGCCGAGCAGCCGCTCTGCCCGGTCCACCGCGCTCTGGGCAGCGGCGATCCAGGTCGTCGTGCCGGTATGGCGCCCACTGAGCCGCGCGAGTCGCTCGCGCAGCGGCTCTGGGCTTCGGTCAACGCTGTCCCGCCAGGTAAGCGTCCCACCCTCCGCGCAGGCGAAGGTCTCCCACCGGACGTCGCCCTCGCCGGTCACGGCGGCGAGCGCCAGGGGGATGGTCGCCGGCCTGAGCTCGCCGTCCTGTGTTGCCGTGCCGTCAAGCAGGGCCACCTCGGCGACGATCCTCCTGCCGATCGACTCCAGCGAATCAAGCTGGATGACGACGTCGAAGGCGGCGCAGGCATCGCGCAGGGCACTGTCGCGGCGCCCCTCGTACATGTAGGCGCCGGGCTGCGCCGCGTAGCCCGCGAACCGCGTTACTGCCTCCGCGGCAGTGCGGGCGTGGAGGGTAGTGATGACCGCGTGGCCGGAGAGGGCCAGCGCGAGGATCGCGCCCGCCTCGCTGCCGCGCGTCTCGCCGGGGAGCAGCAGCCCAGGCGTCTGCCGCAGAGCCTCACGCGCCGCCCGTCCGAACGCCTGCGGGTCGCGCTGGGTGTCCACGAGCTCCCGGGTCCAGGATGCGCCGGATCGGATGCCGATCTCGAGCGCGTGGTCCTCGATCGTGATGATGTGCGGCGTGTCGGGCCACGAGTTCGCCAGCGCTTCGAGCATGCCCGTCTTGCCGCTGCCGGTCCGGCCGGCGATCAGGAACGAGCAGCGGGCGCGGCACAGCAGCCGCAGCAGCTCGGCCACCGGCGCATCGAGTGTGCCGTGGCGTAGGGTGTCGCCCAGATCCCATGCGCCGCGCCGGCCGCGGCGGATGCAGACCAGCGCCCCATCGCGCTCGGCCACGCGCGGGTGGATAGTGACGTGGACGCGGCTGCCGTGGTCCACCGGGAGGGTCTCCTGCGGGTGGGCCGCGTCGAGCCGGACGCCGAGGGCCGAGGCGAGCTGCACGGCGCGGCCCCGCACCTCGGCGTTGCTCTCGAACTGCTCGGGAGCGACGACGAAGGGCCGCCCGGCCTCCTGGACGAGGATGGTGCGGTTGTTGATCTTCACCTCGTTCACCAGCGGGTCGTCCAGGTAGCGCTGCGCTGGCCCCCACCCGAGGGTTGCGGCGAACAGCGCCAGCAGCGTGTCGGCGTCGTCGGAGAGAGTCGCGAGCGGCCCCGACGAGGCGCGGTGCTCGGCGACGGCGGCGCGCAGCGCGGCAATGACGCGGCTGTTGCGCTCGGCCGCGGGCGCGAAGGGGTCGAGCAGCCGCCGGCCTTCGTCGCTGAATGCGGTGATCAGGACGTCGCGCGCAGCTGACAGGACCTCGCCGCTATGGTGCCGCTCGGCGCCACGGGCTTCGCGTGAAGAGGGCGGCGCCGACTCGTCGGGCAGATCAAGCAGGGATCGGCCGGCCGGCAGCGGTGCGGATGGCATCACAGCTGGGCCTCCGGCTCGGGCGTGGTCAGCGGGAGGCTGAGTGCCAGGCTTTCCCCGGTGCGCTCGCCGCGCATCCGCTGCCAGAGCGACGAGCGCGGCATCGGGCGGGGCGGGCGCAGCCCCACCTCGGCGCACAGCCGGTCGGCAGCTTGGTGCGTGGCTCGAGAGAGCGGGCTGTGCGGAGAGACGTCCAGCGGCGAGAGGTAGCGCTCGCCCTCCTCATCGGCGCGGCTCACCTGCCAGGAGGCGCGCGGGAGGCGGCCGATCGCCCGCGTCAGGGGGAAGTGCCGCGCGAACAGCGGTTCGATCTGGCCCACGCTCGCGGCGGCGCCGTGCTCCGGGTCCATAAACAGCAGCAGACAGCGTGCGCTCAGGTCGCGGTCGGGCACGGTCGTCTGGAGCGCGCGCAGCATGTTCCCCGCCCCGGAGCGTTCCTTGCGCCCGGGTGGTGTGGGGAGCACAACCCACCCGCCGTCCCTGGCCGCCAGCAGCGCGTACGGCCGCTTCTTGATCTCCGGCCCTGTATCGATCAGCACGACGTCATACTCCAGCATCCCGCGCACCGCCTGGACGAGCGAGAGCCACTCGGGGCGCTGGAGGTCGCGCGCGTCGGTGGTCTCCTCGGAGCCCAGCAGGAAGTCGATCCCGCTTGGCGCGTGGTGGTACACGTAGTCGCGCACGTTCTGCGTTGTCCAGGCGGCGTGGTCGCCGCTGCGCGCGGCGTCCCCGGCAACGTGCAGGTAGGACGGGAAGCCGGAGGGGATGCGGAAGGTTGGGACGATGCCGGAGTTGGAGAGGTCACCGTCCACCACCAGCACGCGCAGCCCGCGCCGGCGCAGGGCCTCGGCCAGCAGCGCAACAACCAGGGATTTGCCGATGCCGCCCTTCGCCCCGGCCACGGCTATGAGAGCCTGCCGGCCTGCCGGGCGCGCGCGGGCGCCGAGCTGCTGGCCAACCCACGCGGCGAGTGGAGCGGCCTCGTGCAGCGCGGTGAGGCTCACGCCCGCGTCGGCCAGCCCGTCCCGCTGCGCCGCCGCCGCGCTGTGCAGACCCGCGAGCATAGGGATGCCGAGGGCCTGGGCGCGCCGTGTGATCTGCCACAGCTCTGCCGTCGTGCCACAGCGGTCTTCAACGTATACCGCCTGCGGCGGCCGGTCGCTGGTGAGGAGGTGTGCGGCCCGCTCAAGCGACGGCGCGCTCAGCACCTGGATCCCCTCGTAGTCGCTCAGCGCGTCGGTGATCCCGGTTGTCGCGCTGACAATCAGCAGCTCAATGGTAGACATTCGTGGTCCCTTTACATGTGCCCATTGTTTCGGCAGGTGTAGTGGTCTCGACTCGGACAAAGAGTGCCGGGAGGGTGGTCTCTCGGGGTGGGTGTAGATGCGGCGCGGCGTGTGTCACAGATGCCCCCGGCCCCAGCCGCCCTGCGCCCACCCCTCGCGGCGCACCTCGTCGGCCCGCGCGTCGTAGGCCATCAGCGTGTGCGTCGGGTAGCGGTCGCCGCTCTGGCCGCCTGCGCCCTGTGCCAGGACTTCCTCGACCCGTCCGATGCGGCGGCGCCCGCCGTAGCTTCCAGCGTGCGCCACGAGCAGCGGCACAGACCCGGAGGCGATCAGCCCGCGAGCGACCGCCGGCGAGACGCCGCCCTCGCTGGCCATGCGCTCGAGGTTTCGCAGCGCGGTCTGGAGGTCTGGCGCGTGGATCGTGCCGACGCCGGGATGCCCTGTGGCGGCCGCCTGGAGCAGCGCGAGGGCCTCTTCGCCGCGCACCTCCCCGACCGCGATCAGGTCCGGCCGCTGACGCATCGCGAACCGCACGCACTCTGAGAAGGTCATGCCGCTGTGCAGCACTTCGATCGCGACGCTGTCGGGGAGCTCGGGGAGCTCGACGGACTCCTCGATCACGACGACGCGCCTCTCGCCGCCCAGACGCTGGAGCAGCGCCGCTGCCACGGTCGTCTTGCCGTCGCCGGTGCCGCCTGCGACAAGGACTGTCGCGCCTCGCCGAATCGCTTCCGTCAGCAGGTCCGCGGTGTCCCGGCAGAGCATCCCCTCGAGCACCAGCCCTTCCACGGTGCGCCAGCTCGTGGGCAGGAGGCGCAGGGCGATCGCCGGGCCGTCCGGCGAGGCGGGGGGGCGGGTGACACTGAAGCGCAACCGGCGGTCCGCCGTGCCGAGGACGGCGTGTCTCGGCCACCCGTCGAAGCCGTACTCACCGACGGCGCCGCTGCGGAGGAGGAGCTGGCGCTGGGCGAAGCAGATCCAGCCGCGGTGCGCGCGGATATCGGAGTGCTGCCGGGCGCCGCGCTCGACCGTCACGATCGGACGGCTGGGCCCGTTCACCAGGATGTCGGTCACGTGCGGTGCACGGAGCCAGTGCTCCAGAGGCCCGTACCACGGCTCACCGTCGAGCTCCAGCAGCGCGGCGTGGGTGAGCCCCAGGAGGGCGAGGGACTCCTCGGGCGGGAGGCTCCAGTCGATCTCGCGGCGCTCCACGGCCATGCGGAGGCGCTCCAGCAGAGGCCCGACATCCTGCCGGGCGAAGGGTTCGTTACACAGCGTCTCTTCCTCACGCAAGGGCTCTCTCCTCTCATCTGGCTGTCAGGGTCAGAACTGCTTTCGGGCACAGTGCGGCGGCAGTGGGATGATCCGCGCCCGGATGCAGCGGCTATGGGCGAGCGGCGCCAGGGAGAGGGCCGCTCCCCGGTGCAGCGGGAGTCGCAGTCGGCGTGACTGTCTCCGCGCTTCCCTCGGTCTTGCCCTCCTCCGGCCTAGCCGTCAGGCGCGCCAGGTCGATCCTGCCTGCGTCAAGGGGCACAACGGCCTCCAGTGGTGCGGAGGCGGCCCCGTAGCGCTCACCCCAGAGCTGGACGCCGGCCGCCTGGAGCGCCCAAACCGCGTGCGCCTGGTACGGCGTCACCTCGAGGTATGCCACGTCGGACTCGATATAGAGCACAGAGAGCCCTGTGAGGAAGCGGCAGGCGTACGCTCGAGCCCCGCCACGGCCGGCCGAGCCAGGTCCGTCGCCCCGGCAGAGCGACGGGTCATCGGCGGTAAAGCCGATGTTGACGCGGTCCCGGTCGGTGAGCGGCCCGATCGACTCAACGGCGAAGGGCAGCGGCACCGCGTCGCGCGCCAGGCGGCGGCCGTTCGGGTAGACCGGCTGGCTGGGCGGGGCGTCCAGCAGCATCGCGGGCTGAAGCAGGTCGTTCGGCCCAATCTCGCGCGCCGCCCAGCGCCCCGCGGCCGCGTCCAGGCTCCCGATCCCCGCAAGCTGCGCCGGGCGGTGCAGCGGCAGCTCGACGACGCCGAGGTCCTCTGCAGTGATGCGCTGGCCGTACGGCACGGGCCGCACGGCGATAACGACGCGCTCGGTGCGCCGGCTCTCCAGGAAGCCGTAGATCGCCGCGCCCGCCGAGAGCAGCATCCCGAGCGTGAGGAGGAGCGTGGGGGCGATGCTGCCCCGCCGCGGGTTGAGGGCCTGGCTGAGGGGCTGGTTTCTGAGTGACATAGAAGGTCTCCCGTAGTGTTCAGGCTTCACTCGGCGGTGTCAACCGTCTCTGCGGCGTCGACCTGTGGCGTCCAGCTGCCCCAGCCCAGCAGCCCGACCAGGCGCGGCCGCACGCTGGCGCATACCAGGGGCGCGGTGCTCGCAACGCTCTCGCCCCCCGGGAAGGTGCAGCTTCCCCCGCTCGGGCGGATCGTCCAGAGAACGCGCGCCGCCACGTCGTGTGGTGTCTCTTCGAGGCCCTGCGCCCCTGAGAGGTTCCGTAGCAGCACAGCGCAGCCCACAGCCCGCGCGCTGCCCGCCGGCGCGTCGTCGCACCCCGTGTGTGTCGGGGCTGCTTCGGAGGCCAGGTGCTGCTGGTCGGCGGCGAACGCCGCGTAGTCAAAGGTCTGCGCCGCCGAGCGTGTTGCTTGACGCAGGGCGTCCTCGACCATCGCGCGCTCGATCGCCCGCTCGGTGAGCTCGATTGCCGTCATCAGCAGCGCTCCCAGGAACGGCAGGAGCAGCGCAACGATCGCGAGCGACTGGCCTGTGTGGCGCTGGATGGTGAAGGGCGGACGGTGAAGGCGTCTGGGCAGCTTCGTTCTCGTGCTGGTGGTGTGTTTCATCGGTGGTCAGTCCTCAGTGGTCGGTGGTCGGTGGTCGGTGGTCGTTCCTGGTCCACCTACTGCTGATCTTGCTCCGTGGCGCGGGTGGCGCTGAAGTCGGCGCGCACCCGCTCGAATGGCCCAACTGGCGCCCACGGCGCGTCGTCGTACTGGATGCGCACGGTGATGGCGTTGTAGCGGCGGCACTGCGCGGTTGCCCGACCTGAGGCGTCGCTGCAGCTCACAGTGATCGTCGCCCGCTCGGAGCTCGTGCCCATGCCCCCGTCGATAATCTGACGGGCCGCCTCGGCCACCTCGCCGGGGGCGGTGCTCAGCACACCGCCCGGCCCATCAGGCCCGCCCAGCAGCGCAGCCTGGTGGGCTGCGGCCCGGACCGCCTGCGCCACCGTGTGTTGCGTCATCAGGATCTGCATCGTCGTGATAGCGCCGAACACGAGCAGCATCAGGATCATCAGCACGACGGCGAGCTCGACCATGGCCTGCCCGGCAGGGCGGGCTTGTATGTGTGGCTGTGTCACTGGGTGTCCTGTGTTACTTCACGCTTCGTGGTGCGACGAGGCGCACCGTGTAGGTCTGCGGGTGGACCGCGGTGCGGGTGTCAAGCACGAGCCCGGTATCGCGGTTCACCACGTCCACCTGCACCTGGACCTGCACGGTCAGGCTGGTGGCCGCGAGCCCCTGCACGCGGTAGGTGTAGGTGTCTGCGCGCATCGACGCCGGGCGCTGCGCCGACCAGTAGACGTGCGCCTGGGAGGCCATCTGCGCCTCGCTCGGCATTGCCTGCTGCTCCACCGGCCTGGTCGCGTCCTCCCCGCCGATGTAGCTGTAGGTGCATCCATCGAGCCCGCTGCGGGTCGTGGTCCCCTGGCGGCAGCCGCTGCGGCCGAGCGCATCTCGGTCTCCCTCCGCCGCCCCGCTCGCGCTGGCCGTCTTCCCGTCGGCGCCGAACGACACGATGCTCCAGCCGGTGATGCGCGCCTGGTAGGCGTAGAACTGCGCCTCCTCGGCCGTCATCGCCGGCAGCGCGACGCTCGCCCGTGGTGTGAAGTCCAGCACCTCGCCCGCCGGCCAGGCGATCTCCGTGCCCGCCGAGCGGTACACGGCGTCGGCCGCGAGCGTGTTGTTGCTCTTCGGGTCGAGGTCCGAGTGGATGGCGAGCTGCATACCGCCGCTCGTCCCGCTTGGCGCGGGTGGTGGCGGGATGACCGCCGTGCTGGCGCTGTCGGCGTTGTCGCTCAGGTCGCGCTCGGGGGTCGCGCTTGTGATGCTGGCTGCGGTGACCAGTGGGGAGAATACTGGTGACTCATCGTTCACCATCGTCGGGATAGTGATGGTTGCACCACTCGCACCGGCCGCGAGCGCCCCTAATGCCCAGGTGAGCGTGCGCCCGCCGTTGCTCAGGATGTAGCCGCCGCTTGTCACCTCGCCCGGGAGCAGCAGTACGCCGTCTGTGAGCGTTACCGTCAGCGTCGCCCCAAGCGCGCTCTCGTCCCCCTCGTTACGAAAGGTGACGGTGTAGGCGAGCCGGCTCCCCTCGCCCGCCTGCCCCGGGGCGCTCATGTCCACTACCAGGTCCGGGTAGCGCACCGGCGTCGTCACCGTGTCGCTGTTGTCGCTCGTCGCGTCGGCCGTGGTTGTCGGCGAGCTGCTCACGCTCACCGAGAAGGGCAGGCTCGAGGGCAGCGTGCCGGTGGTGCGGGGCTGCACGGCGATGCTGAAGCCCTGGCTCGTGCTCGCCGCCAGCATTCCAATGTTCCAGCGGATGGTCCGCACCCCGCCGCTGGTCGTGTCGCCGACGACTGTCCACGTGGGCGGCACGCTCGGCGCGACGTTCGTCAGCCCCTCTGGAAGCTCAACCTGCACCGCCGTGTTCTGCGCCGCCACGAGCATCGCGCTCGGCACGGAGGCGGCGCGCTGCGACGCCAGGTTCGAGACCGTGAGCTGGTAGACGAATGGTTCGCCGGGTGCGATGGAGGTGAGGGTAGCTTTGTTCGTGATACTCGCCGCCAGGTTGGACGTCGTGACGGTGGTTGCGACCGAGGCGCTGTTATTGCCGGTGTTGGCGTCTACAGGGTTCGACGCGATGGTGGCCGTGAGACTCTTCGCGCCAAGCGTGCTGTAGGTCACGTCGAAGGTGCGCGTGGCCGATGTGCCCGCCGCGAGCGTGCCGATGCCCCAGGTGATCGCGGTGGCGGAGCTCGCAGCAGCCCCGGGCGCGCTCACGCTTGCCACACCTGCGGGCAGCGCGATGGAGAGGAGCACGTTCTGCGCGGGCGCGGTGCCGCCCACAGCAGTGACGGTGTAGGAGGCTACCGTGCCGAGGAGCACCGAGGAGCTGCCGGTGATCGTCGGGCGGATGTCGCCCACTCTTGGCGTCAGGCCCATATCCTGGCTGGTGTCGATGGAATTGCTGAGCACGGTGAGTACACCGTTACCCCGCGGGTCGCCCGCGGCGAAGTCGCTGTCGAGCGCGTCGTTGCCTCCCTGGTTTGCGGGCGACGCCACGTAGCCCGTCGGGAGGGCGTCGATGCGGATGATGTAGAAGCTCGGCGGGAGGGAAAGGAAGCTGTAATTGCCGCTCGCATTCGTCGTCACTGTGCGGTACTTCGCGTAGTTCAAGCCCGCGGGACAGCTCAGGCGGCTGAGGTCGGTGCAGGCCCACAGGTCCACCGTTACGTCGCTGATCCCTGGCTCACCCGCCTCCTGCACGCCGTCGCCGTCCGTGTCGCTCCACACGCGGTCGCCAATCTGCCCCGTACCCTGGTTCGGCGAGATGCCGAAGTCGTAGGAGACGTTCTGCTCGCTGTCTACCAGCGCCGCTATCCCTGTGATGGCGCGGTAGAGCTGGTTGGCGTCGCTGTCGGCAGCGTCACTCCCGCCCTGGTTCGGCAGCGACACAATCCAGTTCGGGAACGCCCCCGTGGCGCCGAACTGTGTCGGATCGAGGCGCGCCGCGTACTCCTTCCACGGCTCGACGTAGAAGCGGTACTCCCCACCCACCCCGTCCCCGTCCACGTCGCCGGTCGTCACAGTCGCGAGCGGGGTAGTGTAGGTCGCGTCGCTCTTAGCGAACAGCTGCACTCTGACGCCGTTGACCCCTCCCTCGCCGGCATCCTGCACGCCGTCGAAATCGGCATCGTTCCACACCCGGTCGCCGAGCGCTGCCCAGGCGCACTGGAGCTCCAGGTCGCCGAGCCCCTGCGCTTTGCCGAAGTAGCGCAGCACCGTGCCGCCGCTGTAGAGGAGCTGGAGCGCGGTGGGCGAGCCCCCGTCCTTCGCGTTGAACCACGCGGCGCCGTAGCTCGTGCCGCTGTACGGGTCGAGCCAGGTGGTGACAACTTGCCCGCCGAACGCGCCGCTGCTCGAGCCCGGCACGTAGGCGAGCGCGCCGCCGGCCACTTCCACCTTATCAGTGCTCTCGTTCGCCATTGTGCGGTAGTCGTTGTAGACCTCGCCCCCGGCGCTGCTCGACGGGGCGCTCCAGCCCAAGCCGCTCCACGGCGCGCGCAGGATGTCCCCGGCGGGGACGCTCGCTGCGAAGGGCTCCTCCCCCGTCTGGTCGCCGAAGCGGTCGCGGAACCCCAGGAGCATGTTGCCCCGCTCGTCGAACTCGATGCTCGTGAGCATCGGCTGCGGGCAGACGTACCTCGATCCGCCAATCATCCCATTGCACGCGGCGTTGGTCGGGTCTTCAACCCACGGTGACCAGTCGAGCTTCCGTGTGGTGCCGCTGTTGCGCTGGGAGGCAAAGTCGTGCAGGGAGAACTCGGCCAGCACGTTCTGCCACGTGCCCTCGGCGCCGCTCGCGTCGATGGCGATGCGGTCTACGCGGGCGCGGAGGTGGCTGCGCCACTTCGCCACCTCGCCGCTGCACACGGCGCCAACGTAGAGGTAGCCGCCCCGGTGCGCGAGCGCGAACGGGCGGTACGCCGCACGTCCACCGATGCCACCTGTGGTGCAGGGCTCGGGCACATCTGCTGCCCATATCAGGCTCTTGAGCGCCCTGACGCTGCTCTGAGGGGTGGCGGACCAGGTATCGATCTGGTAGACGGCCTTCTCGTGGAGGTTGACGGCGTATAGGAAGCGCTCGTTCTCGTCGATCTCGAGGTCGCCCAGGCTCGTGCGGCCCACGCCCCAGATCCCCGAGTAGTCCACGCCACCCTGCTGGTCCCGTAGCTTGTGGATACCGCCCGTCGTCAGCCGCGCGCTCGCCGCCGTGTCGCCGTTGCCGAAGCTGGCGCTGTTCTGGCCGGACCAGTCCGCCCCGCCCATGCGCCTGGTGGCGTCGGTAGTGGGGCCTTTGACGACCGAGGGGATGGTGACGTACGGGACAGGTCTGGGCGATGATGCGCCATCGCGCACGTAGATCGCGCCCGGCCCTGAGTCGCCGTAGCGCGTGCCGCGCTTGGTGTAGGCCCCGATATAGGTGCGCTGGGTTTTGGCGATGTTCCTCGGGTCCGTGTTCTGCCCGCTGCTGTAGGCGAGGCCGTAGACTGCGCCGACGTCGCCGACGGTGCCGATCGGGTCGCCGACCCACTCGCTCTCCTGGTCAACCCACTGCCCTGTCGTGGGGCTCTGCACCTTGGTATCGCCGAAGGTCAGGACGGCCGTATCGGTGGGCGGCGCGTCGCCTGTGCCTATGCCGTCAGAGTCGCTGTAGTCGTAGAAGTCCCACAGCGATGAGTAGCAGGTCGTGACGAACCGCGGGTTGAAGCCGTAGCCCTCGCCGAGCGCGCCCGACGACTGGATGCACCTCACGACGCTGGTCATGGGCCCGGCCGTGTGTGTCAGCGAGGTAATGTGGGCACTGGCCTTGGGAGGCGTCACGCTGAGGGGCGTCCCAGGGAAGAGTGGCAGCGCGCTCAGCAGCAGCAGGGACGCCACGGCGCAGAGGCGGCGGAATGTGGATGCGTGGCGCATGGCTTACGGCTCCCGTGTTGTCGAGGTGAGCGCGGCGAGAACCAGATCGGCCACCTGGCGGCCCTGGGCGGCGCCGGTCTCGGTGTCGATCGGCCAGTGGATGCCGCCGACGACGCGCGAGCGCGAGGCGTCGTGTGCCTGTGCCTCGAGGGTGGCGGCGTCCGCGGGGAAGAGGTGCCCCAGCACCGTCGCGGCCGCGGCGGAGATCGCGGAGTGCCCCGACGGGTACGACGGGTGGCTGGGTGTGTCGATCAGCGGCGGGAGCCAGACGGGATCGACCTCGGCCTGCATCCACTGGATGGGTCGCGCGAGACGGTAGTGGTACTTGCTCTCCCAGCAGGCGATGACGGTGTCGTTGATGGCGGCGCCGAGCAGGACGAAGGCCCGCGCGCTGGCGCGGACGTCGAGCCCGTCGCGCAGCACGAGGTCGCGGGCGATGAGGTACCACGCGCCCACGGGCGTCGGTGTGCTCTGGCGCAGATCCCACTTCCACGCGAGGGCCAGGTCGGCCTGGGACACGTTGCCCATCGTGGCCCTGAAGGCGCTGCGGACCTGGGCGAACTCGGGGCTGTTCCAGGCCGGTGGGGGCGGGACGCGGGCGGCGGCGCCGGAGGGGAGCACAAGCGGGCGCACGTGTCCCCACTCGGGGTCCGTACCGGGCTTGGCCATGCGGGGCGTGGGCACCCACACACCCTCCTCGCGGGGCAGGGGGGCGCCGTTGGCATCGTACTCGGTCCACTCGGTGCGCGGGGCTGCGGCGGCGCCGTCGGCGGCGGCCAGGGCGAGTAGGGAGGCAGCCGTGGCGCGGCCGATGGCCTGGCCCGCGGCGACAGCGGCGGTGGTGTCGCGCCCGACGTGGTAGCCGACCCAGGTGGCGGCCTCCGCGTGGTGCGCGATGAGCGACTCGTTGGTGAGCAGCGGCTGGGTTGCGAGCAGGATGGCGGCGGCGGCGCTGGCCAGGGCGGCGTCAGAGGAAACCGCCTGGCCCGCTGCGCGCTTGTGATCGACGGTGGCGAGGGTGGCATCCATCCCGATCGAGAGCAGCGCGAGCGAGCGGGCCGCGCGCGTGGGGGAGAGGCTGGTGAGCTCAACCGCGCCCACGCCTGTGGTGATCCAGCCGGCCACCGGGTGTGCCCAGCGGGCCTGCGCTTCGGCAGGGAGGGCGGCGGGTGCTGAGAGAGCGGTCGGCGGGGAGGCGTCAGCCGGCACCGCTCCCGAGCTTGCCAGTAGCGCGAGCGGTGAGCGAGAGTCAACCCAGCTGCCCGAGTGGTCGGGTGGCGTGGGGTGTGTCGGTGCGGCGCAGGACACCAGCGCAAGCAAAGCCAATATGCATAGTGGTGTGAGCCCTGGCCACAGGTGCTGGAGTGCTCGGCCGTTGTGAGAGTCTGGACGTTTGGATCGGGAGGTCATACAGTCCCTAAACACAGTGCAGCCGCTTGTGTCGAGCGATATTCCGATGGGTCGGGATGCTGCCGGCGCACATTCCTGGCGCGCGAAGGCACGACGAACAGACCTTGCGCCCACTGGGCGTAAGTGAGGATGGCGAGCGTCTACGCAGCCGAACAGCGAGCGGCCGGTCGGTTGGGCCTCTTTAGGAGGCGCCAAACGGCCGGCCGCAGATCGGTACCCGTCTGCCGGGCTATCTCTTGGGGTGAGCGTTAGTCAGTTCTGGTGAGGATGTGCTGGAGCATCTGGATTGCCTGAAACAGGTGCCTGGTCGGAAACCGACGGTTGCCTGCCACGGCGTGCGTCAGGAGCCGCTCAAGAATAAACCGGGGCACTTGGACGATATCGTGCTCGGGTGCGCTGGTGTGGGCTGAGAGTGCCCAGGATGTGTTGGTCTGGCTATGAGCGGCGGCTGGGTTCTGTGGCTGGCTAGAGAGAGACACTGGAAATTCTCCGTACGCGCGTTCGTGAGAAACGCTGATTGCTCGCACAAGTTCTGTGCGAAACTACCGCTCATCCGCGGAGCGGCTTCGCTTGGATGCGCAGATCGAGCGTCTGCTGAAGGACGTCCAGGAGGTCGTTACACCCGGTAGTATATCGGGGGCGTGTGTACTTTTTATAGTATACGAATATCCCTTTGTCGGTTGATTGGTATGGCTAATAGGACACAGTACTATTATCGTATATAAAAAGATAAAATGTCGCGGTTCGTGTCCTGTACATAGTGCACGGTGCAAATGAGTCTGTGCAAAACATGGCATGTATGTGCATTGCTACAGATGTAACACACCAAGTGTCGCCAATCATCTGCAACCAGCCCCATGACGAGCGAGTGGTCTATGCGATCTGGTGCGTTCTCGGAGAGGAGAGCTGGAGACCGGTCACGGCCGTCCCGAACACGGCCATAGCGGAGCACAGCGAGGGCTTTCCGGTTTGACAGAACCCATCGGCGGCGGTATCGTAGTCGTCTTAGTACTCACATGGGTATATGTAGACTTAGCATGGCGGAATCAGCCAGGGTGCCCAGGGTACAGCACCGTGCCGCAGAGCGGTGGATGACTACGGCGTGGCGCACAGCGCGCTTACGCGTGCGGCGTGCGACTCTGGCGAAGCTTGCAGCGCTCACACCTCGGAGCGCCGCCGTGCGCGCGGACTACGCGGCGCGGGCCGCACGCGCGCGGCTCGATGGGGAGCCTGTTCCCTCGGCGCCTCACACCCGCCCCTTTCTTCCGAACCCGCGCGTCCTCGGGCGTGATCAGCTCCTCGCGGCGCTGCGACCGCACTCCGTGGCTCACGGTGTGACCGTCTTGCTGGTGCTGTCCGCTGCGATCGCCGCCGTCCGGCCGGCATCTCTCACGGCTTTGCCTTCTGCGGCTGCGCCTGCGGCAGCGTTTGCCGACATGCAGGTGTCGCCTGCATATGTCCCACCATCCGGCGCTGCCGGGGAGGAGGCCATTGCGCTGCGCCCGCTGCGGGCCCTGGCCTCGCCGGCGTATCCCACCTTCCACACACTCGCAGAGGGTGAGACGCTCGGCGATGTTGCGGCGCGCTACGGCGTGACTGCTGAGACGCTGTTCTGGGCCAACGGGCTGGGCCAAAGTGTGTTCCTGCCTGCGGGGCGTGAGCTGCGCGTCCCGCGTGTTTCAGGGGTGCCCCACACTGTCCAAGCGGGCGAGACGATCGAGTCGATCGCCGCGCAGTACGGCGTGCCTCCCGAGGCATTGGTGCTGGTCGCGGCCAACGGCCTGCGTGCGGGCGAAGCGCCGCCGGCCGGCCGCGAAATCTTCGTCCCGGGTGGGTCGACCCCACTGCCCGAGGGTGTCGCTGCGGCCGATGGTGGCGTGGCAGGGCTGCGCGCCGTACTCGCCGGGGCAGTGCGCGAGGCCGAGACGAACTTGCGCGCCGGTCCCGGGCGCGCCTACGAGCGCGTCGCAGAGCTCGATGCCGACTATCTCCTCGAGCCGATCGCCCGGCATGACGACTGGGTCAAGGTGGGGGCGGGCGAGCTGGGCGAGGGCTGGGTGCGCGCCGATCTGATCTGGCTCGCGCCCGGTGCGCTCGAGGCCCTGCCCGAGACGAACGATTTCCCGCCACCGCCGCCGCGCTGGGTGTGGCCCTCGTATGGCGAGCTCACCTCGCCGTTCGGCTGGCGCTCCGTCCCCTTCCGCAGCTTCCACAACGGCCTCGATATCGCCAACGCGGCCGGCACGCCGATCTTCGCTGCCCGCACCGGGCGGGTTACCGAGGCGGGCTGGTGCCGCGGCTATGGGTACTGCGTGCGGATCGACCACGGCGAGGGCGTGATGACGATCTACGGGCACCTGCTCAAGAAGCCGCGTGTGGCGCGGGGGGATACTGTGGAGGCCGGCGATCGCATTGGCCTGATGGGCAGCACCTACGACCGGGCCGGCGGTGGGTACTCCACCGGTGTCCACCTGCACTTCACGGTGACCGTCAACGGCCGCCCGGTGAACCCGCTGAAGTTTCTCCCATAGTGAAACCGGTCAGAGCGCGTGTGTCAGCGGTGTGATGTCGTGGCACCAGAGTTGCCAATGTTTGTTGACCATAGCGGGAGGACCGGCCTCCCCTGATATACCCTCCTCCGGCGGCCGGAGAGGTGCTGCGGCAGCATGCGCGCTGCTGGGGGCGAGGGATCGCTCAGGCGACCGGGAAGCCCGCGATGCAACATGTGGTATAGTACTTTGCGTCCACCTGGATGCAAGTTACCTGTCGCCGTGCATGCGACGGGCGTGTGTGGAGTTGTCGTTTTGGATCGTCGACCACCGTACCTACGAAACCGCCTCCTCGTGAGCGCGCTGCTCCTCACGGTGCTGGTCCTCTCCACGGCAGCCATCCGCCTGGGCCTTGAGTGGAAACGAGCGCTCGACGATGTCGACGCGATGATTGTCGCTCCGGTGACGTTGCCGGGCGAGACGGTGCAGCCCCTGACGAGTGACGTGGCTCAGTCCGAAGCTCGTGTGGAGGACGGGGGGCGGTTGGAGGCCGGGGAGGGGCTGGAGGCCGAGGAAGGGCCGCCCCCACAGCCGGTGCCGCAGCCGGAGACCGATGACCCGGTGAACATCCTGCTCCTTGGCACCGACGCGCGCGCCGGGGAGCTCCCCAGCCGCACCGACGCGATTATCCTGGTCCACCTGAACCCGCACACCAACCGCGTGAGCCTGCTCTCGTTCCCGCGCGACCTGTGGGTGGAGATCCCCGGCCACGGCTACGGCCGGATCAACGCCGCCTACGCGCTCGGCGAGCGCAAGTATGGCGCGGGCTACGGCGCAGCGCTGGTGAAAGAGACGGTCAGCGGCCTGGCGGGCGTGCCGGTCCACCACTTCATCCTGATTAACTTCGAGGGCTTCAAAACCGTCATCGACCGCATCGGCGGGATCGAGGTCGACGTGCCGCGTTCGATCGACGACCCGAAGTACCCGATGGACGAGTTTCCAGGCGATGTGCGGACGATGGAGGTCCACTTCGACGCCGGCGTGCAGCGTCTGGACGGCGAGCGGGCGCTGATCTACGCACGAACCCGTCACGCCGACAGTGACTTCGGGCGGAACCAGCGGCAGCAGCAGGTTCTGATGGCGATCTTCGACCGCGTGCGCGAGCAGGGGCTTCTGGCGCAGCTCACGAGCCTGGATGACTACACGGGGGCGCTGCGCGACTATATCCGCACCGACCTGCCTCGCAGCAAGATGCTGGGCCTGGCGCGCGTCGGCACCCGCCTGACCGCCGAGAGCGTCCAGCGCTACGCGATCGACTCGAAGATGATTGTCGCCCTCGAGGGGCCGGCCACCTTCGCCGCAGATCCGGTCGCCGTGCGCGAGATCGTGGATAAGATGACCGCCGGGGGCGAGCCGCTTACGCCTTAACACTGAAGACTGAACGCTGAAGGCTGCACAGGCCGGGCTACGATCGGCTCCGTACATCGTCGATCGTATCCCGGCTTCATTGTTCGGCGTTCGGCGTTCGGCGTTTTGTTTATGACCTCACCTTCTTCAACCGCACGCCGCATTGCCCTCGCCGCGCTGCTGATCGCCGCCGGAAACATCGCCAGCCGCCTGATCGGCCTCGTGCGCGAGGCTACGATCGCCGGCGTGTTCGGGCGTGGCCCCGAGGTCGCGGCCTTCACCGCGGCCTCGACCGTGCCTACCATCCTGTACGACTTGCTGGTGAACGGGGCCATCAGCGCCGCGCTGGTGCCGGTACTCAGCGCCTACGCTGAGAAGGACGAGGCCGAGCTATGGCGTGTGGCCTCGACGGTGTTCGGCGTCGCGCTGCTGTCGCTCTCGGGGGTCTGCGCGCTGCTGGTGTGGCAGGCGCCCCTGGCGGTGACGGTGCTTGCGGGGGGCTTCCCCACCGACGTGCGCGACCTGACGGTGCAGATGACGCGCCTGCTGCTGCCGAGCGCCGTGCTTATGGGGCTCTCGGGGCTAATCACGGCGCTGCTCTACGCGCGGCAGCGCTTCCTGCTGCCTGCCTTTACCACCAGCGCCTTCAACCTGGGCATCATCGCCGGTGCGCTGGCGCTTACGCCCGCGCTCGGGCCTATGAGCCTGGTGGTGGGCGTCCTGCTCGGCTCTGCGCTCCAGGTGGCGCTCCAGCTACCGGGCCTGCGCGGCATGCGCGGCGCGGCGGGCGGCCCGCGGCCCTCGCTGCTGCACTTCGATCTGGGCCACCCCGGCGTGCGGCGCATCCTGCGCCTGTACGCGCCGGTGGCGCTCGGGATCGGCTTTTCGCTGGTGGGGATCGTGCTGGACCGCAACCTGGCCTCGCGGCTGGACACGGCTGTGCTCCCGACTATGCGCTACGCGACCACGCTGATCCAGCTGCCGCTCGGCCTGGTGGCGGCGGCGGTCTCCTTCGCGGTGCTGCCGACGCTCTCGCGGCAGGCCGAGGCGCGCGAGGAGGCCGACTTCCGCCGCACGCTGGCGATGGGCATCAAGGTGGTGCTGCTGCTGATCCTGCCGGCGGCGGCGGGCCTGGCGGCGCTGGCGGGGCCGGTGGTGGCGCTGCTATTCGAGCGTGGGGACTTCGGCCCTGAGGACACGCTGGCCACGGCGCGGGCGCTGCTGCTCTACCTCCCCGGCCTGCCGGCCGCCGCGGTGGACCAGATGCTGCTGTTCGCGTTCTACGCCCGCCAGCGCACGCTGACGCCGAACCTGGTGCAGGGGGCGGCGATCGGGATCTACGCCGTCACCGCGCTGGCGCTGCTGGGGGCCGGTCTGGGGATCGAGGCGCTGGTGCTGGGCAACACGGCGCAGTGGATCGGCCACCTGCTGATCCTGCTGCTGCTGGCGCCCAGGGTGGTGGACCTGGGTGGGTTGCGGCTGGGCGAGGCGCTGATCAAGAGCGCGCTGGCGAGCGCGGCGCTGTTCCTGGTGGCCTGGGGCGCGACGCGGCTGCTCGGGCCGGGCGCTCACCCGCTCGTCACGGTGCTGCTGGGGGGCGGGGCGGGCGCGGCGCTCTACGGAGGACTCTGCCTGGCGCTGCGCGTCGAGGCGCTGGAGTTCTTCGTGGGGGCCGTGCGCCGCAGGGTGCGGCGGGCATAATCAGGCCGGCGGCATGTGCAGGTGCGGTTGGCGCGGTGGTCGAGTGTTTGGCGGGTGTGGAAGGCGAAGCCCTCCACACCCGCCGTTGGGTCAGTCGTTCTCGAGCAGCTCCAGGATGGCCCCCAGCTGCTGGCTCCCATCCACGTAGGCGTAGCGCCCGCCGGTGTACTCGCCGCGCTGCACCAGCGGCACGCCCTTGCCGGCCAGGTACGCCAGCCGCTCCGGCATCCCCTTGATGTTGAAGGCGATGTGGTGCAGGCTCTCGCCGTGCTGGTCGAGCTGCTCTTTCCAGGTGCTTGGCTCGCCGATCGGCTCGATCAGCTCGATGTCCACCTGCCCCATGTGGAAGAAGGCCAGTTTGGCCCGCGCAGTCGTCCGCTCGCCGCGGTGCTCGGTCTGCGCGACGTCGACGACGTCTGTGATGACGATCTCCGGCAGCGGCAGGCCGAGGATCTCGGACCAGGCGCGCGCCTTGGCCTCGATGTCTCGGACGATGATGCCGACCTGCGTGACCGTGGTTGTGCCGATGCCGTGCTCTGTCACGGTGTGCCTCCTCGCTGAGTTGATGGCTGCGCGCGTCTGGCGGGCACGAGTGCCCGCCGGGCGCTGCGGGGAAGTATACGGCACAGCCGTCCTCCACGATAACCCGGGGTCGCGCGCGGCGCTCGCTACGGCGCCCCGCGCAGCCCGAGCACGGCGTCGGCTACGGCGCGTGGGCCGCCCACATTCCCTGGGAACACGACGTAGACCAGGTCCGGGTGGAGCGACTCGGGGCCGCTGCGCCAGACGGGGACGCCGGGCAGAAGCTGGCCCAACACCTCGGCCCGCCGCACGCCCAGGCCCTCGGTCGCCACGTCGCTGCTGGTGATGCCGCCCTTCGCCAGCAGGTAGCGCGGCCGCACGGCCACGCGCCGCACCAGCTCCACCAGCGCCTCTGATACGCGCCGCCCGATCGCCAGGCTCCCCGCCGCGTCCGCGCCCGTCACGAGCGCGCGGCTGGTGTACACCGCTACGTCGGCGCCGCGGGCCAGGGACTCCTCCGCCTGGCCTACGGCCCGCGCGATGGCCCCCGCCCGCGCCACCGGGTCCAGTAGCGCAGCTACATCCAGCTCGATGCCTACGACACCCGGCAGCGTCAGGAGCTCGGTGAGCTGCCCGGAGCTCTTGGGCACATATGAGCCTACGACGATCAGCCCGCCGCCGGGTGGCAGGTTCAGCTCCTCTAGACCAAGCAGTGGGCGTGGCGCGATCCCGGCCAGCGCCGGCACGAACGACGCGGCGGTGCGGTAGAGCAGCCGCCTGCCGCCCGCCTCGGCCTCCAGCGCCCCAAGCGCGGCCACCGCCAGGTCGCGGTCGCTCGCGGCGTTCACCACGCACACCGCGCCGCGCGGCAAGCCCTGCAGAATCGTGGCCACGCGCGCCGGCCCGCCGCGCCGGATGTCGTCGATGCCCACCGAGGCCACGGACGACGCCGGGACGCGCCCGCCGGTCTTCTCCTCGACCCACTGCCGCAGGTCGGACGCCCGGTAGCCGAAGGCCGCGTCGCGGGCGAACTCGGTCTGGCCCGCGGGAACCAGCGCGTCGCCCTCGGCCGCGTAGTGGATGTCGCCGATCGTGTAGCGCCCGCCGGGGATGAAGGCCGGCGCCAGGACCGTCGCGTCGAAGCCGCCGAGCGCCCCGGCGAGCGCGTCGGTCTCGGCGGGGAAGTGGCCGCGCAGCGTCGAGTCGCTCCGGCTGACCACGGCGATGGGCAGGCCCTCGGCGGCCAGCACCAGGCTCCGCCCGACCTCCTCGGCCAGGGCGACGGCGGCGGCTGTGGGGAGGCTGCGCGAGTTGGTGAGCACGTAGAGCGCGCTCGGGCGCCGCTCGAGCTCGGCGCGCAGCGCGCTCGGCTCCCAGCGCGTCAGCACCGGTACGCCGTGGACCGTCTGCGTGCCGGTGGGGTCGTCGTCGAGCGCCACGACGGTGCGGCGGCCGGGGTGCGCGCGCACCGCGGGCAGCGGGTCGTCGGGCCACTCGGGGGGGAGCGCGGCGAGGGTCTCGCTCGTGCTGCGCGTGGGAGTCATGGATGTCTCCGTGTGGTTGTGCAGTAGCGTAAGAGAGGCGGGGGCGTCACCGTGTGATGTGCCAAACAGCTCGCTCACGTTTTCTGTCCGCCGCTGAGCTCTGTCGTGGGCTCCCGTGGGCGCCGGGGGACTGGAGGGGCGCTCCTGCCGGCAGTGGGTGTCGGGCCGGTAGGGCGTTGGATGCAGCGCGCACAGCGGGCGGGCGCCCCCAGGCTCTTCTCCAGCTCAGGCCGGGCGGTCGAGGGCGCGCACGGCGGCGATCGCCTGGGCCATCGCGCTCTGGTAGACGAAGTAGTCGCCGCTGTAGGAGATCACGTTGTAGCCGAGCGCCATCCACGCCTCGGCCTGGGCGAGGGTGTTGGGCTGGATGCCGGCGGCCTTGCCGTGGCGGCGGGCGGCGTCGGCCACGGCGCGCAGGGCATCGAGGAACAGCGGGTCCCCGAACGCGCCCGGGATGCCGAGCGAAGTGGTCAGGTCGGCCTGGCCGACCCACAGCACGTCCACGCCGGGCACGGCCGCGATCGCGTCGAGCTGCGCCAGGCCCTCGCGGCTCTCGATCTGACAGATGACGGTGGTGTTCTCGTTCGAGCGGTCGAGGAACGTGCGGATGTCGGACGGCTGGAAGTCGCCGTGGGCGCCGCCGACAATCACGCCGCGGCGGCCGATGGGCGCGTACTTGACCGAGTCCACCACGGCGCGGGCCTGCTCGGCGCTGACGACGTTGGGGACCATCACGCCGAGCGCGCCGGCGTCCATGACACGGGCGGCGAAGTGGTAGAGCGCCTGCGGGATGCGCACGAAGGGCGCGATCGGCGTGGCCTTGAACCAGGCCACCTGATCGGCCACGTCGGCGGCGTCGAAGGCGCTGTGCTCCATGTCGATCACCACGAAGTCGGCGCCGGCGGACTCGAGGATCTTGGCGACGCCGCGGGTGCCGAACTCGAGCACCATATGGCCGACGGGGACACGGCCCTCGCCGAGGGCCTGCTTGAGGCGATTGGGTTTCACTGATGCTCCTCCCAGCGCGCCCGCAGCGCCGCGAGCTTCCGCTGGAAGCCGGGGCGCCGCGCGACGTCGCGGTTGACAGTGTGCTCGGGGACCTCGCCGCGCAGGATGGAGAGCACGTTGCGGCACGCGCCGAGGCCGTTGTCGCGCGCGAGCTGGTCGGTCCACGCCAGCGCGTGCGGCGCGAGTATAACATGCTCCATGCGGGTGAGCGGGTGGTCGTGCGGGAGTGGCTCCTCCTCGAAGACATCGAGGCCGGCGCCGGCGATGCGCCGCTCCTGGAGCGCGCGGGTGAGCGCGCCCTGGTCCACGATCGGGCCGCGGGCGGTGTTGATCAGCAGAGCAGTGGGCTTCATGAGCGCGATCTGGCGCTCGCCCACCAGGTGGCGGGTCTCGGGCGTGAGCGGGCAGTTGACGCAGACGAAGTCCGACTCGGCCATGACCACGTCGAGCGGTGCGAGCTCCACGCCCAGCTCGGCGGCCTGCGCCGGGGTCACGAACGGGTCGAACGCCAGGACGCGCGCCAGGCCGAAGGGGCGGAGCAGCCGCACGAGCTCGGCGCCGATGTTGCCGACGCCCACGGTGCCGAGGGTGCGGCCGGCGATGCCGAGCCCCGGGTAGCGCCCCTTGTCGCCCCAGCGCCCCTCGCGCACCAGCCGGTCGAGCGCGAGCATGTTGCGGGTGAGCGCCAGGAGCAGCGCGACGATCGCCTCGGCCACCGGGCGGCGCACGGCGTCGCGCGTGATCGCCAGCAGCACGTCGGCCTCGGTGGCGGCCGGCACGTCCACCATGTCGTACCCCACGCCCCAGCGGGCGATAGCGGCCAGGCGCTCGACGCCGTGGAGCGAGTCGGGGGTGTAGCGCTCGAAGAGCGAGATCACAGCGTCGTAGCGCTGGAGCTGCGCTGGGGTGAACTCCTGGACGGGCTCGATCAGCTCGTGTGCCACGCGCGGGTGGGGCCCGAAGATGGCGGCCAGCTGCGGCTCGATCAGGCCGGCGAGCCCGGCCGAGATGCCGACGCGAAAGGGTTCGGTCACAGCTCCTCCTCAGGTGTCACCCGAGCTCAGCGAACGAGCACGCCCTTGTGGATGTTGGCCGGGTGCTCGGCCAGGTCCGCGAACACCGCCGGGGCGTCCCACAGGCTGAACTGCGTGGCGAGGCGCGGGTAGGTGATCGCGCCGCTCGCCAGAAGAGCCAGCGACTCGGGGAAGCAGCCGACCGACGCACGCGAGCCGACCACGGTCATCTCCTTGCGGGTGAAGTCCAGCCCCGGGAAGGTCACACCCACGCCCTGCTTCACCAGGCCGACGATCACGATGCGCCCGCCGGCCGCCACCAGCTCCACCGTCTGCTCCATCGCCTGCGGGTTGCCGGTGGCCTCGAGCACCACCGGGGCGCCCTCGCCGCCGGTGCGCTCGAGCACCGCCGGGGTGAGCGCTGCCCCCGCCGGCAGGGGCGTGGCCCCCAGGCTCGCGGCGACCTCGAGGCGCTGCGGCAGGGTGTCGGCGGCGAGCACCTCGGCGCCGCGGGCGCGCGCCACCTCGATCAGCGCCAGGCCGATCGGGCCGCAGCCGAGCACCAGCACGAGCTCGCCGGCCGCCACCTGCCCGCGGCGGCAGGACTGGACCGCGATCGCCACGGGCTCCGCGAAGGACGCGTCCACGGCGGAGAGCCCGGCGGGCACCGGGTGGACGTGGCTGCGCGGCGCGAGGACGTAGTCGGCGTAGCCGCCGGGGCGGTGGACGCCGACGATCTGGAGGTTGGCGCAGCAGTTGGACTTGCCGACGCGGCAGGGGTAGCACGTGCCGCAGCCGAGGAACGGCTCGACCACCACGGGCGCGCCGGGGGCCAGGTCGGCCACGCCCGCGCCCACATCGGCCACCTGCCCGGCGATCTCGTGGCCGCAGACCTGTGGGTAGACGGCGTAGGGGTTCTTGCCGAGGTAGAAGTACATATCGCCGGCGCAGATCCCGGTGGCGCTGACGGAGACCAGCACCTCGCCCGGCCCGGCCCTGGGGGTGTCCCACTCGCCCACGCGCATCTGGTGTGGGGCGTCCATGATCGCGGCGCGCATCTCTGGTGTCCTCTCATGAGCGATAGAGCAATCGTGCGGGGTGTAGGCTGACGCGCGTCTAGAAGCGCGGCGTCACTCCGGGCGTAGGCGGGCCACACCCGCCCGCATGACCTGCTCCGATCTGGCGAGGTGGGCGCGCATGGCCTCGCGCGCGGCGGCGCCGTCGCCGGCCCGCACCGGCGCATAGATCGAGCGGTGGTAGCGCAGGGCCTGCTGGTGCGAGTCGGGGACCACGAATCCCATCTGGCGCACCTCGATCATCACATCGGCGAGCGAGTCGAGCAGCATGACGAACAGCGCGTTGTGGGTGGCCACCGCCAGCGCCGCGTGGAACCGGATGTCGTTGGCGATGAACTGGTCGCGGCTTCGGACTAGCAGCGCCGGGTCGCTCACCAGCGCCTCCATCTCGTCCAGCAGGCCCTCCAGCTGCGTCAGGTCCTCGGGGGTGCGGCGCTCGGCTGCCAGACCGGCGATCTCCACCTCCAGCGCGCAGCGCACCTCGTGGATGGCGGCGTGGTCGATCTGCTGGCCGGTGCGGAGCAGCAGCGTCACGGACTGCGCCACCGAGCGGGTTGTGGGGGTGCGCACCACCGTGCCGCTGCCGGAGCGCACCTCGAGCAGGCTCTTGGCGGCCAGCACGCGCACCGCCTCGCGGATCACCGTGCGGCTCACGCCGAACTGCTCGGCGAGCTCGCGCTCGGAGGGCAGCCGCTCACCGGGCTGGAGGCGGCCGGCGACGATGCGGGCCTCGATCTCATCCGCCACGCGGCTGGCGAGGGTCGACTCGCGCGTCACGGCGCGGAAGCGGTCGTCGGGTGGGCTCTGCTCTGGCGTCATTGGCGTCATGCTCCCGATCTGGCGCGCGTCAGTGCGAGTCGATCGTGACTACGGCGAACGGCGGCAGGGGCACGCGCAGCCCCTCGCCGTCGGACTCAAGCGGGTCGCCGGGGCGGGCGCGGAAAGACTCGGGGTCACGCATGGCCTCGTCGGCGCTCGCCGCGTCGAGCACGCGGGCGCGCCCTTGGGTGCCCAGCCCCTCCAGGCGTACCTCCTGAGGGTTGGCGTCGAAGCTCGCCAGCACCACGCGCGTGCGCCCCCCCAGGCGCAGCGCCAGCCCCTCGAAGCGCAGCGGGTCGCTCGACACGCCCGCCAGCACGTCGCCGCCCGCCAGGTCGCCCACGTCGGCCAGGACGTGGTAGAGCGGGAAGACCGCACCGGGGATCGAGCGGAACCGCTCGGGCAGCGGCGAGCCAGCTTCCGACTCCATCACACCGCGCCAGCCGGTGGTCTCGTAGTAGGTGAGGCTGGCCGCGCCGCCCTGCGCCAGATACGTGATGCTGGCCGCGGTCCAGCCCGCGCCGTAGAGCGACATCTGGCGCGGGTCGACCTGCGGCGGCAGCGCGCCGGCGGGCGGCTCAGGGAGTGCGCCGGTGGCGTAGGGATTGTGGCGCGGCAGCAGCGTCACCGGGCTCACGATCACCGGCTGGCCGTAGGTCTCGCGCGCGCTCCAGGCCAGCGTCTGCTGGGCCGCCACAGCCTCCGTGACCGAGGCCAGGTCGAAGGCGTGGGTCTGCGGGTTGGTTGGGATGCAGAGGTGATCGGTCAGGTCGGCGGGCGGGGGGTTGCGCCCGACGAAGATGTAGTCGTTGTTGCTGCCGGCGGCCACGCGCGCGCCCTCCAGGTGCTCCGCGAGGTGGCGGCGGGTGGCTGCGACGATCGCGCGGGTGGGGGTCCCGCCGCGCAGCCGCTCGTTCGCCGCGAAGATCAGCCAGGACACGACGCGCGGCCGGGCGCGGTCCAGCAGCGCGCGCAGGTCGCGCAGGGCGGCGTCCGGCTCGTCGGGCAGAAGCAGGGCCAGCTCCAGCGGCACGTCCAGCGCTGCCGCCTCGCTCATCGCGCGCGCGAGCGCCGCCTCTGCCCCTGCGCGCGCCAGGTCCAGGTCGGCGCGCAGGTGCGCGAGGCGCAGCCCCCGCAGCCGGGCCACCTCGCGCTGGGTCAGCGGGCGCCCGTGGCTGGCGAGGCCGAGGCCGAGGGGGGGAAGGCTGAACGATGAAGGCTGGACGCAAAACAGGGCGTTGCTATCACTGCCGGTGCTGTCAATCGACGTACGAGCTTGAGCGTTTCGCGTTTCTCGTCTAGCGTTGATCGTCAGTGTCACGGTCTGCTTGACGCGCGCGCCCTCGGGCACCTCCACCGGGAACGGCAGGCGCAGCGGTGTGGAGAAGGTCTTGAAGGACGCATCGGTCCAGTTGCGCTGGTCCTCGAGCTCGAAGGCGTCCCCCTCGAACGCCACCCGCGCCCAGACGCCGGGCTCCACCTCGTGGGCCAGCGCGGACATATCAGTGAACGGCTCGGGCGGCTGGTCGGGCGTGATCAGCGCAGGCAGCCGCGTCTGGTGAGAGGCGCCGTCCACGCGCTCGACTGTGGCGGCCGCGCCGGCGCACTCGGCGGGGTGCAGCACGCAGAAGCCGATGCGGTTGCGGAGGAAGGAGCTGTGCGCCTGGCCGTCCATCTCGCAGCGGATCGTGCCGTCGGGCGCGCCCGTGATCAGGGCCGACCAGCGGAAGTCGATGTCGCCCTGGCGGTGGGTGACGTCGTAGCTGATTCGGAACGAGTCCGGCCCGGCCTCGACGCGCTCGCTGGTGCGGGCGCCCGGCACCGTGCCCCAGTTGCGGTCGCGAACGGCTGCGTAGATGCGGCGCAGGACCTCGCGGCCGCCAAGCCGCACGTAGCGCAGGTCGCCCGCCTCGTAGATCAGCGCGAGCGGGCCGGCGCGGAGCGGCACCTGCGCGGGCAGCGGCTCGTCCGAGCCGTAGGACAGCACGTTTGCGGGGAGCATAGGGGCTCTCCTGTTCTCGACTCAGCGCGCTGTCTGCCCGCCGTCCACGCTGGAGACCCCGCCGGTGCAGAAGGCGGCCGCGGACGAGGCCAGGAGCACTGCCACTGCTGCCGCGCACTTCGGTCGGCTGATGCGCGGCAGCACCATCGCCGTGGCGAGCCCCGCGCGGGCCTGGGGTCGGGAAGGAGCTCGGCGATCAGGGCGGTGTCGGTGGCCCCGGGCGCGATCACGCTGATGCGGATGTTGTCGCGCCCGTAGTCGGCGGCCATCACGCGGGTGAGCGCGAGCAAGGGCGCTGTGCTCGCGCTGTAGGGGGTGTAGCCCGACGCGCAGTCGGCCACACGGCGGTGGGCGAGGCGATGTTGATCACCGCGCCGCTGGGGGTGAACTGCGTCCTTTTGGCGCATCACATGTCCTCCGCCGTGTGGACATCCGCATCAGCGCGGTATGATGGTATACCAGAGGCGCCCTCCATTATAGGGCGCACTCGCGCCACTGTCAATGGAGTGCAGCGGTGTCTGTCGCCGGGCCGCTTCCACCGCTTTCGTTTATTACTGCCCAGACTCGTTAACCCTCGTTTGACATGTCCCCCCCTCTATGCTATCCTCGCGCCCCGACAGAGAGTGCGTATCAAAACACGGTATCCGCGCTCGATACATCGACCGAGGAGGAACAATGCCTCGATCGCATCTTGCTGCGCGCACTTGCCTCTCGAGCACTGCGCCTCTGCGCCTTCTGGCGCTCGCGATCACACTTCTGATAGGGCTTCTCTCGTTTACGCCGGCCTCGGCCGCGCCGGCCGGCTCCCCCGCCGAGTCCCCGCCCGAGGCCCGCCCGCAGCTCTTGCTGCCCACCCCGCCCGGCGAGCCGTGGCTGATCCTCCAGGGCTACGCCTGCGGCTCGCACAACAGCTGGGACCGCTACTCACTGGATCTGGTGAGCGCCGAGGGACGCACCTTCGGAGCGCCGGTGCGCGCCGCGGCCGACGGCAGGGTGTTCATCTGGGTGCGCCGCAGCGGCACGCTGATCCTGGAGCACGGCGGCGGGCTCTACACGATGTACACGCACATGGACAGCGTGGCAGTAGCCGAGGCCGGCACGCAGGTGGCGCGCGGCGCGGTGGTGGGCACCGTGGGGGACCGCGGCTCGCCCGGGACGCCGCACCTGCACTTCACCGCCTTCACTGCCGAGGGTGCCTGGGCGCGCAACCGCCAGTCGGTGCCGCTGACGTTCGCCGAGGGGTACAGCCTGCCGGAGATCGGCGGATGTAGCCAGCACGGCGGGACGGTGATGACGGCCGGCGGGCAGGTCGCCCCGCCCCCCGACACTGCGCCGCCCACAGTGGTGCCCCTCCCCGAGGTGCTGCGCGCCCCCGCCGGCGCGCCCGTGCCCCTCACCTGGGCCCCCGGCGCGGATGAGGGCTCGGGTGTGGCCGGGTACCGCATCTACCTCGGCGTAGACCCCGCGGGAACATCGAACTGGTTCGTCCCCACCCCCGAGGTTCAGACGCCGCCCCTCGCCCCGGGCAGCTACCTGCTGCGCGTCCAGCCGCTCGACAAGGCCGGTAACGCCGGTGCCTGGACGACACTCGGCAGCGTGGTGGTCGAGTGAACTGAAGGCTGAAGGCCGAACGGAGACGATAACCCCGCGCGTTGTGCGCCCCCTCTTGCGGCTCCGCAAGAGGGGGCGCACCTTGTGAGAGCTCGCCCCGTCCCCTATAATGGCGCGGACACGTGTACCGGGGGGGCACTCTCGATGCGGTTCGGCGCCCACACCTCCATTGCCGGCGGCCTGCACCGGGCCTTCGCCCAGGGCGAGCGCGCGGGCTGCGACGTCATCCAAATCTTCAGCAAGAACCAGCAGCAGTGGCGCGCCAAGCCCATCCTGGAGCAGGACGTGGCGCTGTTCCTGGCCGAGCAGGAGCGCACCGGCATCCGCGCCGCGCTGGTGCACGACTCCTACCTGATCAACCTGGCCGCGCCGGGCGACGAGCTGTGGCGTAAGTCCACCGAGGCCTTCCGCGAGGAGCTCGAGCGCTGCGCCCTGCTCGGCATACCGTACCTCGTCACCCACCCCGGCGCGCACGTGGGCAGCGGCGAGGACTGCGGCCTCCGGCGCGTGTCCGACGCGCTCGACGGGCTGTTTGCCGCGGGCGCGGGGCGGGGCGTGACGGTGCTGCTGGAGACCACCGCCGGCCAGGGGAGCTGCCTCGGACACCGCTTCGAGCACCTGGCAGAGCTGATCGCGCGCTCGGCGCACCCCGAGCGGCTCGGGGTGTGCGTGGATACCTGCCACATCTTCGCCGCCGGCTACGACATCCGCACCCCAGAGGCGTACGAGGCCACCGTGGCCGAGCTCGACCGCACGGTGGGTCTCGGCAGCGTGCGCGCCTTCCACCTGAACGACTCGCTCAAGGATCTGGGGAGCCGCGTGGACCGCCACGCGAGTATCGGCGAGGGGTGCATCGGCCTGGAGGCCTTCCGCCTGCTGGTGAACGACCCGCGCTTCGCCGGGCTGCCGATGGTGCTGGAGACGCCCAAGGGCGAGGACGTGGAGGGCGACCTGAAGAACCTGGCGACGCTGCGGTCGCTACAAGGCTAGGAAGATAGAGCATCCCTACAGCCGGGCGCACATATCCTTGGCTTTCCGTGAAAGCACCTCGAAAGCACCTCGCTGATTGTGTACGTGGGGCGGAGGAGTGAGAAGAGCGCCAGGGTTCGATGGACTGCCGGGGTGTCCAATAACGGGGCTGTCGCGACCTCTACAAGAGAGAACGGGGCCACGTCAGCATGTATTCCGCGGGACGACGAAGATCATCCTCTTGCCGCCTGATCTGCCTGCGCGCCGGGCTGCCGATGGTGCGAGAGACGCCCAAGGGTGAGGACGTTTTGTCATGCTGAGCGCAGCGAAGCATCTCCGGCACAGGCTCTTCGCTGCGCGCAGAGAGACCAGACTCGTACTGGATGAGCCACTACATGAGGAGCTTGCCGTGCTCAGACGTCTACTGCTCCTGTCCCTGACCGCCGCCATCATCTGGTGGGCCTTCCGCCGCTTGCGGTCCGCCCCGAGGGCTCTGCCGTCCCGCGCGCTCACGGCGCCAACGGTGCGCCACACGCACGCGCCGCCGGCGGGGGCGCTGCACACCCCTGACCCGCCGCCCCCGCCGGCGGCGCACCCCTGGCCGCCTGCCGAGCACGCCCCAGCGCCGGCGGAGGTTGCCGAGCAGGCCGCTGGGGAGCCCCACGCGCATCTTGGCGCGGCGGAGGAGGCCGCGCCGCCCGAGGAGGCTCCCGGCAGCGCAGTGCTGGAGCCCGAGGCCGTGGAGCAGCGGGCGCACGAGGCCCACGAGAACGCCCCCGCGCGGCAGACCGCGCCCATCGAGGGGTACTGCGTGCGCTGCAAGGCGCGCCGCACCATGGCCGGTGCGCGCGTCGAGACCAGCGAGAGCGGTCGGCGTACGGCGCGCGGCACCTGCCCCGTGTGCGGCGCCAGGATGAACACGTTCCTGCCGGCCGCGGGGTAGGCGCTCGGCACAGCAGGGCGCCCTGGGGGGCGGTAAGGTGGGCGGGACGCCGCGGGCGCCCCTTCCCGCGCAGCGGAAGAACAACAGACAGCACTACGGAGGAACGCATTGAAGAGCGACCTAGATCGCCTGATGGCCGAGCGCAACCTGGACGCCATCATCGTCGAGGGGCCGGACGGCCTGCACGCCGCTAACCCGGACTACAACTACTTCGTGGGCGGGCGCGCCATCCTGGGCACCGTGATCAAGAAGCGCGGCGAGCCCACCACGCTGATCTACAACGCCTGGGAGCAGAACGAGGCCGAGCAGACCGGCATGGCGCTGATCTCGATGAACCACTGGAACCGGCGCGAGATCGCCGGGCGCTTCCCCGACCCGCTCGACGCGGCGGCGGAGCTGCGGCGGCTGATGCTGGCCGAGCTGGGGATCACCGGCGGCCGGGTGGGGGTGTACGGCACGGTGAAGGCCGGTCCGTTCCTGGCGCTGGCGCGCCGGCTGGAGCGGGCCGTGCCGGGCCTGGAGCTGGTGGCCGAGTACGAGAAGGACATCATCACCGACGCGCGGCTTACCAAGGACCCGGAGGAGCTCGAGGCGCTGCGCCGCGCCGGACGCAAGACGTGCGAGGTGGTGCAGGCGGTGGTGGACTTCATCAAGACGGGCCGTGAGCAGGACGGCGGGCTGGTGGACGCATCGGGCGCCCCGATGACGATCGGCCACGTGAAGGCGCTGATCGACCGCGAGCTGATGGCGCGCGGCATGGAGGCGCACCACACAATCTTCGCGCAGGGGCGGGACGCGGGGCTGCCGCACGCGGGCGGCGAGCCGGAGCAGCAGCTCATGCTCGGGCAGGCGATCGTGTTCGACATCTTCCCGCGCGAGGCGGGCGGCTACTACCACGACATGACGCGCACCTTCGCGATCGGCTACGCGCCGCCCGAGCTGCAGGAGACCTACGATACGGTGATGGGGGCGTTCGAGAAGGCGGTGGGCGAGCTGGAGATGGGCGCGCCGTGCAAGGCGTACCAGGATATGGTCTGCCAGTACTTCGAGGAGCGCGGCCACGAGACCACGGCCACGAAGTACCCGATCGAGGAGGGCTACATCCACTCGCTGGGGCACGGGGTGGGCCTGGAGGTCCACGAGGACCCGCGCTTCCCGGCGCTGCAGGACCGCGGCGACACGCTGCGGCCGGGGATGGTCTTCACGGTCGAGCCGGGGCTGTACTACCCGAGCCGCGGCCTGGGGGTACGGATCGAGGACACGTTCTACCTGGCCGAGGACGGGACGTTCGAGAGCCTGACGCCCTTCCCGAAGGACCTGGTGATCGCGCTGGACCGCTGAGGGGGAGAGCCCTCTCTCTCTGCCGCGGGAGAGGGGGTGCGGTGGGGCAGACCGGGCAGGTCTGCCCCACGCGGCCGGTGTGCTAGGCCACCACGTTCACCAGCCGGCCCGGGATGACGATCACCTTGCGGACCGGCTTGCCGCCCACAAAGCTCAGCACGCGCTCGTTCGTCAGCGCCCACTCCTGCAGCTGCTGCTCGTCGGCGCCGGCCGGCACCAGGATCTTGCCGCGCACCTTGCCGTTCACCTGCAGCACCACCTCGACCTCCTCCTGCACCAGCGCGGCCTCGTCCCAGCCCGGCCAGCCGGCGTCGTACACCGAGCCTGTCCCGCCGATCCAGGTGTGCAGCTCCTCGGCCAGGTGCGGCGCGAAGGGCGCCAGCAGCCGCGCGTAGACGTGGGCGGCCAGCGCCAGCGCCGGCGTGACGCTCGGCGTCTCCTGGCGGTAGCGGATCAGGTCGTTCAGCAGCTCCATCAGCGACGCGATGGCGGTGTTGAAGCGGAAGCCCTCGGTGTCCAGCGTGACCTTGCGGATCGTCTCGTGCAGGCGGCGGTAGACCGCCCTGTCCGCGCCCTCGAAGTCCGCCAGGCGCAGCCGCGACAGGCCCTCGTACGGGTGCTGCGCGATCGCCTCGCGGTCCGTGCCGAACAGCGCCACAATGCGGTTCAGGAAGCGCTGCGAGCCCGACACGCCCTCGTCGGTCCACTCCATGCTGTTCTCGGGCGGGGCCGCGAACAGCACCACGATGCGCGCCACGTCCGAGCCGTACTGCCGCACGAACGGCCCGACCGGGATGCCGTTGCCGGCGCTCTTGGACATCGTCACCGGGCCGGACACCGCCTCCCAGTGCTCGCCGTCCTGCTCCAGCGTGAAGCCGGCGTGGCGCAGCAGGGCGCGGGCGGCCTCCAGCGTCTGCGGCTCGCGCGGCAGCTCCAGCTTGCGCGCCAGCTCCTCGGGGAAGCGCAGCTCGCCCTCGCCGGCCGGCTCCAGCGGCGTGCGGACGCGGCGCTGCACCATGCCCTGGGTGAACAGCGCCTTGAACGGCTCGTCCTCCGTCACCAGCCCCTCGTCGTACAGCACCTTGGTGATGAAGCGCGAGTACAGCAGGTGCAGGATGGCGTGCTCGATCCCGCCGATGTACTGGTCCACCGGCATCCAGCGCGCGGCCGCCTCGCGCCCGAAGATCTCGCGGTCGTTCTGGGCGTCGGCGAAGCGCAGGAAGTACCACGACGAGTCCATGAACGTGTCCATGGTGTCGGTGTCGCGCCGGGCGGGCCGGCCGGTGTCGGGGTCCACCGTGTTGACCCAGTCCTGCGCCGAGCCCAGCGGCGAGCTGCCCTTCGGCAGGTAGTCGCTGATCTCGGGCAGCACCACCGGCAGCTGCTCGTCGGGCACCGGCTTGATCGTGCCGTCCTCCAGGTGCAGCATCGGGATGGGCGTGCCCCAGTAGCGCTGGCGCGAGATCAGCCAGTCGCGCAGGCGGAAGGTCGTCGTGCCTTTGCCCACGCCGCGCTCCTCCAGCCAGGCGATCGCGGCCTTGACGCTCTCGCCCTCGCCCTTGCCGGCCGGGACGCCGTCGATCGGGCCGGAGTTGACCATCACGCCGCCCTCGCCGGTGTAGGACTCGGCCATCTCGTCGCCGCTCGGCGCGCCCCCCTCGCGGGTGATCACCGGGATGACCGACAGGCCGAACTGCCGCGCGAAGGCGAAGTCGCGCTCGTCGTGGGCGGGCACGGCCATGATCGCGCCGGTGCCGTAGCCCATCAGCACGTAGTCGGCGATCCAGATCGGGATCTGCTCGCCGTTCACCGGGTTCACCGCGTAGGCGCCGATGAAGACGCCGGTCTTCTCCTTGGTGGTGCTGGTGCGCTCGATCTCGCTCTGGGCGCGGGCCTTGGCCACGTAGGCCTCGACCTCGGCCCCGCGCTCGGGGGTGGTCAGCTTCGCCACCAGCGGGTGCTCAGGCGCCAGGACCATGAACGTCGCGCCCCACAGCGTGTCGGGGCGGGTGGTGAAGACGACGATCTTGTCGCTCTGCTGCGTGGTGAAGGTGACCTCGGCGCCCTCGCTCTTGCCGATCCAGTTGCGCTGCATCACCTTGACGCGCTCGGGCCAGTCGGTCAGCTTGTCCAGGTCGGCCAGCAGCCGGTCGGCGTAGGCGGTGATCTTGAAGAACCACTGCTCCAGCTCGCGCTTCTCCACCTTCGCGCCGCTGCGCCAGGAGCGCCCCTCGCTGTCCACCTGCTCGTTGGCGAGCACCGTCTGGTCCACCGGGTCCCAGTTGACGGTGGCCTTGGCGCGGTAGGCCAGCCCCTTGCGGTACAGCAGCTGGAACAGCCACTGGTTCCAGCGGTAGTAGCCGGGGTCGCAGGTGGTGACCTCGCGCTCCCAGTCGTACATGATGCCGGCGATGTCCAGCGACTTCTTGGACTCGGCGATGTTGCTGTAGGTCCACTCGCGCGGGTGGCGCTTGAACTTGATGGCGGCGTTCTCGGCGGGCAGGCCGAAGGCGTCCCAGCCGAAGGGGTGCAGCACGTCGTAGCCGCGGACCACGAAGTAGCGCGTCAGGGCGTCGCCGATCACGTAGTTCTTCAGGTGGCCCACGTGCAGGTCGCCGCTGGGGTAGGGGAACATCTCCAGGATGTAGCGGCTGGGGGCGCCCTCGCGGCGGCCGGCCTTGAAGATCTGCTCGCGCGCCCAGAAGTCGCGCCACTTCGGCTCGATCGAGGGGTCGAAGCGCTCGACTCGTCGCTTGGCTGTTGTGTCAGTCATGTTGGCCTCACACTGTGTGCTATCCGGCGGGCTCGCCGCCGGGAGAGGGACTCTGGGAGGGCTCTCCCCCAGGCCTCTCAGACGTCTGTCAATACTCCGTACGCTCGTCGTGTCTCTTTTCGCAGCAGATAGAGTGCTCCCCCGAGGGGGAGGATGAGCGGCATGTAGAGGTAGCCGGCGCCGTAGCCGGACCAGACGCTGCTGTAGGGGAAGGGCCGCCAGAGCACGTCGATGGTCCCCACCACCAGCACGCCGGCCAGCTCGACGGCCAGCAGCGCGAGGGTGGCCCACCACGCGCGCGGCGAGCGGCGGCGCAGGCCCAGGATGATCAGCACGTACAGGGCGCCCACGAAGAGCGAGATGTGGGTCGGCGTGAGGTCCGGCGGGCGGCGCACGAGGTACTGGTACAGCGCGCGGCTCAGCGCGGCCACGGCCCACAGGCCGTAGAAGAAGGCCAGCGCGTCGGTGCCGCCCCGCGCCGCGGGACGACCGCTATCGCTGCTCGGCTGTGTGCTCGCTGCGCGCCACATACGCCACCCGCCCCCCTTCGGTCTCCCAGCGCTCCTCGAGCGCCATCCCCGCCGCCGCCAGCGCCGCCAGGGCCTCGTCCTCGGCCCAGAGGCGCAGCGGGTGCGTCTCCTCGCCGCGCCACCAGCGCTCGATCTCCCGCACGAACCACACGACCTGCCGCTCGCCCCGCGCGCCCTCGTCCAGCGTCAGCCGCGCGTACACCAGGTGGTCTAGGCCGTCGTGCAGCACCGCGTCGGCCTCGCCCTGCGCCAGGAGCTCGGCCGGCGGCAGGTCGAACGCCAGGCGTCCGCCCGGCCGCAGCAGCCCCGCGGCGACGCGCACCACCCGCGCCAGGTCCCCGTCATCGGCCAGCTCGTCCAGCGCCCCCAGGCAGGTGACGAGGTCGAACGCGTCCCCCTCCTCGCCCAGCGTCAGGTCGCGGATGTCGGCCTCGACGAAGGCCGCGTCCAGCCGCGCGTCCCGCGCCCGGCCCCGGGCGATCGCCAGCATCGCCGGCGCGCGGTCCGCCCCCACGGCGCGCAGCCCGGCGTCCGCCAGGGCCAGCGTCGCCGCGCCGGTGCCGCAGGCCAGGTCAAGCGCGTCCTGCGGGGCGACCCCTCTGCCCCGCAGCCGGCGGAGCACCTCCGTCGCGAGGCGGGCGCCGCGCGCCCCCTGGCCCGTCGAGTCGTACACCGGCGCGTAGGCGGCGTAGGCACACACAAAAAAACCTCCGTCCCAGCCAGGGACGAAGGCGAAGCCTCGTGGTACCACCCCGATTCGAGTTCTGGTTTCTGAGCTCTGACGTCTGAGTTGCCCAAGCAACGCAAACGCCAGACGCACAATCCAGAGCTCCTCGTTGGCGCGGTAACGGGCGCACCCGGAGCCAATTACCAGCCCCGATGCTTGAGTCTTGAGTCTTGAGCGCCACCAGGGCTCACGACACACGGCTCACGGCTCACGGCTCTCACGGGCTCGGCGCGCGGGGCGAGTTCGGCGCTGGGCGCAGCCTCGCACCGACCGGCTGCTCTCTGAGGTGTGGCGCCTACTGCTCCCCGGCATGGCCTTACACTGCGCTGAAGTATACGCCGGTTGCGGGGGGATGTCAACGATGCCCTGCTCGGGCGGCCTCGGCACGGCTTTGACAATGCATGTGCACCCGCTGTATACTCCCCGCATTCCAGGGATCGAACCCCTTCTCACAGACAGCGTGCAGGTCGGTGCTCACGACCTGCTGCCCCGACGCCGGGCCCGCGCCGCTGATGCGCGCCCGGCGTCGTTGTGTTCGGCGATACGCCTCCGCCACGACGATGCGGAGGCCAGAGGAGCGGGCGGGCGCAAGCGGCTGGTGGCCCGGGCGCCCACACGCGGCGCTGCTCGAGGTCGCGCGGATGGAGCTCAAGCGATAGGTGCAAGGAGAGCTGGCCGATGACACGGTACACGCAGAGAGTCGGGCCGCGGACATACGCCTTCGACGACCTCCGCACGCTGATGGCGCGGGCCACGCCGGAGCGCTCCGGCGACCAGCTGGCTGGCGTCGCGGCAAGGAGCGACGAGGAGCGTGTCGCGGCGCAGATGCGTCTGGCGGACGTGCCGCTCACCGCCTTCCTCGAGGAGCCGCTGGTGCCGTACGAGGATGATGAGGTCACGCGGCTGATCCTCGACACCCACGACGCCGAGGCATTCCGGCCGATCAGCCGCCTCTGCGTGGGGCAGCTGCGCGAGTGGCTGCTCTCCTACGAGACCGACAGCGCCGCCCTGGCGGCCGTGGCCCCCGGCATTACCCCCGAGATGGCCGCCGCCGCCTCGAAGATCATGCGGAACCAGGACCTGATCGCCGTGGCGCGCAAGTGCCGCGTCATCACCCGCTTCCGCAACACGATCGGCCTGCCCGGCCGGCTCTCCTCGCGCATTCAGCCCAACCACCCCACCGACAACCCGCGCGGGATCGCGGCGTCGATCCTGGATGGGCTGATGTTCGGCTGCGGCGACGCGGTGATCGGTATCAACCCGGCCACCGACAGCCCGCAGGCGGTGATCACCCTCATGGAGCTGATCGACGAGCTGCGCCAGCGCCTCGCGATCCCCGTGCAGTCGTCGCTGCTGGCCCACGTGACGACGCAGGTGGCGGCGATCGAGCGCGGGGCGCCGGTGGACCTCGTGTTCCAGTCGATCGCCGGCACCGAGGCCGCCAACCGCAGCTTCGGGGTGGACCTGGCGCTGCTGGCCGAGGCGCGCGAGGCGGCGCTGTCGCTCCGGCGCGGGACGCTGGGCGACAACGTGATGTACTTCGAGACCGGCCAGGGCAGCGCGCTCTCGGCCGGCGCTCACCACGGCATGGACCAGCAGACCTGCGAGGCGCGCGCCTACGCGGTGGCGCGCCACTTCCAGCCGCTGCTCGTCAATACGGTGGTAGGATTTATCGGGCCGGAGTACCTGTACGACGGCAAGCAGATCACGCGGGCGGCGCTCGAGGACCACTTCTGCGGCAAGCTGATGGGAGTGCCGATGGGCTGCGACGCGTGCTACACCAACCACGCCGAGGCGGACCAGAACGATATCGACAACCTGCTGGTGCTGCTCGGCGCCGCAGGCTGCACGTATATCATGGGGGTCCCCGGCGCCGACGACGTGATGCTCAACTATCAGAGCACCTCGTACCACGACGTGCGCTTCCTGCAGACGACGCTCGGCCTGCGCCCGGCGCCGGAGTTCGAGGAGTGGCTGCTGCGGATGGGCATCACGGAGCCGAGCAACCGGCTGGCGCGCGGGGCGCAGCGCAGCCTCGTGGCGCGCGCGGCTGCGCAGCTGGCCGCTGGGAAGTGACGAGCGGGCTCCGCCGGGAGCTACGGCGCGCCCGGCGCTCGAGGAGGTGATTCGGTGGGCGACGACGAGATCGAGCGGAATCCGTGGCAGGCGCTGCGCCGCTACACCAGCGCGCGGGTCGGGCTGGGTCGCGTGGGCGACAGCCTGCCCACCGAGGCGCTGCTACGCTTTCAGCTTGACCACGCGCGGGCGCGGGACGCCGTCCACACGCCGTTCGACGCCGAGGGCTGCGCCGCGGCGATCGCGGCCCACGGCTACGAGGTGCTGATTGTCAACAGCGCGGCCGCCAGCAGGCAGGTGTACCTCAAGCGGCCCGATCTGGGCCGGCGGCTGGATGAGAACTCGCGCCGGGCGCTCGGTGAGCGCGGCGCATCGGGGGGCGGCTACGACGCGGCGTTCGTGGTGGCCGACGGCCTCTCGGCGCGGGCGGTGCATGACCACGCGGCGCCGCTGCTGGCGCGCGCGGCCGCCACGCTCGAGGGCCTGGGCTGGCGCGTGGCGCCGGTGGTCGTGGTGTGCCAGGGGCGCGTGGCGGTGGGCGACGAGGTGGGAGAGCTGCTGCGCGCGGAGCAGGTGGCCGTCCTGATCGGCGAGCGCCCTGGCCTGAGCGTGGCCGACAGCCTGGGGGTGTACCTGACCTACGCGCCGCGCCCTGGGCGCACGGACGCCGAGCGCAACTGCATCTCGAACATCCACCCGCTCGGACTGAGCTACGAGGAGGCGCGGCGGACGCTCGTGTACCTGATGGGCGAGGCGCGCCGGCTGCGGCTCACCGGCGTGGCGCTGAAAGACGAGCACGAGGCGGTCGCGGGCCTCCCCACGGAGGAGGAAGCCGGCCGCACGGCCTCTGGCGAAACGCCGAACGATCAGCGCTGAACGGTAACGCCTCAGGGCATCAGGAAGCCGGGCACGACCAACGAGAAGGCTCAGAGATGCTGCCCACCGCTGTAGGATAGCTAGCATGACGACACACGCCATGGGCCGCCTCCGCATCGGCGTCGGCGGGATCGCGATCGAGAGCAGCACTTTCTCGCCGTCTCCCAGCCGGCTCGACGACTTCACCATCCTGCGCGGCGGGGAGATGATCGAGCGCTACCCCTTCATGCCGGGCTGGAGCTTCCGCGGCAGGGGCGACATCGACTGGCTGCCATGCCTGCACGCCAACGCCATCCCCGGCGGCCCGGTCACGCCCGACGCCTACCGCGCCATGAAGTCCGAGCTGCTGGAGCGCACCCGCGCCGCGCTGCCGCTCGATGGCTTCTACCTGGACATCCACGGGGCCATGAACGTGCAGGGCATGGACGACGCCGAGGCCGATCTGGCCGCCGCGCTCCGCGAGGTCGTCGGGCCGGGCTGCCTGATATCGGCGGGCATGGACCTGCACGGCAACGTCTCCGCCCGGCTCGTCGAGCTGGTCGACATGTTCACCGCCTACCGCCTCGCCCCGCACGATGACTACCTGGAGACCCGCGAGAAGGCCTGCGCGAACCTCGTGCACTGCCTGGACCGGGGCATCCGCCCGCTGCGCGCCTGGGTTCGCATCCCCGCCATTCTGCCGGGCGAGCGTACCAGCACGCTGGTCGAGCCGGGCAGGAGCGTCTACGCCAGCCTGTGCGAGTCCGACCCGGCCCCCGGAGTGCTGGATGCGTCGCTGTGGGTGGGCTACGTGTGGGCCGACGAGCCCCGCAGCGGCGCGGCTGCGGTGGTGACTGGCACGGACGCCGCGAGCCTCCGGCGCGAGGCCGGGCGCATCGCGCGGCGCTACTGGGAGGCGCGCCACGCCTTCGCGTTCGTGGCGCCCGCCGGGAGCGCCGACTGGTGCATCGAGCAGGCACTGGCGCACCCGGGCGGCGGCGTTGTGATCAGCGACTCGGGGGACAACCCGACGGCCGGCGGGGCCGGCGACGTGCCGTACCTCGTCGGGCGGCTCGTGGCCCACCCGGCGCTGGCGGGCGGCGGGGCCAGCGCGATCTACGCCAGCATCCCCGACGCGGCCGCGGTCGAGGCGTGCGTCGCAGCCGGAAGTGGCGCGGTGGTGGACCTGTCGCTCGGCGGCAAGCTGGACCCGGTGAACGCGAAGCCGCTCGGCCTGCGGGCCACCGTCGTGACGATCGCCCCCGGCGACCCGGTGGGGGGCACGATCGCGGTGGTGCGGGCCGGAGGGGTGCACGTGATCGTGACCAGCCGCCGCAAACCGTACCACTACCGGCGGGACTTCACGAGCCTCGGGCTCGACCCGGCCGACCACCAGATCACGGCCGTGAAGATCGGATATCTGGTGCCGGAGCTGCGGCAGATGGCGCGCGCGTCCCTGCTGGCGCTGACGCCCGGCGCCGTGAACCAGGACATCCCCGCGCTGCGCTACGACCGGGTGGTGCGGCCGATCTACCCGCTCGACCCGGACTTTGACCAGCCCGATCTGGGGGCGCGGCTGTTCGGGGCGTAGGGATGAAGACTGAATGCCCCGGAGAGAAGCCGCAACGCTGGCGCGCGGGCGACTCCGGCGGGCGTGTCATCGTGTAGAATCGGGCGTGCGGGGCTCTTCTCCCCGCGCTCCACCTCAGAGCTGAGGGATCTAGCGAGGATATCGCCATGCCCACCCCCATCACCGCCGTCATGTGCGGCGCCGGAGGCCGCGGCTACTACGCCTACGGCCCCTACGCCCTCCAGCACCCCGAGGAGCTGCGCTTCGTGGCCGTGGCCGAGCCCGACCCGGCGCGGCGCGCGCGCTTCGCCGACGCCCACGGCATCCCGCCCGAGCGGCGCTTCGCCTCCTGGGAGGAGCTGATCAACGCCGGCAAGATCGCCGACGCCTGCTTCAACATGACCCAGGATCAGATGCACCTGCCGTCCACGCTCGCCGCGCTCGAGGCCGGCTACGACGTGCTGCTTGAGAAGCCGATGGCCAACCGGCTGGCCGACAACGTCGCGCTGGTGCAGGCCGCCGAGCGCCACGGGCGGCTGCTCCAGATCTGCCACGTGCTGCGCTACACGCCGTTCTTCTCTACCCTGCACCAGGTTCTGGCCTCCGGCCGACTCGGCCAGATCGTCACCGTCGAGCACCGCGAGAACGTTGTGTTCTGGCACATGGCCCACAGCTTCGTGCGGGGCCACTGGCGCAACGTGGAGACCTCGAGCCCGATGCTGCTGGCGAAGTGCTGCCACGACCTCGACATCCTGGCGTGGAACCTGGGCGCGCCTGTCGAGCGGCTCAGCTCGGTCGGCTCGCTCATGCACTTCCGGCCGGAGAACGCGCCTCCCGGCGCCACCGAGCGCTGCACCGACGGCTGCCCGGCCGGCGATATCTGCCCCTTCGACGCGCGGCGGATCTATCTGAACATGGACGTCACGACCTGGCCAGTCACGGCGATGACTGACGACCAGAGTTATGAGGGGCGGCTGCGCGCGCTCCAGACCGGGCCGTGGGGCCGCTGCGCCTACAAGTGCGACAACGATGTGGTGGATCACCAGGTGGTGACGATGCAGGTGGCCGGCGGGGCGAGCGTGGTGCTGGTGATGCACGGCCACGGCCACCGCGAGGAGCGCACCATGCGCTACGAGGGCACGCGGGCCACGCTGCGCGGTCGCTTCGGCCACGGCGCGGGTAGCATCGAGATCCACGATCACCTGACCGGCGCGGTGGAGCAGGTGCCGGTGCCGGAGGCCAGCAGCGGCCACGGCGGCGGCGACTTCGGCATCGTGCGGTCGTTCGTGCGCGCGATGCGCGGGGAGGAGCCGCCGCTCACCACCGCCCGCGAGTCGCTCGAGAGCCATCTGCTGGCCTTCGCCGCCGAGGAGGCGCGCCTGAGCGGGCAGACGGTGGATATGGCGGCGTTCCGGGCCTGGGCCGAGGCGACGACGCGCTAGTCTCCAGCCCTTCACAGAAATATGTGCGCGGAAACTGCAGGATAGACGCGCAGTTGTTGACTGCGCCGTGTACATTTCGAGGCCGCAGGGGAGCCGAGGGAAGCGAAACTCCCCCGGAGCCCCGCGGCTTTTGTGACTCCGCTGTCCCACCTCCCTCAGATGGGAGGGGCGCGCGGAGGTTGACAAAACGAACTTCAATCTTGTATCTTTCATTAAAATATGAGACTATTATCTCTAATGCTGCAATGAGAAGGGCTGCTAAGATCAACTCAAAGGTTTACTCTTGCTGTACGACTCTTCTGATCGCCGAGGTTGGTTGCTCCAGGATGCCCGCGCGCTCGCGGCCTACCGCCCGCTCATCCGTCTCCTCGTCATCGGCCAACTCAAGCAACGCTACCGTCGCTCGGCGCTCGGGCTGGCGTGGGCGCTGATAGGGCCGCTCGTTCACACCGCCGTCCTCTCGATCGCCTTCACCGCGCTGTTCCGCGACCAGCTGCCGCACTATCCGGTCTACGTACTGGTGGGGCTGGTGGCGTGGAACTTCTTCGCCCAGACGAGCTCGCAGGGCATCGAGGCCGCCGTCTCGGGCAGCGGCCTGCTGCAGCGCGTCTACCTACCCCGCAGTGTGTTCGTGGTCGCTGCGCTGGGGGGCGGCCTGGTGAACCTTGCCATCGCCCTCGTGGCGCTCCTGGGCGTCGCCGCGGCGAGCGGCGCGCCGCTCCACCTCACCTGGCTCCTGCTGCCCGCCGCCGTGGCGCTGCTGGCGATCTTCACGCTCGGCGTCACCCTGCTGGCGGCCACGCTTGCGGTCTACGTCGGCGATGTGGCGCACCTGTACCAGCTCATGGTGCAAGCGCTCTTCTTCCTCACGCCGGTAGCCTACCCCGCGGAGATCGTGCCGGACTCGTTCGCCTGGGTGGTGGCGCTCAGCCCGGTGTCGCTGATGATCGCACTCTTCCGCGATCTGCTGTACCTCGGGCGGGTCCCCGAGGCGGGCACCTGGCTTGCAGCGCTGGCCGTGGCGCTCGGCGCGCTGGCGTGTGGCTGGGCGCTGTTTGCGTGGAAGGCGGACGATAGTGTCGCGTACCTCTAGCGGCCCTGCGCTGGCAGACGACGAGGTCCTGGCGCTGGAGGACGTCTCGCTCCGCTACGGCCGCGGCCACGGGCGCCCGCCGCTGCTCCAGGAGTACGCGACGCGGCTCTTCGGGGGGACGCCGCTGGAGCGCGCCTGGGCGCTGCGCGATGTGACGCTGCGCGTGCGGCGCGGCGAGGTGCTGGGTCTGGTGGGCGCCAACGGCTCCGGCAAGAGTACGCTGCTGAAGGTGGTGGCGCGCATCCTCCGCCCCAGCGCCGGGCGCCTCCTGGTGCGCGGGCGGGTCGCGCCGCTGATCGAGCTCGGCGCCGGGTTCCAGCCGGACCTCACCGGCCGAGAGAATATCTTGCTGAAGTCGGCCATCCTGGGCTTCGACGAGCACGACGCCCGGCGGCGCACGGATCGTATCCTGGACTTTGCCGGACTGCACGCCTACGTGGACTCGCCGCTGCGGACCTACTCGAGCGGCATGGTGGCGCGTCTTGCGTTCGCCACGGCCACCGACGTGCGGCCGGACGTGCTGCTGCTGGACGAGGTGCTGGCGGTGGGCGACGCCGAGTTCCGCGAGCGCTCCGAGGCGCGCATCAGTGAGCTGCGCCAGGCGGGGACGACGATCGTGGTGGTGGCGCACCAGACGGCCGCGCTACGCCGGCTGTGCGATCGGGTTGCGTGGCTCGCGCACGGCAGCCTGCAACTCGCGGGCGACCCGGCGCGAGTCATTCGGGCCTACGAGGGCGGGGCGCAGGCCGGTGACGCCGCCGACTTCGTCGGGGCCGCGGAGCCCACAGTGGCTGTCGAACTGGGGCCGGAGGAGAAGCTGTTCGTCCTGGAGACGCCCGCGAGCACCCCGCCGCAGCTCACCGCAGCGATTGAGCGCCAGTTCGATGAGCGGCATATCTGCCCGATGCGCGCGCGCGGCGAGCTCCCGCCCCGCGGCCGGGTCGCCGTCGCGCCGTACCGCCTGCTGCGCGGCGCGTACTTCTACGACCAGGCGGCCCAGCTGCTCCAGCGTCCGCCGGTGTGCGCCACGGTGCTCCGTGACCCGCTGGCCCGCGCGGCCGCCGAGGAGGAGATCCCTACGGTGGACAACCGCGTGACGCGCATGCTCGGCCAACGCATCCCGCCCGCGCTGCGCGTCCCCGATGACAAGGACTACCTGGCGCGGCCTGTGACCCCCGCGGACCACGAACGCGCACGTGAGACGCTTGCCGCGTGCGCGTTCGTGGGTCTCGCCGAGCGCCCGCGCGAGTCGCTGCTGCTGCTGTGGTACGCCTTCGGCTGGTCGCCGGACCGCGCGCTCCCGCCAGATGAGCCGTCTGAGCCCCCGCAGGCCGGGATTGACCGCGAGGCGATCGCCCGGCGCGACGCGCTGGACCTGGAGCTGTACGCGCACGCCTGCCGGCTGTTCGACGAGCGCTACGAGCTGATGGCGCGCGACCTGATAGACCGCTACGCGCACGCCCACGCCGAGGAGCTACACCCGCCGTTCCCGATCGAACTCGTGCACGGCCTGCTGCGCCAGCACAGCGAGCGCCGCCGCGCCACAGGCCCGCGCCCGCTTCGCTTCACCTTCGACCGGCCGGTGCCCGGCGGCGGCTGGTACGGCGTGGAGTACAACCCCCAGCACGGCACGTTCCGCTGGACCGGCCCTGAGCCGACCGCCACCCTGCAGCTCCCGCTCACCGCGGAGCTCGCCGACCGCGACCTGACCCTGCAGTGCCGGGTGCTGCGGGTGAGCCGGCCCTCGGTACTGCGGTCGCTGAGGCTCTCCGTCAACGGGCGTCAGGTCGCGCTCACGCAGACTCGTCGCTGGGATGGGTCGGTGCTGTGTGAGGCCGCTGTCCCGCGTGCGTCCGTCATTGGCAGCCCGTTCGTCAACATCGCGCTGGACGTGGGCCAGACCTACCAGCCCGAGGGGACTGAGCACCGCGATACACGCCGTCTCGGGGTCGCGCTCAGCTGGATTGAGCTCGCCCCACTATCCGAAGGGGGAGGTGCACCGTCATGAACCCGCTCGTCAGCATTGTTATGCCACATTACAACGGGGCGCCATACCTGCGAATCGCCCTGGAGAGCGCCCTGGCGCAGACCTACCGCCCGCTTGAGGTGGTGATGGTGGACGACGGCTCGACCGACGAGAGCCTGGCGACGGTCGCCGACCTGATAGACGCGGGGCGCGTGCGGCTGGTGCGTCAGGAGAACGGGGGGGTGGCGGCGGCGCGCAACGCCTGCGTCGCTCATAGCGCTGGCGAGTACCTGGTGTTCCTCGATAACGACGACGTGCTCGCGCCGACGATGGTCGAGCGGCTGATGACGCTCGTGGACCGCGCTGACCCGGCGGTGTTCGCATACTGCGACTACGTGCGTATCGACACAGCTGGCGAGAAGCTGCCCGACAGCCGGTCACTGCGGGGCGCCCGGACGAAGATGGAGGGGAACCTGCTGGCCCCGCTGCTGCTCGGCGCGTTCCTCCTCCCGGTCTGTGTGCTCATGAGCCGACAGCTGATCGCGGCCGCCGGCGGCGTTCGCCTGCGCTTCTCGCCCATCGATGACTATGACCTCTGGCTGTGTGCCAGCTGTCACGGCGGAGTGGCGCGCTACCTGGATGAGCCGCTGGCGTTCTACCGGCAGCGCCCGGGAAGCCAGAGCACGAATCAGGAGCTGATGCTGCGGCGCGAGCGCGAGTTGCTGCGCGCAATTGCCGCAGACTACCCAGTCCAGGTGGCCGCGGCGATGCCGGATGTGTTGTGGGAGTTTCGGGACAGCGCCGCACAGCTCTGGCGCGATGGCGCCGAGCGGCTCGCGGAGGCCACGCAGTACGCGCGGTCGCTGGAGGAGGCGTTGGCGGCGCGGGAGCGGGAGCTCTCCGAGGCGGCGCGGTACGCGCGGTCGCTGGAAGTGGTGGCGCGTGAGGCTGAGGCGTACGCTGTGTCGCTCGAGGCTGAGCTGCGGGCAGGGCGCGTATCCCCACGTGCTCGTAGGGAGAGCGGCACGAATGCCTGACTTCCTGATTGTTGGCGCACAGCGCAGCGGCACGACGTCGCTGTACCGCTACCTGACTCAGCACCCGGACGTGCTGCCGGCGCTGGAGAAGGAGGTGCACTTCTTCGACCTCCAGCACCACCGCGGCTACGAGTGGTACGCGTCACGGTTCTGCCCCGCGCCGATCCGCGGCCGGCGGTACATCACCGGCGAGGCCTCGCCCTACTACCTGTTCCACCCCCGAGTGCCGGCGCTCGTGCGGGCAGCCCTGCCGGACGTCCGGCTGATCGTGATCCTGCGCGACCCAGCGGAGCGCGCGCTCTCGCACTATGCGCACAGCGTGCGGCAGGGATTCGAGGCGCTGCCGCTGGCGGAGGCGCTGGCCCGGGAGCCGGAGCGTCTCGCCGGTGAGGCGGAGCGCATGGTGGCCGACGCGGGCTACAACAGCTTCAGTCATCAGCACCACAGCTACCTGGCGCGCGGGCACTACGCCGAGCAGCTCCGGTGCTGGCAGGCGCTGTTCCCGGCCGAGCAGCTCCGCGTGCTGCGCTTCGAGGACCTGCGCGAGCGGCCGGCGGCGCTGATGGCCGAGGTGTGCGGCTTTCTCGGACTGCGGGAGCACCAATTCGACCTGCGCGTGCGGCACAACGAGGGGACGCCCGCTGTGGTTGATGCGGGGGTGCGGCACATGCTGCGGGAGCGCTACTGCGAGCCGAACCGCGAGCTAGAGCGGCTGGTGGGATGCGCCCTCGGCTGGCCGACGGGCGAGGAGGGAGCGCCGTGAGCGATGCACTGATTATCACCGGCATGCACCGCTCGGGGACGTCGCTGCTCGCCAGCCTTATCCAGCGGGGCGGCGTTCATATCGGCGACCGCTTGCTGCCGGCCCTGCCGGATAACCCGCACGGCTTCTTCGAGGACGAAGACTTCGTCCTGTTCCACGGGGAGATGCTTGTGCGGCGCGGGGGGGGGGTCATGGTGGGCCGGACCTTCGCGGCAGCGGTGACAGAGCCGGAGGTGGCGCGGGCGGCGGAGCTCATCGCCGCCCGTGCCCACCTGCCGCTGTGGGGCTGGAAGGACCCGCGCACCAGCCTGTTCCTGGATCTCTGGCACGGCCTGCTGCCCGAGGCGCGCTACCTGTTCGTCTACCGCAATCCGCTTGACGTGCTGCTCTCGCTGGTGCGGCGCCGTGAGCCCTTCATGGCAGGGCTGCTGGAGGCCGTAGAGGCATGGTACGCGTACAACGCGCGCGTGCTCCAGTTCGTCAGGGCGCACCCCGGCCGCTGCCTCCTCGTGCATATTGAGGCGGCCGTGGCAGACGTCGAGCGGCTCGTCGCGCTGTCCGCGAGCCGGCTCGCGGTTCGGCTCGCGCTGATGCCCGGCGATGTGGCGGCCATCTACATGCCCGCCGAGCTGCGGCGGCAGGATCTGGCGGGTGTCGTGGAGGAGCTCGCGGGCATCCACCCTGATGCCGTGGCGCTCTACCGTGAGCTGGAGCACTGCGCCGACATGCCCTCGCGCGGCGATGTGGCGTGGCCGAAGCCGCCGGCGGGTGAGACACTCCTGCCCAGCGTGCGGCGGCGCCTGGCGCTGATCGGCCTCTGCGTCAGACTGGCGCCCGAGGAGACCGAGAGGTTCTTCGCGCGCAGCGGCCACGACCTTATCGATCTCAAGCACTACGCGCGGTCGCTGGAGGTGGGGACGGCGCGGGCGGAGGCGTACGCGCGGTCGCTGGAGGAGCGGGCGGCGCGGGCGGAGGCGTACGCGCGGTCGCTGGAGGAGCTGCGCCTCCAGTCATTGCCTGCCCCAACTCCAGAAATACCCTCTTGACTGACTACTCAATCGCAGCCGCCGGTTCAGGGGCAAGCCTGACAGGCATGCGAGACAACAAAATCCACCAGAGTGTTCTAGCACGAGGATGTCCATGTCATCAACCTGCGCGACTGGCCCGGCGGTGATCTGCACGATCGTCGCCAAGAACTACCTGGCCTACGCCCGCACGCTAGCCGAGTCGTTCTACGCCCACCACCCGGGCGGGCGCATGTTCGTCCTGCTGGTGGATCAGCCTGAGGAGCACTTCGACCCGGCCGCCGAGCCGTTCACCGTGGTCATGGCCGAGGAGCTCGGCATCCCGCGCTTCGACCAGATGGTATTCCGCTACTCGGTGCTGGAGCTGAGCACTGCGGTCAAACCGTTCTTCCTGGAGCACCTCTTCGAGCGTCACGGGCTTGACCACGTGATCTATCTCGACCCGGACATCGTCTGCTACCGGCCGCTCGTCCCGCTGCTCGAGCCGCTCCGCACGCACCAGATCGTGCTGACGCCGCACCTGCTCGACCCGCTGGACGACAACTTCCGCCCTAATGAGGTGGATATTCTGCAGGCGGGCGCCTACAACCTGGGGTGCATCGGGGTAGCGCAGGGGCCGTCGCTGCTCCCGTTCCTGCGCTGGTGGCAGCGGCGGCTGGAGCGCGACTGCGTCGTGGACTTCAGCCGGGGGCTCTTCGTAGACCAGCGCTGGATCGATCTGGCGCCGTCGCTCTTTTCGTCCGTGGCGATCGTGCGAGACCCGGGCTGTAACGTGGCCTACTGGAACCTGACGCACCGGCACGTCGATGTGGGCGAGGAGCGGACGGCAGGAAAACCGCCGCTCACCTTCTACCACTTCAGCGGCATCTCTCTCGATAACCTGAACGCGATCTCGCGCCACCAGAACCGCCTCACGCTCGAGGAGCGACCGGAGATACGCCCGCTGTTCGAGCGCTACCGTGAGCATCTGCTGGCGCACGGTCACGCCACGACGCGCACGTGGCCCTACAGTTACGCGAACTTTGATAACGGCGTGCTGATCCCTGAGCTCGCCCGGCAGCTCTGGCGCACCGGCGGCGCCGAGGAGCGCTGGCCCACGCCCTTCGTCACATACGGAGAGGACAGCTTCTTCGCCTGGCTCAACCGGGAGGCGCACCCCGAGGTGCGGTCCCCGCTGCTGGTGACGAACTTCGCGCTGGCGATCTACCGCCTTCGGCTTGACCTCCAGCAGGCCTTCCCCGATATCCTGGGCGCCCACCGGCGCGCGTTCGTCGGCTGGTTCGTTCACGACGCGGCGCGCCAGCACGGCTTAGACGACGCCTTCGTCCAGCCGCTACGTGAGTGTGTGCTGGGGTTCGAGCTGGCGCGCGGCGCCGTCGAGCGACCGGGGCATCCCTTGGCAGCCCGCAGAGGGCAGGCTGCGCCCGTATGGGGGAGTGGCCTGCCGCCGCAGGAGGAGCCGCTGGTGGGTCGCCCGTCGCTCTCGCGCCGGGTGTACTACGGCATCCGCAACCCGCTGCGACGCCTCGGCCTGCACACGGCGGCGAAGCGCATTCTCGGCATCAAGCGCGCCACCTGGCTCCTCGAGAGCATGGTGCTCGATGTCGCCGAGCCGCCCGCGCCGATCCGGGCGATCGAGCCGATCGTCAACGCCCTGACCGCGCCGCCGGCAGTAGCCCTTCCGGAGCCGGGGGTGAACATCGTCGGGTACTTCGGCCAGCCCACGGGAGTGGGCGAGGTCTCGCGCATCGTGGCGGCGGCGCTCGTGGACAGGGGCGTGCCTCTGGCGCGGGTCGATGTGTCGGCAGGGCTTGACGCGGTCACCGCCCCGTACGACAGCACGCTGCTGTGCGTCAACGCCGACATGACGCCCAACGTGCGCGATGCGTTGGGCGCGGGCGTCTTCCACGGCCGCCGCGCTATTGGCTTCTGGCACTGGGAGACCGAGCAGTTCCCGCGCGCGTGGCGCAACCGCTTCTCGATGGTGAACGAGGTGTGGGTGGCGAGCGACTTCGTGCGCCGCGCGCTGGCGCCGCTTTCTCCGGTCCCAGTGCTCACGATGCGACTGCCGATCACGGTGTGCCCGTCGCCTGATGTGACGCGGGCGGACTTTGGGCTACCCGGCGGCCGCTTCCTCTGGCTGTTCACCTTCGATATGCGGAGCTCGATCGAGCGCAAGAATCCCCTGGCCGTGATTGAGGCCTACCGGCGCGCCTTTGGCGCATCGCGCGCAGCACACCTGGTGATCAAGGTGAACCATCTGGACGAGTACCCTGAGGCAGCGGCGAGGCTGCGCGCCGAGGTGGAGGCCGTGGGCGGTACGCTCATCTCACGTACGCTGGACCGCCGCGACATCGCGGCGCTGTACGCGGTGTGTGATGGGTATGTGTCGCTGCACCGCAGCGAGGGGTTCGGCCTGACGATGGCTGAGGCGATGGCGCTCGGTAAGCCGGTCGTGGCGACGGGCTACTCCGGCAACCTGGAGTTTATGAGCCGTGAGAACAGCTACCTCGTCGGCTACCGTCTGACTACCATCGAGCAGGCGATCGGGTCGTACTACCGGGCCGGCGATGTGTGGGCCGAGCCCGACGTCGGCGAGGCCGCCGACCTCATGGCCATGGTCGTGAGCGACCCGGCCGAGGCCGCGTGCCGCGGCGCGCGGGCGGCCGCCGAGATCCGCGCTCAGCTCGCCCCTGACGTGATCGCCCACGCCGTGGCCGACCGGCTCGACGTGCTGCGGCGAGCCGCGAGAGACAGCTAGAGCGCAGCGCTGCAGGCCGAGGGCATGCGGCACAGCGAGGCTGCCGGAGCACCGTGCGCGTGACGAAGTAGATGGCAATCAGTGCGGCGAGTGCTGCACGTACCTGGAGACACTGACACCTATGGCATTATCCCTGATCCCTCCGTACGGCGGCGCGCTTGTCGACCTGGTCGCCTCACCCGAAGAGCGCCCGGCGCTGCTGGCAGAGGCCGTATTTCTACCGTCCATCCAGCTCAGCGAGCGCGCGCTGTGCGATCTTGAGCTGCTGGCTACCGGCGGCTTCTCGCCGCTGAGCCGCTTCATGAGCCGCGCCGACTACGCGGGCGTACTGCACGATATGCGCCTCGCCTCCGGCGTGCTGTTCCCCATCCCGGTCGCCCTACGGGTGAGCGCCGCCCAGCTCGCCGGAGTGGGAGAGCGCGTGCTGCTGCGGGATGCTCGCAACACCCCCGTGGCGGTGATGGATGTCGAGGAGGTCTACCCGTGGGACCCGCGCGAGGAGGCCCTGCTGGCGCTCGGGACGACCGACGCGCGCCACCCGCTGGTGGTCGAGATGGCACGCTGGGGAGACACCTGCATCTCGGGCAGGCTCCGTGTCATCGACCTGCCGCGTCCGTATGACTTCGCAGCTCTGCGCCGGACGCCTGCCCAGGTGCGAGCGCTGCTGCGCCAGATGGGGCACGAGCGCGTGGTGGCATTCCAGACGCGTAACCCGCTGCACCGCGTCCACGAGGAGCTGACGAAGCGGGCTGCCGCATCCGTACACGGCGCGCTGCTCATCCACCCCGTGGTAGGTATGACCAAGCCGGGTGATGTGGACCACTACAGCCGGGTCCGGATCTACCGCGCGTTGGTGGAGCAGTACTACGACCCGGGGAGCACGCTGCTGAGCCTACTGCCGCTTGCGATGCGCATGGCTGGTCCGCGCGAGGCGCTCTGGCACGCGATCATCCGGCGTAACTACGGCGCTTCCCACTTCATCGTCGGCCGTGACCACGCAGGACCAGGCCTGGACAGTGGCGGGCGACCCTTCTACGGGCCGTATGACGCGCAGCAGCTCGTCGCGCGGCACGCCGAGGAGATCGGCGTGCAGATGGTCCCGTTCACCGAGTACGTCTACCTCCCGGACCGCGACGCCTACGTGGCGCAGGACGAGGTGCCGGCAGGGGAGCGGGTGCTCACGATCTCCGGGACCCAGGTGCGCGACGCCTATCTGGAGAAGGGGGTGCCGCTTCCCACGTGGTTCACCCGCCCCGAGACAGCCGCGATCCTGGCCGAGACCTACCCACCTCGCGGGCGCCAGGGCTTCTGCGTCTGGCTCACGGGCCTGTCTGGCGCGGGTAAGTCCACGATCGCCGAGGCGCTGTCGGTGCTGCTCCTGGAGCGGGGTCGCCAGAGCACGCTCCTGGACGGCGATGTCATCCGCACCCACCTTTCTCGGGGGCTTGGCTTCAGCCGCGAGGACCGCGACGCCAACATCCTGCGGATCGGGTTCGTGGCGAGCGAGGTGGCGCGCCACGGTGGCGCGGTGCTCGCCGCGGCAATCAGCCCCTACAGCGCGACGCGCCAGTCGTGCCGCCAGCTCGTCGGTGGCGACCGCTTTGTCGAGGTGTTCGTGGACACACCGCTGGAGGAGTGCGAGCGGCGTGACACCAAGGGGATGTACGCGCGGGCGCGGCGTGGCGAGATCACGGGATTCACCGGCATCGACGACCCGTACGAGGCGCCGGAGAGCCCAGAGTTGCGGCTTGCCACGGTCGGCTCTACGCCGGAGTCCTGCGCGCGGCGCATCATTGCGCTGCTGGAGGAGCGCGGCTTCTTGCACCGCGCGGCGCTGTAGGCCCATGGTCTCCCACGGCCCCTCACACGGAGGCGCTGCCGGACGACCGTGAGTCGTATGGCCCGAGCGCCCCGCGCGTCACATGAAGCTGCTACAATGTCGGCGGGCCGTGCGTTCCCACGCGCCCGCCGACACTATGCAGACCACCGCCACCACTGTCCTCTGCCCCCACTGTGGATCATCGGCCCGCCGCGGCGCACGCGCGTGTGCCCTATGCGGCCACGCCCTCGGGCACCACACCGCTGCTCTCCGCCCGCTGCGCCCTGGGCGCGTCCTCGGGGGGCGCTACGCTGTGGAGCGCATGCTCTCGCGCGGCGGCATGGGGGCCATCTACCTGGCGTACGAGGTGGCGACCGGCCGGATGGTCGTCGTAAAGGCGCTGGCGGACTACTTCGATCCCACTGACACACGTCGGGCCGGCGCCGCCCGCGAGCGCCTGGCGCAGGAGGCCGAGACCCTCGCCTCGCTGAGCCACCCGTCCATCCCGCGCATGCTCGGCGCGCTCGACGATGGCGCGCAGGTCTACCTGGTGATGGAGCACGTCGCCGGGCTGAACCTGGAGCAGGGCCTGTCGCACGGCGCGGACTCTCCCGGCCTCCCGCACCCCCTGCGCGACGTTCTGCGCTGGGGCGTGGCGCTCTGCCACGTGCTGGAGTACCTCGCCGCCCGGCCGCAGCCGGTGATTCACCACGATATCAAGCCGGCCAACGTGCTGGTGGACGTCGCCGGCGACCGGGTGTCACTGGTGGACTTCGGCACTGCGCAGGCGCGCCTCGACCCGGGCGGCGAGGTTGGCCTGGCTGAATCCAGCCTGTACGGCACCGTCGGCTACGCCCCGCCCGAGCAGTACCGCGGCCAGAGCGAGCCGCGCAGCGATGTCTACGCGCTCGCCGCGACGCTCTACCACCTGGCGACCGACGACGACCCCGGCGAGCACCCGTTCAGCTTCCCGCGGCTCGAGTCGCTCGGGGCGTTCGGTGAGGCGCTTGGGGTCGCGCTGAGCCGCGATGCGCGCCAGCGGCCCTTCCCGGCGATGCTGCGCGGGCGCCTGGAGTCGCTGCTGGCCGAGGAGGGTGCGGCGGCGCTGCGGGCACCCGACGGCGTATGGCTGCCGGACCGCGCCGCGCTGGCGGAGTGGTGCCTTCGTGCCTGGGACGACGCGGCCAGGTGGCTGTACGATGCGCTGCCGGATCAGGTAGAGCGCTGGTGGGGCGACGGCCGGCTGGCGGGGGCGCTGCGCCGGCTGGTTCGGGAGCAGCCGGACCGGGACATGGGGCTGGACAAGGCGCTGGCGCTGCTGGACCCGAGGATTGGGCGGGAGGCTCCCCGTCTGGTAGCCGACACCGGCGCGGTGGACTTCGGCGTGCTGCCGGGGAGCCTGCTGCGGCGCGACATACGCATCGAGAACAGCGGGCGGCGCTTCGTGAGCCTGTACGTCTTCTTGCCGCGCTGGGTGAGTGGGAGCAGTATGGCCCTGCGGCTGCCCCCCGGCGCCCGCACGACCCTCTCGCTCACACCGGACCTGGGCAAGCTGTACTTCGGGGGGCGGCTGCGGGCCGAGGTGCTGGTGCGCGACCACTACGGGCGCGGCAGGCAGGATGAGCCGCTGCTCCGCATCGCGCTGCGGGCGCGCGTGCCGCGGCGCTACATCCTGGGACGGCGCTACCGCCTGCCGCTCGGGGGGGCGGGCCTGGCGCTGCTGATCTGGGCAGGGGCCGGTCTTCCGATGCCGCGCCACGCGCCGACGTCGCTGCTCGAGGCGCGGCTGATTGAGCGCTCGGCAGGGCCGGCGAGCGACGTCCCAGACCTGCCGTACCACCGGGCCGAGTCGCACTTCGCGAGTGGCGAGTATGCCCAAGCGCTCGAGCAGCTCCGGCTCCACTTCAGGCAGGAACGCGGGACACCGCAGGAGCGGGCGCTGCTACACGAGGTGCTTTACCAGGAAGGGAAGCGCCTGCTCGACCAGGGGAGCTGGTCGGACGCGCGCGCGCTGCTCACGGAGCTCCTGGCGGCCTCGCCCGGCTACCGTGACGCGTCCACGCTGCTGAGCCAGAGCCACTACCGCGCCGCTGTTGCCGCCCTGGCCCGCGATGATCTTGCCGGGGCGCGCGCTGAGCTGCGCGCGCTACTGAGGCGGCAGCCCGGCTCCCCTGACGCGGCCGCACTTCAGCGCCAGCTCACGGCGCGTGAGCGCGGCCGGCAGCGCGCGCAGCCCTAGGGTCTTTGGCGTGGACCACCGAGCACAGAGGGCACAACGGCCTGAGAACGGAGTAGCGCATCCGGCACGCCGCCTGTCACCCTGAGCGAAGTGAAGGGTCTGAGCGGTAGATGCTTCGCTGCGCTCAGAGTGACAAACGACGTGTGTGACTATCCACAATGTCCTGAAGCGTGCAGCGTTCTGCTCTAGCCCTCGGCGCCGGCAGACGCGAACGCCACCGATGCAAACACGATCGCCAGCAGGCTGACCGCCGCGATGGCAAGCTCTTCCGGCGAGTGTGCCAGCGCCGCGCTCGCGAGGAGGAGGATCGTCAGCGGCGGGACAGCCAGCGGGGCCCAGCCGGCGCCGCCCACGTCATCGGCCACGGTGTGGTCGGCCTCGTGGATCGCGCGGGTCTTGACGTCAGATGAAGACAACACTGTTGTTCCTCCTCCCTCTCTACCGTGTGTGTACCATCTTCACTACCGCCTTCCCGTTGAGCGTGACGTGGGCGGCTTGAGTGACGTAGTACCCGTCGGCTGTCGCGTGGTTCTCGCGGGCGCTGAACACCAGGTTCTGCTCCGGGTCCCCCTTGCGCTGGCGCCGCGGGTTCTGCTGCGCGGTGATCAGCAGGGGCGCTACGCCCGCGCCCGGCATCACCCGCCGCAGCGCCTCGCGGGCGAGCCGCACCAGGTCGAGTGGCACATCGCTTTCCGTGAGCACCGCCTTCGGGCGGGGCTTCGGCACACGCTCGATTCCGGCGATCCTCGACGCGGGCCACGGCTGGCGCCCATCGCCGCCGCTCTCGAGCACCGCCCAGGGATCGCCAAGCAGAACGAACTCGATCAGCGTCTTCACGTCCACATCGTCGAGGTATCCCTGGCGGCGGTACATCTCCTGCGCGAACTCGTGTCGCGCGTGGTGGAGCGCCTCGCCGAGGGGTGAGCCGTTCGCGAGCTGGGCCAGCATGCGCTGAAAGAGCAAGTCTGCTGCCACCAGCGGAGTCTGCGAGCTTCCGTAGGCGTTCACTGTGGCGCCGACGCAGGCGAGCGCACCCGAGGCGAGGGCCCGCAGCGGGATCGAGTTCGCGGGCGTCCGCCCGGCGAGCTCGGCCCCGTAGCACGCCTCCATCAGCAGCATCCCCCCGGCGACCGCGCCGTTGATCTGGTCGGGGCGCAGCGCCACCGGCAGCTTGGTGGCCGGGCCGCTCCAGGGTGAGTCCGGCTGGCCATAGAAGTTCGGCAGGCCCTGGGCCCCGTGCAGGTTGATGTACAGTAGCCGGCGCGCGGCGAGCGGCTGGCGGTCGAAGTCACCCGCGGTGAGCGGCGGGCTGAAGCGCAGCTGCGCCCGCGGCTCGATCGCGTCCAGCGCCTCGCGCGAGGTCTCGCCCCAGATCTCGGCGGCGTACCCCCCGACGATCTCTGTGCGCGGGGCTTTGTGGGCCTGGCGCAGCGGGAGCATCAGCCGGGCGCGCGGGCGCTCGCCGTTGTGGTGGGCGATCATCGAGTCGAGGATCGTCAGCAGCAGCGCTGGGTCTGAGCCTGCGCCCTCGGGGACCCTGGCGACGATGCGCTGCGGCACGGCGTGGCCGGCGTCGTCGCTCGCGTAGGGGTTGTCCGACAGCACCAGCGGGTCGTCGTCCGGGATGGGGTTGGGCAGCCGGTGGAACGGCACCACGTCGTCGCCGCCGATGATCAGCAGTACCCGCAGCTCGCGCCCGCGCCCCGCGTGGGCCTCCGCGAGCGACTGGACAAGCTCGCGGATGGCCGTGGGGTCGGCGGCCACCGGGGCGATCGTGTCCCCCTCGGGGGTGCGGAGGGATGTCGCGTCGTCGAGGTAGCAGAGGTCGGTGTGCAACCCGCGCCGGCGCAGCGCGTCGGTCAGCGTGCGCAGCCGGAGGTTCACCGCGGCGAGCCCGGCCTCGCCGAAGCGGCGCCTCAGCCCTGCCCGGGAGCTGAGGATCACCTGGGCCAGCGGGAGCCCGCTGGACCACGGGGCCAGCGGGCGCGGCCCCCCGCCGACGTCGGCGATGCGGTGGCGCAGCTGGTCTGTCGTCGCAATGTAGCTCCTCACGTCTGGGTCGAGCTCGACTGGCGCGCGCCGGGGTGCGGACGAGGGGCTGCGCTTGCTGGCGACCGGGGCGTGCGGGGAACTGTCCTCCGCCGGCGGCAGGTGGGACGACCTCGCCTTCTGCCCACCCACGAGGTGCAGGTACGGCTTGAGCAGCTCCAGGTCGTGGTCTGAGGGGATCTTCGGCGTCGCGGGCAGCTCCCAAGGCGGGTTCTCGGGAGCGAAGAAGCGCCGCGTGATCGCTCCGTCGGGGTCGTGGTGCGCGCACAGCGTGCGCAGGGCTCTGGCGTCGGCCTCCCCGGCGAGGGCGGCGCCGAGCAGCACGGTGGGGAGGGCGAGGGGGCTGCTCTGCTCGAGCGCCCTAAGCTGGCGGCGCGCCTCGTTTAGATTGCCGGCGCGCCGCAGAGCCTCCGCGTAGTGCGCGCGCAGGTCGTCGCGTCCCGGGTTGAAGGCGACGGCCTGCTGAAGTTCGGCGGCGGCCAGCGTCGGCATGCCGCGGCACAGGTAGACGACGCCGAGGCCCAGGGCTGGTGCGGCAGCGACCCCGGGGGCCAGCCCCTCGCTGCCGAGTGGGTCGTGCAGGGCGGCGCGCTCGAGGGCCTCGGTGGCCTCGGGGCTGCCGGTGCTCGCCAGAGCCCCGGCGAGGCCAGCCCATGCGCCCGCGTCGAGGGGGTTCAGCTCCAGCGCGTGCCGGAAGTAGTCGGACGCAGCGTAGGGGTCCCCGGCCTCGAGCAGGGCGTGCCCGAGGAGTGCCAAGGGCGAGGCGGCGTCTGGGAAGGCCCGCAGGAGTCCGTGGCCAGCCCGCAGGGCGATGTCCACGTCGCCGAGGCGCAGGGCGAGCTCGGCAGCCCGCCGCGCGGTGCCGAAGTCGACCGGCGGCAGGGGCTCGTGTGCAGCCTGCGGGGGGGCCGCGTAAGGAACGAGCTCAGTATCGATCATGAAATGCTGTCCTGTCGGTCTAGATGGTCGCTCGGTACGACGTTGGTTGGCTCAGATCGATGTTCCGTCGTGGTGCGGCCCTATCGGATGTGTGAGGATCCCTCAGTGATATCCTGCGCTCTGTGGCGCTCACGCCGCCGCCTGGTCGTCGTCCTCCCCGCGGAGGTGGTGGGCGACGAACGCCAGGGGGCCGAGGGTGCTCAGCTCGACGATCGCCTCGCTGTAGCCGGGCCGGAGCTTCACGGCGCGGCGGAAGCGCTCGATCGCCCGGCTGTAGTGCTTGAGCCGCCGGTGCGCGCGGCCCGCCAGGAAGTGATAGTGCGGCTCCTCGGGGTGCTTTTCGATCGCGCGCTCGAACGCCTGCAGGGCCTCGCGGTTCTGGCCTACCGTCAGAGCCATTTCACCGTAGCGGATCAGCAGCTCCGCATCGTCGGGAACGAGCCGTACGGCGCGCTCCAGTGCCTGCCGCGCCTCATCGAAGCGCCGAAGGTGGGCGTAGGCCTCGGCTAGCTGGACTTGGAACAGCGGCGTCTCCGGGGCGAGCTCCGCCGCGCGCTGGATGTGGGTCAGCGTCGCGCGGGTGTCCTCCTCGGCGGCGAAGATGCGTGCCAGCGCCGCGTGTGCCTCGGCGGCGTCGGGGTTGAGCGCCAGCGCGCGCTCCAGAGCCGGCCGGGCGCTCTTCGCGTCCCCGCACTCCAGGTGCGCTCTGCCAAGGCGCCACCAGTGCTCGGCGTGGTCTGGCTGCTGCTCTGTGGCAACCGTATAGTGCCAGGCGGCGGTCTCCGCCTCGCCGGCCTCCTCGATGAGGGTGCCGAGCGCCGCGTGCAGCGGGGCGCTGTCGCCGAAGCGCAGGAGGGCCCGCTCCAGCGTCTCACGCGCCACATCGGTGTCGCCGGCGGTGACCTGCGACTCAGCCAGGGCGCGCCAGTGCTCGGCGGTGTCCGGGGCGTACTGCGCGGCCGCCAGGAGCTGCTCGTGCGCGGACTGCGGGTCGCCGAGCCGCTTATGAAGCTGGGCGAGCTCATAGCGCCAGCCGCCCCGCTCGGGGGCTGCGGAAACGGCGAGGTCGAGCGCATGGCGGGCCTCGGCGCTCTTGCCCTGTCCATCCAGCGCCTGGGCCACGGCGTAGCGGTAGGCGGGCTCCGAGGGGTCCAGCTCCGCGGCCCGCGCGAACGCGCTCTGCGCCGCGCTCGTCATACCGAGGCGGGTGCAGATATCCCCCATCTGCGCGTGCCATGCGGCGACGTCGGGCCGCAGGGTCAGGGCGTTGATCAGCGCGGCGCGCGCCTCGTGTAACCGGCCGGCGGTGGCGTAGAGCGCCGCCAGCCGCTGGTGGTTTTCGGCGGCCCGTGAGTCAAGCCGGACGGCGCGAGCCGCTGAGACCAGGGCGCGCTCGTGCCTCCCCGCGGCGGCGTAGGCGTCGCTGAGGGCGGCTGCGGTGGGTGCGTGGTCCGGCCGCTGCTCGGTGGCGCGCTCCAGCGCCGTCACTGCCTCGTGGGTCTGTCCCAGGATGATCAGCGTGCGCCCGTAGTACAGCCGCGCTTGTGCGTGGGCTGGCTCCTGCTCCATCGCCGCCTCGAGCGAGCGCCGCGCGGTAGCGAAGTCGCTCTGCGTGAAGGCGATCCGGCCGAGCAGGTACAGGTCATCGGGCTGCGGGTCGCCGGTCTCTAGCACGTGCTCGATGTCAGCCCGTGCATCTGCGGCGCGCCCGGCCAGGAAGAGCGCGCGGGCGCGCAGCCGGTGCGTCTCCGCCTGGTGTATGGGCCCGAGCCGGATCGCGTGCCCGAGGGCGACCACCGCCTCCGCCCAGCCTCCCCTGGCGAGCTCCGCCTCGCCCAGCGCCTGCCTCCAGCGCGGGTCGGCCGGCGCCAGATCCGCGGCCCGGGCCAGTGCTTCGAGGGCGCGCTCCACCACACCCTTGTCAGCCACCGACAGCTCTCCAGCGTCCGCCGGGTCCGCCGGGGTGGTGATCACTCGCAGCCGGGAAAGGCCGAGGTAGCCGTGGCTGTCGGCCGACGCGGGGGCGGCGGCAACAGCTGCTGCGAAGGCGTCTGCCGCAGCCTCCGGGGCGCCGCTCTCGAGGAGTGTGATGCCCAGGAGGAAGGCCGCGGGCCCGCTGGACGGGTCGAGCGCGGTGGCGTAGCGCAGGGTCTCGGCGGCCTCGCCCAGCTCGGATGCGGCGCGCAGCGCGGCGCCGAGGGCGCGCCAGTGCCCGCTCGACTGCGGGGCGAGGGCGACGGCCCTGCGAGCGTATGTCAATGCCTCTTCGATCGCGGCGGGCTCGGCGCTGGTGGACACAAGCGCCTCAGCGAGCTGCGCGTGAGCCGCGGCGAGATCCGGCTCGAGCGTCACAGCCTCGCGCAGTTGCTCGATCGCGGCCGTGCTGTCCCCTGCCTGAGCCAGGAGTGAGCCGAGGCGGAGGCGCAGGGTGGCATCCGCAGGGGCCGCCTCGATCGCGCAGCCCCAGGCCCGCCGGGCCTGGACGGTCTCCCCGAGGGCCTCGTAGTCTCCGGCCAGGTCGGCCCACCACACGGCCGGCCCGCCGGCGGCGAGCGCCCGCTCGAGCTCCTGTGATGCCTCGGCGTGCCGGCCGAGCGCGCGGTGGGCGCGGGCTAGCATGTGGCGTGCCGACGCCCGGGCCGGCAGAAGCTCCACCGCCCGGCGCGCTGCCTCGATCGCCCGGGCGTCGAAGCTTTGCTCGAGCAGCACGTGCGCCAGCAGCTCGTAGGCGATACCGTCGCGCGGGTCGCGCTTCAGCGCCTGGAGCAGGTCGGCGCGCGCCATGTCCACCTGGCGCATCCGCAGGCGCGCCTCGCCGCGCATGCGCCAGAGGGTAGGCGCCTCCGGCGCCGCCTCGATCGCGTGGCTCAGCTCGGCCACAGCCTCGCCGAACCAGCCGCGCGCCATGAGAATCTCGGCTAGCTCCACCCGCCAGCTCTGTTCGGTAGGCCGACGGCGGAGAGCTCGCTCGAGCGACTCCGCGGCGCCTGCCAGGTCGCCTAGCTCCCGCAGGCACGCGGCGACGGCGTAGTGGTGCTCCGGGCGCTGGCTCAGCCCGGCGGCCCGCCGCAGGCTCGGCAGGGCGGAGGCGGGCTCTGCAAGCCGGCGGAGGAGTTCCCCGCGGTCGAACAGCCAGTCGGCACGGTTGGGGACGCGCTCGAGTGCCGCGTCGTAGGCGTCTGCTGCGGTGCGCAGGTCTCCGGCGCCGGCCCGCACCTGGGCGAGCAGTGCCCACCGCTCGCCGCTCTCGGGCTCCTGCGCGGCGGCCTGCTCAGCGTGCGCGAGGGCGAGGGACCAGGCCTCGGCGCGTGCCTCGATCTGGCCCAGGCCGCCGTGCGCCCGTGCCGCGGTGGATGTGTCGGCCATCTCCAGCACGCGCTCGAACACCGAGCGGGCCTCGTCATTACTCCCCGCCTCCAGCAGCAGCTCGCCGAGGCGGACCAGGCCCTGCGCAGAGTCAGGTGCGAGCTCCACCGCACGGCGCGCGTAGCTGAGCGCGGCTGCTCCGTCGCCCGATCGGGAGCAGACATCCCGCAGCGCCGCGAGCGTCGGCTCCGGCGGCGCGTGGTTCGCGGCTGCGCGGTCGAGCATCGCCCGCGCCTCATCGTCGCGCCCGAGGTGGGCGAGCGCGATGCCCGCCGAGAGCGCCGCGGGGCCGCTGTCCGCCGCGAGGTCCAGTGCCGAGCGCGCCGCGCCCAGGGCCACCTCGGGCTGCCCGAGTGCGAGCAGGGCCTCGGCGCGCCCAAGGTGCGACGTCACTTCGGCGGAGTCCAGCGCCACCGCCCGGTCCAGCAGCTCTAGTGCCTCGTTCCAGCGGCCGAGGCCCAGCGCCAGGCGACCGGCGTTCTGCTGCAGGGCGCTGTTGCCGGGGGCGCTCTGAGCTGCGTCGCGCGCCGCCCGGTAGGCCCGCTCCAGATCACCGCGTGCGGCGAGCGCACGGCTGTAGTGGTGTTGGAGGAGCGCGTCGTCCGGCTGCGCCTGCAGCGATCGCCAGAACACCTCGGTGGCCTCGTCGACGCGCCCGGCCTCGAGCAGTGCGACGCCGAGCGCGCCCTCGTGCTGTGGGGAGGGGGCCGCCTTGGTGGCGCGCGCGAGGGCGGCGACGGCCCGCACCCACTGGCCGGCGCGGCTGTGCAGCTGCCCAACCTGGTGGAGCGTCGCGGGGTCGTACGGCGCGAAGCGCAGCGCGGCGGCGAGGAGAGACCGGGCGCGGCGGGCGTCCCCGGCCTGCTCGTAGAGCGCTGCGGCGGCGCGGGCGTACTCCGGGTGATTGGGAGCCAGGGTTGCGGCGCGGTCGTAGCGCGTGAGAGCCTCCTCGTGCCGGCCGAGCGCCTCGGCCACGATGGCCGCGTCGAACTGGAGGTCGGCCCGGGTGGGGGCGCGGTCGGCCGCGCGGCGGAGGTGGAGCAACGCCTCGCGCGTCTGGCCCAGCTGATGATGGGCGAGGCCGAGGGTTTGCTCAATGTCGACATTGTCCGGGGCCAGCACCAAGGCGCGCCGGTACTCGTCCATCGCCTGCTCGCGGTGGCCGGTGCGCCAGAGCAGAGTCGCTAGCTCGGCGTGCGCCTCGGCACTGTCGGGGTGCAGCTCGAGCGCCCCGCGCAGCGCCGCCACCGCTCCGTCATCATCGCCGCGCTCCCGCAGCAGCGCGCCGAGCGCCCGCAGGTAGACCCCAGACGACGGCTCCAGGCGCGTTGCGTGACGGTAGGATGCGAGGGCGCTCTCATACTCGCCAGACGCCTCGGCCACGCGCCCGAGCTCGTAGTGCAGGGCGGCGTCGTCGGGGACGAGCTCCACCGCGCGCTGGAGCGCGGCGCGGGCCCCCGCGGCGTCGCCGGTGGCCTGGCGGAGCCGCCCGAGCTGCATATAGAGCGAGGGCTCGGCCGGCGCGAGCGCCACCGCCTTGCCGAGGACTGCGGCGGCCTCCTGAGCGCGGCCGGAGTCGGCGAGCACCTGGCCGAGCTCGGCGTAGGCAGATGCGTCTCCTCCGCTCTCCAGGAGCGCGCGCAGCTCGACCTCGGCCTCGTTCGTGCGGCCGAGGAGGCGTAGGACCGACGCCACTTGCCGCCGGTAGGGCGGCTCGGGCAGGCTCGTCGCTGCTTGTCGGAAGGCCGCAAGGGCGCGCTCGAGCTGCCCCTGCTGCTGATAGATCGCGCCGAGCTCTGCGGCGGCGGCGGCCGACCGCCGCTGCTGGACGTCGAGCACGGCCTCGAGCGCCGCGGAGGCGCGGTCGAAGTCCCCCAGGCGGCTGCATACCACGCCGAGCTGCTGGCGGTAGCGCAGGTCGCCGGGCTCGCGCGCGAGGGCCTGCTCGTACGCCGCGCGTGCCCGACGCCAGTTGCCGGAGGCCACGTACAGCTCGCCGAGGCGCCCGAACAGGCCGGCCTCGTCGTACCCCTCAGCCGCGGCGCGCTCGAGCTGCTCGCGGGCTGCGGGCAGCAGCTCCTCGGCCGCGAAGGCATCAGCGAGCAGTATGCGCAGCGGGGGGGTGAGGGTGCCGCTGCGCTCCAGTAGCGCGTTGAACTCGTCGGCCGGCTCCGCATCCATGAGGCAGCGCGCAGCCAGGGTTACCGCGCCGCTCGTGAGGAGGCGCTGGAGAACCGCCTCTCGGTTGGCGGACAGGCTGTAGGCGAACACCACGGCGTCCGAGGAGGCCCGGCCGATGACGGACGCGGGCCAGCGCTCAGGGGCACTGCGGGCGAGCAGCAGGCCGTGGGCGAAGGCTTGCAGCGCCGGGTGCTGGAAGCTCACCTGCTGGCGCTCGGCGTCGAGCGTGAGGATACCGGCCGCCAGCAGCACATCCAGCGCTCGAGACCCGCTCGTTCCCCGATCCTGTCCGACGGCGGAGATGCCGAGGATTGCGGGCAGGAGCCTGGAGACCGCGTCGCCGTCGGTCAGGTGGTGCGTCGCGCCGTGCTCGAGCGCCTCGGCAGCGGTGGCGGCTGGGAGCACATCCTGCTGTCGCTGCTCCAGCTCTGCGGCCAGCGCGGGCAGCGCGCCCACCACGTCGACCATGCGCTCGGCCCACCCGTGTGTCTCGACGGTCTCGGCGACCACGGCGCGGAGCCAGGCGCCGAGCACGCGGCCGCGGCTATACGGCGCAGCTATATCGCCTGCGGCCGCGCCCAGGGCTCTGAGCCAGCGAGGGCGTGTCGCAAGGGCCGCGAGGTCGTGCGCGCCCTCGAGCCAGCTGGCCAGATCCTCCCCTGTCTGCTGCTGCACCGCCGCGAGGGCGTCGCGCCCCCGCAGCGGCTGGATCACACGCACCTCCGCAGGGCCGAGCCACGGCCGGAATAGCGGGAGGCTCTCAGTGGTGCAGGTGGCGACCCAGCGTACCTGCGTCCCGAGCGCGCTCAGGGTGCGCGTGAGCGCCGACAGGCTGGTGAGCTGCGTGGGGGCTGGCAGCTCGTCTAGCCCATCGAGCAGGAACAGGAGCGGGCGGCTGTGAGCCAGCTCCGCAAGGGTCGGCACACCGGGGCCGAAGTCGGCCGCCAGCGCTGCGGGCACATCCCCAGTGAACCGCGCGAGCTCGAGGTAGATCGGGAGTGGGAGCGCAGCGCCCGAGGTGCGCTGCGACTGGCCGCGGGCGCCGCCCTGGTCGTCGACCGCGAGGAGCGCCTCGGCCGCTCCAGCGGCAAGCTGGCGGAGGGCGGTCGTCTTTCCAGATCCGGCGGTGCCGGCTACCACCAGCCGGGGAGAGATCTCGGCGGCCATCTGTATCGTCGCGCGGGCCGGGGCGCCGCGCTCGGCCGTGTGTCCCCCCTCGCCCGCAAGCCACAGCGGGGGCACCGAGCGCGCGTTGCGGAAGGCCCGCCGCTCGGCGAGTGCTCGCAGGTAGCCCTGGACCCAGGTGTTGTGCTGTGTTGTCATATCCCTGTCGCCTTCTATCCTCGTACCAGCATCAGCATCCAGAAGCTCAGCGCGCAGATCAGTGTGCCCAGCAGGCAAAGAAAGGCGCCGGTTCCGATGGCCGTCCGGACCAGTCGCGTGACCGAGTTCAGCAGGTGGGCCGTCCCCTCGAGCGCCGCCTGCACCCCGAAATCGGTGATCGCCTTGCCGCTCAGCTTGGTGGACTGGCTGGAGAGCAGGCGCATCGCCTCCTGGTACTCGCGCGTCATGATGATGAGCAGCCCGCTCACGATCATCGCTATCCCGACCCCGAACAGGAGCACGGCCATCACCGTTTGGATCATCGTCGTCATCGGGCGCACACGTCCGTGGGGTGAGCGGCCATTCCGGCCGCGATGAGGTCGCCGAACACCATCAGCAGCGCCTGCGTGCCCGCCTCGGCGGTGTTGCCGCGGGCCGCCAGCACCAGTGGCACGTCGTTTGCGCGCTGCACCGGCAGGAGTGCCAGCGCCGCGTCGGCCTCGAGGCGCACCAGCGGCCGGCCTGTGCGCATTGCCTCAGCCGCAACGCGCAGCTGAATGCCGTTGAGGCGAGGTCCCTCGCCAGCCCGGCCCTGCACCACCATCAGCGGGGCGATCGTCTGGTGGCCGCTCGGGCCGAGCAGGGCCAGCCAGTCCAGGTCGAGCGCGCGCGCGAGGCGGCGGCAGGCGTCGCGGACGGTGTCGTCGAGCCCGGGGGCGACCCGCACCATCCCGGTGGCCTCCCAGAGGGCCTGCATCGCATCCTGCTGACGCTGCAGCATTGCCGTAGCGCGCAGCGTGTCGGCGCGGGTGCCTGTCAGGGCCGCCAGGTGCTCGAGCGCCTCGCGCTGCGGGCGGCTGAGCGCCGTGGGCAGGGTGTGGAGGCGCAGGTGGCCGACACTGCCCATGGCGCTGGGGATGGCGATGGTGGTACTCGGCGCAGCCCCGCCGTCGCGCTGCTCGCCGAAGTCCACGAACGCCGGCGCCTCGGCGATTGCCGAAGCCAGCTCCGCCGCTCCGAGCGACAGCTCGTCGAGCGTGGCGGAGGTGGAAAGGGCCGCGAGCTGCCGGCGCTGCCAATCGAGCGAGCGCACTGCCTCGTCGTAGCGCTGCTGGAGCGCCTGATCCTGCCGTGATGCGCGTGCGGGGTGGCCCCGCTGGCCGATCACCCACGCGGCGATGCCTGTGGCCGCCACCTGCGCCGCCGCCATCCCGAGCGCGATGCCACGATGGTCGACAGGCCCTGCCAGACACACGACGAGCAGCACCAGCAGCCCCGCCCCGCCCCCCGTGAATGCATCGCGCCTGTCGCTGGCCAGCGAGCCGAGCACCACCAGCGCGAGGGGCAGGGCGAGCAGCGGGCTGGCGGCATCTCCGGTGGCGTGGATGAGCAGCTCGATAGCGGCGGCGTCCAGGAGGGGGGTGGCCCAGGCAGGCAGCGGCCGGAGGAGGCCCAGGCCGAGCGCGATGGCGGCGAGGGCTATCGCGCCCGCGAGCGGCGCGAGGCCGTCGGCCTGGCCGAGCTGCCAGAGCAGCGCGCCAAACAGCACTACCATGCAGCGCAGCGCTGTAGCTGTGAGCACCTCGCCGTGGCTCAGGCGGCCAAGGATCTGTGAGCGTACCGGCTTGGCGAACAGGGCATTTGCGGCCTGGGCAACATTCGGATCGAAGCGACGTACATGGATGAGCATCGGTCGTACCTCAGTTGTGGAGTAGCTACAGGCCGGCATTGGCGTTGGCGACGACGTGGCTGTCTAGAAATCGAGAAGTGTGCTGAGGCGCTTGGTCTGATCCCAGCGTCCTACCTCGCAGAGCATGGCGTCGAGTGCGAACGCCTCGGCGACGTAGTCGTGCTCTTCGACGGAGACACGGAAGCTCGGCCCAAGAGGCATGCCGAGCCACTCGTGGTGCGCGAGCCGCTGCAGCGGCCACTGCGGCCGGAGGCGGCTTCCCGCGCGGGTGTACATGCGCTCCAGCAGGGCCTGGCTCAGCGCCGACCCCTCGTCGCGCCGCACGAGGTCGCTCAGGCGGCGGATGTCGCGCCAGCGCCCCAGCGGGCAGTAGAGCACGTCCAGCGCGTAGCCGGCCGCAACATACTCGGCCTGCCCGACGCGAAGGCGGAAGCTCGCCGTCAGCGGGGGGCCGAGTGGGTTCTGCCGAGCGTACTGGTGAAAAGCCCAGTCTGCCCGGTAGGGCTCGCCGGCCTGCGCGTACACGGCGGCGAGGAGTGCGGAGCGCACCAGGTCGCCATCTGTGGCACCCGTCCCGAGGCGCACGACGCGGCGCCAGTCCCCGATTGGGCTTGCCAGTGTGTCTCGTCCGAATGACTGCGCGACGTAGTTGCGCCCCTGGACCGTGAGATCGAACGAGGGGCCGACCGGCAGGCCCAGCCCCTCCACGCGCGCCGCACGCCCCATTGCCCAGTCGGGCCACTCGACGGCGCCAGATTGGCGGTACGCCTCGCTCAGGACCGCGCGCCCTAGGGCCGCGCCCGAGGGCGCGGGTGGCGCCGGGCGCGGTGGGCGCCCTGGGGAGGGCTGCTCCTGGGTGAACAGGCGTGTGCGGAACCCTGCCCAGTCAAAGCCGGCTGGGTCGCTCTTGCGGCCGCGTGGGACGGCGACGTCTAGGTGACGGACGACATTGTCCGGGGGGATGCTGTAGCGCTCGATCTTCTCCTGCACCAGCTCGATCAGCGCATTCAGCTGCTCCTCCGGGTAGGGGTCACGGCCGTTATTGGCGTTCTCCAGCTCGATCCCCAGTGAGAGCTCGTTGATCGCCGTCTCCCCGCGCCACGCCGCGCGCCCTGCGTGCCAGGCTGCGCGATCGTCCGACACGAGCTGGAAGATCCGTCCGCTCTTGTCGATGACGAAATGGGCCGAGACACGCGCCGCTGGGTTCGTCAGCCATGCCAGGGCGCTGCGCACCGAGCCGGCCGTCGCGTGGATCACGATCATGGAGATCGTGCGGTCACCACGCGATGAGTGGTTCGGCGAGCGGACACTGGTGTCGATTAGCATAGATGCAAGAGGGCAAGATTAAAATGTGATGAACGTTCTACGATGAAGGATAGCATGTTTTTTCGACAGGGTGCTATAGTGGCTTTAGTGTATTTCCGTAAGACACAGCGCTGGTATAATGTGCTTCCTGAATTCAGGTACTTTTATCCGGGCGATAGGAGTAGAAATTTTCAGCACAGGTAGATCCTGTCAAACAGGTACAAGAAGAAAAGTAGTTTTGTACCTGGGTTTGGGGAGCGCGCTACGTGTGCTGACGTCCCTGCATACCAACGACGTACGACGAATGAGCAGCCTTGGGACGTACGCCTTGCAGCTCTTTGCCTGGTGCTCCAGGCCGAGCGATCGGCGAACGGAACACGGCACTTCCAGTGGAGACGTGTCATGGTGCCACGCCGCGCACGGATCGTTCTTGCCGATCACCAGGTGCTGTTCCGGCAGAGCCTGGCGTACCATCTCACCAGTGGCGGCCACGAGGTCGTCGCCGAAGCCGACAACGGCGACGACCTCGACCGGGGCATGATCAACGGTGAGCCGGATCTTCTTATCCTGGACCGCTACCTCCCCGGTGTGGATGGTATGGGCTACCTCCGTATGCTCAACGCCCTGCAGCCGCAGCTGCCGGTGCTGCTGCTGGTGGCCTACGAGCAGGAGGCGCGCTCGTTGCAGAGCGCGGCCTTCCTGGCCGGGGCGGCGGGCTGCCTCTCGAAGGATCTCCCGGCCAGCGTCTACCTCAGTGGCGTGCGTCGCTTGCTCGAGGGCGGCGTGCTGTTCACCCCTGAGGTGATGCGCCGCGCTGCTCGGTCCCCGGCGATGAGCGGGCCCGCGGCCCATCTCCAGGAGCTCACCGCGCGCGAGGTCGAGATCCTCCAGCTCGTGGCCGAGGGGCACGGCAACCGGGAGATCGCCGAGCGGCTGGATATCAGCTACCACACGGCGATGAAGCACGTCAGCAATATCATCAACAAGCTGAAGGTCAGCAATCGCATGGAGGCCGGCCTGGTCTTCATCCGGCATGGCGCCGACGGCCTGCTGCCCGACCTCGACGAGGAGCGGTAGCGTTGCCGCACTGTGTTATAATAGTTGTGCCTTCCCCAGGTACCGCATGAAGCCAACACAAAGGAGTGGCCAATGCCGGTCTTCAAAAGCTTCGACGAGCTGCACACCTGCCTCAGCAAACTCTACGATGAGGCCAAGAGGGATGCGCGCATTGCCCCCAAGATCCGCGACTCACATCTCGTGATCCAGTTCCGCTACGATGACCCGGCCGCGGTCGTCACGATTAATGCCGCTGCCCCGCCCACGCAGGAGAACGCCTACTTCGACGTCCTCTGGGGCGATAACACCGGCCTCAAGCCGGACGTCGAGATGAGCATGAAGGCGGATGTGGCGCACCAGTTCTGGCACGGCAAAGTGAACCTCATGGCCGCGCTCGCGCGGCGCCAGATCGTCGCCAAGGGCCCGATCCCGAAGATCCTCAAGCTGCTGCCCGCGGTCGAGCCGATGTACGAGATGTACCCGCACATCCTGCGCGAGGTCGGGCGCGAGGATCTGGTGCTCCGCTAGCGTCCGGTGTGGGCGCTGTGCTGTTACGCCGGAAGGCTGCACCCCCAGCTGCGGAGGTTCGTGGTGGACACGGAACAGATGTACCGGCGCGGCGCAAGCGACGCAGAGCGAGGTGAGCCCGAACCATTCTTCTACCAGCACTATTACCACTACCGCCGCGGGTACGACCACGCTCGCCGGCGCCTCCGCTGGGGGGTGCCTTTTGATCTGAGCTCGCTGCTCTGGCGCGTGCCGCTGGCCGGGATGCTGCTGCTCGGGATCGGTTACGGGGCGCTCACTCTGACGGATCGCCAGCCTGAGCAGCCGCAGCCAGTCGCGGTAGCCGCACCGCCCACCTCCCCCCCGGTGCCGACCGTCACCCGCACGCCGATCTTCCCCACCGCCACCCCGGTGCCCACAGCCACGCCGGTGGCGCTGCGGTCGGGCGGATCCGCACAGGTCACGAATACCGGCGGGCGCCCCCTTCGCGCGCGACGCGAGCCCTCGCTGAAGGCCGCGGTCTCGGCGGCGTTCCGCGAGGGCGAGGAGCTGCGCGTGCTCGAGGGGCCGGTTGAGGCGGACGGGTATAATTGGTGGCGCGTCGAGGGGGCCGCCGGCGCAGGCTGGAGTGCTGAGCGGTCCTCCGAAGGAAATGTATGGCTGACGCCTCTCCCGTGAGCGCCTACTCGCCCGCCGCCGCGCGTCGCATCGCTACCACACTGTTCGTCACCCAGAGCCTTGCATCAGCGGGGCTGATCGCCAACGCCACCATCAACCCGATCATTGGCTCGCGCCTCAGCGGCCAGGACGCGCTCGCGGGTCTGCCGGGGACGCTGCTGCTGTTGGGTGCCGCGGGCGCGGCCTACCCGGCCGGCCGCCTGATGCAGCGCCTCGGGCGGCGTCCTGGGCTGGCCCTCGGCTTCCTCGCCGGGACGCTTGGGATGCTGGTGGGCGGCGTGGCGGTGGTGTCGCACGTTTTCCTGCTCTTCCTGCTTGGCCTGCTGCTGATCGGCGCCTCCCGCGGCGCGATCGACCAGAGCCGCTACGCGGCCGCAGACGCCCAGCTCCCCGAGCACCGTGCCCGCGCGATCAGCACTGTGGTGTTCGCCAGCACCGTCGGCGCCATCGGCGGCCCTGCGCTGGTCGCGCCCCTCGCGGGGGTGGTGTCCGGCCTGGGGCTGGACCCGCTCTCCGGCTCGATGTTCGGCGGCAGCGCGCTGTTCGCCCTTGCGGGCGCGCTGATTGTGCTCTTCCTGCGGCCGGACCCGCTGGTGATCGGGCGCGCCCTGGCCGGTGACCGGCAGGAGACGGTAGCGCCCGGCCCGCCGCTCACGATGCGCGAGATCGTCGCCCGGCCCGCCGCCCAGATCGCGGCCGGCGCGATGGTGATCGGGCAGATGGTGATGGTGCTGGTGATGACGGTGACGTCGCTGCACATGCACCACCACGACCACGGCCTCACCGAGGTGTCGCTGGTGATCGGGGCGCACACGCTGGGCATGTTCGGGCTCTCCATGGTTACGGGGCGCGTGGCGGACCGCTTCGGGCGCCGGGCGACGATCGCCGTGGGCGCGGGGCTGCTGGTAGCGGGGTGTCTGGTGGCACCGGTGTCGCTCAACACCGAGTGGCTGGCGCTGGCGCTGTTCCTGGTGGGGCTCGGCTGGAATCTCTGCTACATCGCCGGTTCGTCGCTGCTCTCCGAGGCGGTGGGGGCCGCGGAGCGCGGGCGGGCGCAGGGTGCGGCCGATCTGGCGGTGAACCTGACGTCGGCGTGCAGCAGCCTGGGGAGCGGCTTCATCCTGGCGGCGCTCGGCTACGGCGTACTCTGCCTCCTGGGCGCGGTGCTGGCGCTCGCGCCCCTCGCTATGCTGGCGCAGCAGGCGCTCGCACGCCGCGAGGGGGCGGTCGGGGGCGTCTAGTCGCTCTGATCTTGATGCTTCTCAAGCGCGGCACGGTGCCGTATAATACGCCTATTCCTCACACGGAAGGAGACTATCCATGAGCTGGATCATCGTCGTCTTCATGCTGCTGCTGGTTCTTGCAGGGTTTCTCCCGCTGGGTCTCTCACTGCTCATGACGTGGCTCAACGCGAACGAGACGCTCGTCGAGCATCCCGCCGCGGACCAGGCGCCGCACCGCTAGAGCCGAAGGCTCGCGCGCAGCGTAGCACATGGAGAGGGCGTGGAGGGTTGACCTCCGCGCCCTCTGCTATAGACGGCGGCCTCCGGCTCCCCGCATGACTACGCGCCCGCGACGAGATAGGAGATCTCGGTCTGCCACTTTTGCGCGTCGGGTTCCTCGGCCGGGTCCGCGCCGGTGCTGACGGTGCCGGCGGCGCCCAGGACCAGGAATGGCAGGGCCGCTGCGTCCATGCGCTGCTGCACGTCGGCGAGCCAGCGCACCGCGTCAGCGCCGAGGCCGGCGAGGTCGCCTTTGCGCTACGTATCCGCCGAGGCGCACCGCAGCATCGCCGCGAGGCTCCTGTCTACATCGGCCTCGGTCGTGGCCCACGAGGAGACGCTGATCCGCATCGCGGCGCGGCCCTGCCACACGGTGGCGCCGCACCAGCAGGTGCCCTCGGCCTGGAGCGCGGCGATCGCCTGGCGGGTGGCCGCGTCGTCGCCGAAGGCCACCAGCACCTGGTTAAGCACCACGTCGTTGAGCACCTCGTGCCCCGCGGCGCGCAGTCCCTCCGCGAAGCGCGCGGCCAGGCGGCAGGTGCGCTCCACTAGCTCGGCCACGCCCGCCCGCCCGAGTGAGCGGATGGCGGCCCAGGCCTCGGTGCCGCGCGCCCGGCGCGACATCTCAGGGGTGTAGTGCGAGGGCTCGGGCTGGTCGGACATCAGGTAGGCGGCGGAGGTGGACATCGCGGCGCGCAGGTGGTGCGGGTGCTTGCAGATCACCACGCCGCTGTCATACGGGACATTCAGCCACTTGTGCGCGTCGGTGGCCCACGAGTCGGCCTGCTCGACGCCGCGCGCCAGCTGTGCCCGCCCGGGCGCGGCCGCCGCCCAGAGCCCGAAGGCGCCGTCGACGTGGACCCAGGCGCCGGCCTCCCTGGCTGTCGCGCAGATCGAGTCGAGCGGGTCGATCGCGCCGGTGTTGACGTTGCCGGCCTGCGCGCAGATGATTGTGGGGCCGCTCAGCGGCGGCAGCGCGTCGGCCCGCATACGCCCCTGCCCGTCCACCGGCACGCGCACCACGCGCTCGCGCCCCAGCCCGAGCAGCGTCAGCGCCTTGAGCAGGCTGACGTGGACCTCGTCCCCCACGATGACCGTGATGGGCGGCGCGCCGAAGAGACCCTGCGCCTCGGCATCCCACCCGGCGGCGGCGAGCACGGCGTGGCGCGCTGCGGCGAGCCCCGCGAGGTTGGCCATGGTCGCGCCGGTCACGAAGCTGGTGGCCGATCCTGACGGGAGGCCGAGCAGGTCCACGATCCACCCGCCGGCGATCCCCTCGAGCGCGGCACCGGCGGGCGACATCACGCGCACGGCAGTGTTCTGGTCCCACGCGGCGGCCAGCCAGCTCGCGGCCAGGGCGGCGGGCAGCGATCCGCCGGTGACGAAGCCGAAGTAGCGCCGGCCGGCCGATGCGACTGTGGCGGGCGAGCCGACCCCGTCGAGCAGCGCCAGGACGTCGGCCGGGTCGCTGGGGGCCTCGGGGAGTGCCCCGCCGAGCTTCTCCAGATGCGCTACGGCTGCCTGGGCCGGCGCAACCGCGCGGTCGTCGAGGGTTCGCAGGTAGTGGATCGCGCGCCCGGCGGCGTCGCGTAGCAGGTCGTCCATCGGAGCCTCCCGTGCTGAGTGCTGAGTGCTGAGGGAGCAGTGTAGCACGGGGGAGGTGAGCGGTGAAGGGAGAATCGCGCGTGATTGGGGAGAGCTTTGCCCGCGCAGGGCGTCACGCAAGGCTTAGGAGGGTAGTGGGATGCGAACTTGTGTGCTATACTGCTTCAGGAGATCTGGTGAGCGGCAGTCGGAAGGAGCTAGTTCATGCGCAAGATCGTAGTGTCGGAGTTTGTCTCGCTGGACGGCGTCATCCAGGCGCCCGGAGGGGCCGACGAGGACACTGATGGGGGCTTTGTCCACGGCGGGTGGACGTGGCCGTACTGGCACGATGACATCGGCGAGCACTTCTCCAACGTGATGGCCGAGTGCGACGCGGCGCTGCTGGGCCGCAAGACCTGGCAGATCCACGGCGCCGCCTTCGAGCCCATGCCCGACGGGGACCCAAACGACGCCGGGATGAACGCAATGCCGAAGTACGTCGTCTCCACCACCCTGGACACGGCCGGCGCCTGGCGAAACTCAACGCTTATCAGCGGCAATGTGGTCGAGGAGGTGCGCGCACTGAAGGCGCAGCCCGGGAAGAACATCATCATTGACGGCAGCAGTGTGCTGGTGCAGACCCTGGCCCAGCACGACCTGGTGGACGAGTACAGCCTGCTGGTCTACCCGGTGGTGCTCGGCGGCGGCAAGAAGGTGTTTCGCGACGGGGTGCGGCTCAACCTGCGCCTGCTCGAGTCGCGGCCGTTTCCCTCCGGCGTCGTGCTTATGCGCTACGCGGTCGAGCGGCCGGCGTAGTCCCGCGCGTGCGTGTAGGGGTGGTCGGGCGCACTGTGAGAAGACGCCCGACCGCCCCTTCTCTTTCCGCCGCTACCGCCCGGCCAGCGGCAGGTATGACCGCGGCGTCTCGGCAGCCAGGCGCGGCGCAGTGCTCACCGGGCCATACTCGCCGGTGGCGCCGCGGAGCTCCACCTCCTGCAGCCAGTAGGTGTAGGTCACGCCGGGGAGGGCGCCCGCGTCGCGCCACGCGTAGCTCGCCCCGCCGCGCCCGCGCCCCTCAGCCGGGATGAGCTGCGGCGTCATCCGCACGGCGTCCGCGCGGCGCCCGGTCTCGCTCCGCAGCAGGTGGAAGCCCCACGTCCCGATCTCCGCCGCCGTCTCCCAGCGCACCGTCACCGCGCCCCCCTCGCGCGCCGCCGAGAGCGACGCCAGCTCGATCGCCGTCGGCGGGATCTCGTAGCTCTGCGCCAGCTCGCCCACCGTGACCGAGAGGCCCGCGCTGTCCCAGCGCTCGGCGCCCTCGGGGAACGCCGCCCAGTTGCCGAACACATCGCGCGCGCGGGCGTAGTACAGCACGCGCGTCCCCACCGGCTGCGGCGGGATGGACGCCACGTAGTCCGCGCCGGAGCGCGTGGCCGGCAGCGTCGCCCAGGTTGTGCCGCCATCGGGCGAGTAGCGCACCTCCACCGCCGCGATGCCGGAGCCCTGGAACATCATGCTCAGGTAGGGCCACTCGGGGTCGCGCACGCCGCCCACGGTCACCGTCACGGGCTGGTCGGGGCGCGGGGCCTCCGGGCTGTGGACCTTGCTCTCGATCACCGGCGGCAGCCAGTCGGCGATCGGCACCTCGGTGCCTCCGGCGAAGCAGGGCTTGTAGGGGTGGCCCACCGCCTCGTACCACGCCTGGCGCCCGGGCGTGTCGTCCCAGAAGGTCGTATTGGCGAAGGTCCAGAACCTGTAGGCCTGTGCCCGGAAGTCCTCCGGCTGGAGGTTCGAGCTGGCGTAGAAGGTGTTCGGGTTGACGCCGAAGGTGCCGAACATCCAGTAGGTGCGCTGGGTGCCGGCGATCAGCTCGCGGCCGCCGTAGTGCCCGAACGGCCGGCGCAGGCGCTCCTCGCTGAAGAACGGATCGCTGAGCGGGCGGATGACGTATCGGTCGCCCTCCTTCCTCAGCGCCGGGTCGATGCTGAAGTCCCAGTACTGGTCGCGCCGCTCCACCGGTGAGCCGAGGCGCTGCGTCTCATAGGCGTAGATGATCGCCCGCGCGAACCCGGCGGGGTAGGTGCCGTCCTGCAGACCGTGCGGCGGCGGGAAGGTCAGGTCGGCCGAGTCGCCGGTGCCGAGGATGCTGTTCGCGAAGGGGCGCGCCCCGTAGGGCATCCCATCGGCCATGGCGGCGCCGTCGCCCTCGCGGTAAGAGGGGTCGCCGGTGAGCTCGGCCAGGGCGTAGCCGATCGGGGCGTAGAAAATATCGCGCCCGATGCCGGGGATGCAGTTGTCGGGGTTGTCCGGCTGGCCGCCGCAGCCGTCCTGGAAGGTGGGCGCGTTCGGGTCGCCGTAGGGCGGCAGGGGCGGCGCGGAGGCGCGGCGCCAGCTCCACCAGCGCAGAACGAGGTCGCGGTACGCCCCCCACTCACTCTCGGGCAGGCCGGCGCGCCGCATCGCGAGCGCCAGCTCGGCGATGCTCCAGGGCACAGTGCTCTCGGCGCGGGCGGCGCTCAGGCCGCCGTTCGGCAGCGTGTCGTCGATCAGTTCGTCCTGGCCGCTGCGCCCGGTGAAGCCCCAGTAGAAGAGCCGCCCAGGGATCGCCACGTCCCCCTGGTCGGCGCCGGGCGGGTAGAGGCCGTTGCCGGAGGGCGGCTCGCTGACCGAGTCGGCCGGCGGGACCTCCATGTGGCGCCCCACGAAGTCGGCGCAGGAGCGGGCGTACCCCAGCAGCCCCAGGGGCGAGGCGAGCGGCTGGCGTGCGGGCTGGAGCAGCGCATTGATGCCGCCCACGCCCGCGCCCGAGACAGTCACGCGCAGGTACTCGTTGACGAAGTAGCGGACGCAGGTGGCCTGCCCGATGTGGCTCTTCGACACGCCCCGCACGACGTTCGGCGGGAAGCCCCAGACCTGGACGGGCAGGAAGTCCTCGATCAGGGCGCCGTCCTCGTTCACCGCGACGAACAGGCCGCCGTAGGTCGGGTCGATACCGTAGTTGATCAGGAAGGCTGTCTCGCGGTCGTAGTAGTAGTGAGGCGAGGCGTCGACGGGCGGCGCGCTGTGCGCGGTGTGGGCCGGGACGGCGAGGAGTGCGACGAGGAGCAGGAGCGCCGGCAGCGGCGGCCGTGTGCGGGGAGAGGGCTTCATCCGTTTCCGCTTTCGTTTGGCGCGTCCGCCATCGGGGGCGCCGCGGCGGATGCGCGGGATGGGATGAAGGCGCAAAGGCAAGAACAGTGCCGCCGCCCGCCCCTCCTCCAAACCACGCGGAGGAGGGGCGGGCGGACACCGCGCTACTGCGGCTTATTCTGCAGCACCTCCTCGACGAGCGCCATCACCTCATCGGTGATCTTCGGCGCGATCTCGAGCGCCTTCATGTTCTCGGTCACCTGCTGCGCGCGGCTCGCGCCAGTGATCACCGTGCTGACGTTCGGGTTCTTGAGGCACCACGCCAGCGCGAACTGCGACATCGTGGCGCCCAGCTCGTCGGCGATCGGCTTGAGCGCCCGCACCTTCTCGACCCGCTCGGGCGTGATGCCCTTCTGGAGCCACTCGTACCCCTGGAGCGCCGCGCGGCTGTCGGCGGGGATGCCGTCGTTGTACTTGCCGCTGAGCAGGCCGGAGGCGAGCGGGCTCCAGATCGTGGTGCCGTAGCCCAGCTCCTTGAAGACCGGCGCGTACTCCTTCTCGAAGCGCTCGCGCACAAACATGTTGTACTGCGGCTGCTCCATCGTGGGCGGGGTCAGGCCGTACTGGCGGGCCACGGCGTCGGCGCGCATGATCTCGGCCGCGCTCCACTCCGAGGTGCCCCAGTAGAAGGCCTTGCCCTGCTTGATGATGATGTCCATGGCCCGCACCGTCTCCTCGATCGGGGTGTTGGGGTCGGGCCGGTGGCAGAAGATCAGGTCGACGTACTCCATCTGGAGCCGCTTCAGGGCGGCGTTGGTGCCCTCGATGATGTGCTTGTGCGAGAGGCCGGTGTCGTTGGGGCCACTGCCGCCCCAGAAGATCTTGGTGGAGACCACCAGGTCCTCGCGGCGCCAGCCCTGGCTCTTGATCACGTTGCCCATCACGGTCTCGGCGTTGCCGCCGGCGTACCCCTCGGCGTTGTCGAAGAAGTTGACGCCGGCCTCGTACGCGGCCACCATGCAGTCGCGCGCGACCTCCTCGCCCACCTGGCCGCCGTAGGTCACCCACGCGCCCAGCGAGAGCTCGCTCACCTTGATGCCGGCTCTGCCAAGACGACGGTAGTTCATGAGATGCTCCTCTATCTTCGATATCCGCCGCGATTCTCTGCCCGCGGCAGACCCCATTGTACTACTACTATGGGTGGGTGCCCCCAGCCACATTGACGCGCCCGCCTCCGCCGAAGTACAATGTCGCAGTCGCATCCTTCCCGGCAGGAGCCCGGCCCTCGCCCCGCATCCTACACGCCTAGCCGCAGCCCTGCCGCTTTGCAGCAGCTAGAGCCGATGAGCCACTCTCCCGAAGACGACGTGGCGTGCCCGAGCTGCGGCGCGCTGAACCGCGCGGACTCCCGGTTCTGCCGGATGTGCGGGGCGGCGCTGCGGATCACTTCGCCCGCCGCACCTCCCCTCCCCAGAGTGCCCCAGGAGCCACCTGCGGCGCCCGGCGCCTCGCACGCCACACCCCCGACACTGCCGCTACCGGCGCAGCACCCCCCGCCCACGGTTCGGGGCGCCCCTTCGATCCACGGCGGGGCGCCGGAGCAGCCGAGCCGCGGCTTCCCCTGGATCCCGGCCTTCATCGGCCTTGGGGCGGCGGTGCTGCTGCTGGCCGCGTGCGTCTGGGGCGCCTTGTGGCTCCTCGGCTCATCGCAGCGCACCGCGGTGGCGCCCACGCCCTCCCCCGCCGAGGCGACTGTCGATGCAGGGCTGGCCCTGCGGCCCACGGCCGAGCCGACGCCGGAGGCTGAGCCGACGCTGGAGGCCGAGCCGACGCCGGAGGCCGAGCCGACGCCGGAGGCCGAGGGGGCCCAGGCTGAGGGCCGCGCCACCGCCGCCGCCGAGCGCCAGACCGCGATCGCCGAGGCGCTGGCCTCCCAGGCCCCCACATCCACGCCCGAGCCCGCGGCGCTGAGCCCCGAGCCCGGCACGCTGGCCCTGGCGGACTACGAGGCAGCCGTGGGCGGGCTCGGCCAGCGCCTGTTCGAGACATTCGACCGCGGCGAGCGCACCAAGGCGATCTGGATCCAGTTCGAGAACGAGAGCGTGGCCGCCCGGCTGCGGAACAACTTCTACGCCCTGACCCTCAAGGGCGAGAACAAGAACATGTGGCAGACCTGGGAGCGCGAACTGGGGGATACCTACAACGTGGAGCTGGCGGTGGCCTTCGAGACCACCGGCGTCGATGCGGCGGTGGGGCTGGCGTACGACGTCCAGCCGGACGGCGATAACGGGGTGTTCTTCGAGGTGTACAACGACCGGCACTGGCAGCTGCGGACGGTGCAGGACGGGCGGCTGGTGCGCGAGCTGAGCACCGAGCGTATCCCGCTGCCGGCCCTGCAGGACGGCGTGGGCACCAACGTGCTGTGGGTGGTGCGGCGCCCGGACCAGGTGCAGCTCTGGATCAACAGCACGCACGTCGCCACTGTTCCGGCGGGGCCCTTCGCCGGCGGCCAGGCGGGGGTCATCGCCTCGTCGCGCGCTGGGCTCAGCGGTGAGGCGACGGTGATCGTTGATAACTTCCGCGTGCGGACGCCGTAGCCAGGGGGTCCCTCGCGCCCCCAGCGTCGCCTTGTGCGGCGAGTGGCGCGCTCTGCGAGAGGGGCTCCGGCCCCCCTCGCGCTCCCCCCCGCTGGAGTGGCGCTTGCGCCCCCTCCAGACCACCCCCGCAATGAGTGCTGTACCAGACCGATACCCCGAAGGTGACGGAATGAGCTTGCCGCCAGCCATGCCCGCTGCCTACTACCACCAGGTATTCTGACGTGTGGCGGGCTGAGCTTCGTGGGCGGGCCGTGCTCAGTCCGGCGTCTTCGGGATATCCGAAGTGGTACAGCTCCCCTTTGGGGTCCAGGGGCGAAGCCCCGGCCGGGGGGTGCAGGGGGCGGCGGCCCGCCCTCTGCCGCCCGCCGCGCGCAGCGGCGAAAAAGCGCACGCGCGAGCAGAGACGCCCGCCGCGCGCAGCGGCGAAGAAGCGCACGCGCGAGCAGAGACGCCCGCCGCGCAGCGGCGAAGAAGCTCACCGACACCCGCCAGGGGCGGTATACTGGGGCGCACCGCGCAACGCTATCAAAGGAGATACCCTCAATGAGCACCCCCCACGGCGAACTGATGGACGCCCTCGTCTGGACCGCGCCGCGCGTTATGGAGATGCAGCGCCTCCCCGTGCCCGCCCCCGCCCCCGGCGAGGTGCTCCTCGCCGTCACCGCGACCGGCATCTGCGGCTCCGAGCTCAGCGGCTACCTCGGGCAGAGCTCCATCCGCGTCCCCCCGCTCGTCATGGGGCACGAGGCCGCCGGCGTGGTCGTGGCCGACGCCGAGCTCGCCCTGGGCGACGGGAGCCCGGCCCGCGCCGGCACCCGCGTGGCCTTCAACCCGCTCGTCACCTGCGGCGAGTGCGACCGCTGCCGCGCTGGCCTGCCGAACCTCTGCCGCAGCCGCAAGATCATCGGCGCCCACCGCGCCGGCGCCTTCGCCACCTACGTGGCCGTCCCCGCCCACCTCTGCTTCCCGCTCCCCGAGCACGTCTCCGACGTCGCCGGTTCGCTCGCGGAGCCGCTGGCCTGCGGCGTGCGCGCCGTGTCGCTCGCTGGGCCGGCCGAGCGCCTGCTCATTCTTGGCGCCGGGCCCATCGGCCTCTGTAGCCTCGTCGCTGCCCGCGCGGCCGGCGTGAAGCGCATCATCATCAGCGACATCTCCGACCGCCGGCTCGACGTGGCCCGCGCCTGGGGCGCCGAGGTCACAGTGAACGTGCGCCAGGAGGACGTGCTGGCCGCAGCGCAGACCTTCGCCCCCGGCGGGGTCGACGCGGTGGTGGATGCGGTGGGTACCGACAGCACGCGCGACCAGGGCGTGCGCGCGGTGGTTCCCGGCGGCCGCGTGGTCTACCTCGGCCTGCACGAGGAGGCCTCGCCGCTCGCCGCGAACTACCTCGTCCGCAACGAGGTCGCGGTGCAGGGCAGCTTCTCCTACACCAACCAGAACTTTGCGCGCGCCCTGGAGCTGATCGTCGCCGGGGAGATCCCGCTCGACGGCGGCTGGCTCGAGGAGCGCCCGCTCACCGCCGGGCCCGAGTCGTTCGAGGAGCTGCTCGCCGGCAAGGCTGTGGCGACGAAGATCGTCCTGCGCCTGCCGGAGCGCTCGTAGACATCCCTTAACCCTGCGCCTGGGGCCCTTCTCTCTGCGCGCCGCGCCGCCGTGCTAGACTGGGCGCGCACGGTGGCGGCGCGGCGCGCAGAGATTGGATTTCGCACAGCTTGTGTGCGCGTTTCGCACGTGTTTGACGCTCTGCGTCATACGTGCTATCCTGCAAGCCACCTCACACCACACCCTCACAGTGGCTCAAAGGCTGGCCGGACGGCCCTGGGAGCACCACATGACCGAGACCTTCCGCGAGATCTACTGGAACGTGGGCGAGGCGCTTGGCTCGCTCACGGTGTACGGCGCCGCGATCATTGCCCTGGCCGTGATGACCTGGGGCTTCCTGCGCGACGTCGGCCGCTGGCGCGCGGGCCTCCCCGCCGCCCGCATCGACAACCTCCCCTCCCGCGGCGCCGAGTTCCTCACGCAGGTGTTTGGCCAGAAGAAGACCCTCAAGGACCGCAAGCCCGGCGTCATGCACGCGCTGGTGTTCTTCGGCTTTCTGGCGCTCTTCATCGGCACCGACATCATCGCCGTCGAGGAGGACTTCACCATCCCGCTGATGGGCAAGGACGCCGGCCGTATCCTGGTGGGAGACTTCTACAAGAACTACGAGCTGATCATGGACTTCATGGGGCTCGTGTTCCTCGCCGGCCTGATCTGGATGACGGTGCGCCGCTACGTCGTGCGGCCCGACCGGCTCAACACCCGCCGCACCGACACCTACGTGCTGGCGACGCTGCTCTACATCACCGTCACCGGCTTCCTGATCGAGGGCCTGCGCATCGCCAACCAGACGATCGGCGGCGTGCCGACCTTCACCCAGGACTGGGCCCCGCGCGCGTTCGTCGGCTACACGCTCGCCACGGTCTTCCGCGGCGTCGGGCTGGGCGACGGCAGCGCGGTGGGCCTGGGGGCGCACCTGTTCTTCTGGTTCACCCACACCTTCGTCACCTTCGCCTTCATCGCCAGCATTCCGTTCTCGAAGTACAAGCACATCTTCTACACGCCGCTCAACACCTTCTTCCGCGACAGCGAGCCCAAGGGTGCGCTGATGCCGGTGCCGGCCCTCGATGCCGAGATCGAGAAGGACGAGCCGCGCCTCGGCGTCGCCACGCTGGCCGACACCACCTGGAAGCAGCGGCTCGACTTCGACGCCTGCATGCGCTGCGGTCGCTGCCAGTCTAAGTGCCCCGCCACCGCCTCCGGCAGCGACCTCTCGCCGAAGTTCCTGATCACCAAGATGGCGGACCTGATGCGCGGCGAGCCGATCCTGCTGCGCGACGGCACCGTCGCCCGCGTTCACCCCAACACGTCGGACACGACCTCCGAGGCCGGCGAGGCCGACAAGCCTGCCGACGCGCGGGAGCAGTGGACGATCATCCGCGGCGAGGCCGAGACCCTGCCGCTGGTGGAGCACGGCATCTTCACCGAGAACGAGATCTGGAGCTGCACCACCTGCCGCGCCTGCATGGAGGAGTGCCCGGCGATGATCGAGCACGTTGACTTGATCGTCGACGTGCGCCGCAACCTCACCATGATCCAGTCCGAGGTGCCCGGCGGCGTGAAGCGCGTGCTCGAGGGGATCGAGCGCCAGGGCAACCCGTGGCGCCTCCCGGCGCGCGAGCGCACCTCCTGGGCCGACGGCCTGGACGTGCCGACGATGGCGGAGAAGGCCGAGGAGAAGGAGCCGGGCGAGAAGACGGTGGACGTGCTCTACTGGGTGGGCTGCGCGCCCAGCTACGACGAGCGCTCGAAGAAGGTGGCCCGCGCCTTCGTCCAGCTCCTCGGCCGCGCCGGCGTGGACTACGCCATCCTCGGCGAGGAGGAGACCTGCACCGGCGACCCGGCCCGGCGCATGGGCGAGGAGCTGCTCTACCAGCAGCAGGCGCAGACCAACATCGAGACGATGAAGCAGTACACCTTCAAGCGGCTGGTCACCACCTGCGCCCACTGCTACAACACGCACAAGAACGAGTACCCGCAGTTCGGCGGCACCCCGGGCGTGGACTACGAGGTCGTCCACCACACCCAGCTGCTGGCCGAGCTGGTGGCGCAGGGTAGGCTCACCCCCACGCAGCAGGTCAACGAGCGCGTTGCCTACCACGACCCGTGCTACGTCGGGCGCTACAATGATGTCTACGATGAGCCGCGCGCGATGCTGCAGAGCATCCCTGGCCTGGAGCTGGTGGAGGCCCCCGAGTGGAACCGCGAGCGCGCGATGTGCTGCGGTGGCGGCGGCGGCAATGTCTGGCTCGAGGGCTGGGGCAAGAAGGGCGTCAACGTCATCCGCCTGGAGCAGCTCCAGAAGGCCCAGCCCACCACCGTGGCGATGGGCTGCCCGTTCTGCATGGTGATGTTCGAGGACGCCGCCAAGAACACCGGCGTGGACGAGACCCTGGCGCGCAAGGACGTAGCTGAGCTGCTGCTCCAGTCCGTTGGGCCGGCCGAGAGCCCCGCGAAGTAGACGGAGCACCACTTTTTCCCCTCTCCCGTGGTAGGGAGAGGGGGCTAGGGGGTGAGGTGCTCCCCTTGCAGGCCGTGATACCATTGGGGCATCTCATCGCCCACCCTGGCCTGCCAGAGGTACCTATGCAGATCGAGCTGCTCGACGCCTCCCACGCTGATCAGCCCACCCTCACGAACCTGCTGCAGCTCTATTTGTACGACCTCCGTGATTTTGGAGGGCCGCCCCCGGACGCCCAGGGCCGCTTCGCGCCGCCGTCGCTCGACCCATACTGGTCCGCCCCCAATCACCGCGCGTTTCTCATCCGCTCCGGCGGAGAGCTGGCTGGCTTCGCGCTGATCTGTCGCTGCAGCCGCCTCCACACCGCGTTCGACGGCCACGTGGTGGCAGAGTTCTTTGTGATGCGCGGCTGCCGGCGCAGGGGCGTCGGGAGCGCCGCGGCAATGCGCCTGTTCAACATGTTCCCGGGCCGCTGGGAGATCGCCACGCCGGTGGTCAACATCCCGGCCACCGCGTTCTGGCGCAGCGTCAGCCAGCGCTACACCGGCGGCGCGTACGATGAGGTCTGGGCGCAGCAGGACGGCTGGCGTGGGACGATCGAGTCGTTCACAGCGCCGGGGGTGGGGGGGAGCTAGAGCGCCGGCTCCTGGTTTCCCCCCCGCCGCACCCGCTCCCGCAGGGCATCGATCGGCGCCAGCGCCCCGGCCTCATCCTCGTAGAACCAGTGGTCCCAGCCGTTGCACGCCGGCCGGCCGGATACCAGCGAGGCGATCTGGTGGATCGAGCCGCGCGCCCCACCGTCCGTCCGCAGCGTCCCGTCGGCCAGCACAGTCGCGTGGCGCTCGCGCCGCCCGTTGAGGAACAGGCGCTGGCCTGGCAGCAGCAGCCCGCCCTCCAGCAGCGCCCCGAACGGCACCCGCTTTGCGTGCCGGCGCGACTCGCGCAGCCCGTAGGTCTCCGCGTCCTCCGCGGGGGGCGGGATAGCCGCGATCCGCGCCCTGGCCGCTTCGACGTAGCGCTCCTCGCGCTCGATCCCCACGAAGCGCCGCCCGAGCCGCCGCGCCACCGCGCCGGTGGTGCCCGTGCCGAAGAACGGGTCCAGCACCACATCGCCGGGGTTCGAGGAGGCCATCAGCACGCGGTAGAGCAGCGCCTCCGGCTTCTGCGTCGAGTGCAGCTTCTCACCGTTCAGGCGCAGCCGCTCGGCGCCGGTGCAGATCGGCAGCTCCCAGTCGCTGCGCATCTGCTTGCCCTCGTTCATGTCCTTCAGCGCGTGGTAGTTGAAGGTGTAGCGGCGCTGCTCGCGCGACTTTGTGCACCACAGCAGCGTCTCGTGGGCGTTGGCGAAGCGCACGCCGCGGAACTGCGGCATGGGGTTCGTCTTGACCCACACCAGATCGTTGAGCGTCCAGAAGCCGAGGTCCTGCATCGCGGCGCCGACGCGGTAGATGTTGTGGTAGGAGCCGATCACCCAGATCGTGCCGGTGTCCTTCAGCACGCGTCGGCACTCGCCGAGCCACTCGCGTGTGAAGCGGTCGTAGGCGGCGAAGTCCTCGAACTGGTCCCACGCGTCGACGACCGCGTCCACCTTGGACTGGTCCGGGCGGCGCAGCTCGCGCTGGAGCTGGAGGTTGTAGGGGGGGTCGGCGAAGATCAAGTCGACGCTGCGCTCGGGCAGCGTCGACAGCACCTCGCGTGAGTCGCCGTGGTAGATGTGGTCGAGCAGCATGGCCTACATCATAGCACGGATGGTGCGCGCGGCGTTGGCGGAGGCCGCGCGGCTCACCCAGCAGACCGCACTCCAGCGCCATGGTCCCCGTGAAGCCGATCTCGCGCAGCGCCGCCAGGCTGGGCCGGAAGTCGGTGTGGCCCGCCCCCGGCTGCTTGCGGTTGCTGTCGGCCAGGTGGACGTGCGCCACATATGGCGCCGCGGCGCGGATCGAGGCTGCGATGTCGGCCTCCTCGATGTTTATGTGGAAGAAGTCGGCCATCACGCGCACCGAGGGCAGCTCCACTGCCCGGCACAGCGCGGCGGCCTGCGCCAGCACCTCGTCGGGCGAGCCGTGCTCGCGAGAGGGCGCCGTGCTGTCTGATGAGGTTCAGCACAATCACACGGTTGATGTCGCGGATTGTGCGCTTGCTCCAGGTCGGAGCTGCCGCATCGTCCTGTCTGTCTTGCCGGGGTGTGTGAGTCATGTGCACTCAAGACTCAAGACTCAGCACCTCCGGGTTGACGCAGCAGGTGGGGCGCTCGCCGCGCAAGACCATCAGCGCCTGCTCGATCGCCCCGGTCACCAGGCGCTGCTTGCTCAGATCCGAGGCGCCGCCGACGTGCGGCGTGCAGACCACGTCCTCGCGGCTCAGCAGCGGGTGGTCGGGCGGAGGCGGCTCATGCTCGAAGACGTCCAGCGCCGCGCCGCGCAGGTGGCCGCGCTCAAGCGCGTCGAGCAGCGCCGCCTCGTCCACCAGCCCGCCGCGGGCGCAGTTCACCAGGATGGCCCCCTGCTTGATGCGCGCGATCATTGCGGCGTCGAAGAGGTGGCGCGTGGCCTGCGTGAGCGGCAGGTGCAGCGTCACCGCGTCGGCCTGGGCCAGCGCCTCCTCGAGCGTGGCGGCCGGCGCGGCCCCAAGCTCGGTGAAGCGCGCGGGGGGCGCCACCGGGTCGAAGCCGACCACCCGCATGCCGAGCGCGCGCATCGCTACGGCTACCCGCCCGCCGATGCGCCCCAGCCCAACCACGGCCAGCGTCCGGCCAGCCAGCTCCAGCGCGTCGTGGCCGGCGAAGTAGTCCTGCCGGGCCGCGGCGCGCAGCAGCCGCTCGCTGTGCGTCACCCGCCGCGCGGCCGCCAGCAGCAGCGCCACCGTGTGCTCGGCGGTGGGGATGCTCGGCGCGTCGGGGGTGTTGGTCACGATGATCCCGCGCGCCGTGGCGGCGGCGAGGTCCACGTTGTCGTAGCCGATCCCGGTGCGGGCGATCACCCGCAGCGTAGGGGCCAGGTCCATCAGGGCGGCGTTGTAGCGGATGCGCGAGCCGGCGATGATGGCGTGGGCGCCGGGCAGGCGGCCGAGCGGGGCCTCGGGGCTCTCGCTGGCCGCGCCAAGAATCTCGGCCTCCCCAAGCAGCGGGACGTACGTCGCGGCGAGCGCGCGCTCGAACCAGAAGCGGTGCATTGCGGTGTCTCCGTGATGTTGGGCGAGGGACGAAGGACTGTCAGTCCCTGGTCCTCGGTCCTTGGTCTTCGGCCGGGGGCCGCTGGCACGGCCTATGCCTTCGGTTGGGAGCGGCTATAATCATATCATCGGTCTCATACAGTCAGAGGGAAGCATGCTATGGCGAAAGAACGCGAGCGCGGGTATCGCGCCGACCCCTCGCTGAACCGCGGTGCGCGGACCCCGCGCGCCACCGAGGACGAGCGCCTGCTGGCAGGTCCGCCGCGCGACCCGGGGGAGTTCCTGCACACCGACACGTGGCGGGTGCTGCGGATCATGGGGGAGTTCGTGGAGGGGTTCGAGGCCCTGGCCGACATCAAGCAGGCGGTGACGATCTTTGGCTCGGCGCGCGTTCGCGAGAGCGACCCGATGTACCGGGCGGCGGTGGAGGTGGCGCGGCTGCTCGGTGAGGCGGGCTTCGTGATCATCACCGGCGGCGGCCCGGGGATCATGGAGGCGGGCAACCGCGGCGCGCAGGAGGCGGGCGTTCGCTCGGTGGGCCTCAACATCGAGCTCCCGTTCGAGCAGGGGGTCAACTCCTACGTCGAGGTGGCGGTCGAGTTCCGCTACTTCTTCGTGCGCAAGACGATGCTTGTGAAGTACGCGCAGGCGTTCGTCATCTTCCCGGGCGGCTTCGGCACCTTCGACGAGCTGTTCGAGGCGCTGACGCTGGTGCAGACCGGCAAGGTGCAGAACTTCCCGATCATCCTGTTCGGGAAGGCCTACTGGGAGGGCCTGATCGACTGGCTGCGCGCGGCGCCGATGTCCGAGGGGAAGATTGCGCCGGCTGATCTGGACCTCCTGATCCTGACCGACTCACCCGAGGAGGTGCGCGATCTGGTGCTGCAGGCGACGCAGGACGGCGCCTGGCGCGAGGGGCAAGAGGCCGATGCGCGCGAGGAGACGCGCAAGGTGTTCTCGAAGACGAAGTGATACGGCGAAACGCTCAATGTCCCATCCGGTAAGAGTTTTGCCGCTCTGATCGCAGCGAAGATCCGGTGCCAGGGATGCTTCGCTGCGCTCAGCATGACGGGTGTTCCGCATTCAACGTTCAGCGTTCAGCGTTTCGCGCTTCACAGCAGGGTCAGTATCTCCGGCTCGCCGTCGGTCACGGCGATGCTGTGCTCGAACTGCGCGGAGAGCGAGCCGTCGGCCGTGCGGACGGTCCACCCGTCGCGCTGGTCCAGCACGGTATCAGGCGCTCCAGCGTTGATCATCGGCTCCACGGTGAACACCATGCCGGGGCGCAGGCGCATGCCGCTCTTGCCCGCGTCATAGTGCAGGATGGTCGGCTCGTCGTGCAGCTTCTGCCCCAGGCCGTGGCCGGTCCACTCGCGCACCACCGAGAAGCCATGCTGCTCGACGTAGCTCTGGATCGCCACGCCGATGTCGTTGATATGGCCGTGGCCGCGGGCCGCGCGGATGCCGCGCCACATGCCCTCCTCGGTCACTTCGAGCAGCCGCCGCGCTTCGGGCGAGACCTCGCCTACCGGCAGGGTGACGCACGCGTCGCCGTACCAGCCGTCCAGCAGCACCCCCATGTCGATGCCGACGATATCGCCCTCTTTGAGCTTGTCCGCGCCGGGGATGCCGTGGCAGATCACGTTGTTGACCGAGATGCACAGTGTGGCGGGGAAGGCGCGCCGGCCGGCCGCAGCGCCGTACCCCTTGTAGGCCGGGGTCGCGCCGTGCGTGCGGACGAACTCCTCCGCGATCCGGTCGAGCTCGCGGGTGGTGACGCCGGGGCGGACGTGCGGCCGGAGCACGTCGAATGTTTGGGCGACCAGCCTCCCCGCGGCGCGCATCTGGGCGATCTGCTGGCGCGAGCGCAACACAACTGCCATCTGTAGAGCCTCTAGCCGCCGCCCGCGTGCGCGCGGCGGTCGAACGCGTATCCGCCGGGAATTGTACCACACCGCCCTGTGGAGCTCAGGAGAGGCGCAGCCCCAGAAGAAACCAAAAGGGATGTGTGGGGCTTGCGCCCCACACATCCCCCCTCAAAACCTACGACCAGAGCCGGTCCCAGCTGCGGTCCGTGTCCCACATCGTCGTCGGGTCGTCGAAGCCGAGCTCGCCGGTCACCAGGTGCTCCTTGACCACCTCCTCGTTGATCTCGAAGCCCAGGCCGGGCGTCTCCGGCACGCGGATGTAGCCGTCCTCGATGATCGGGTTCGGCAGCCCGGTGACAAAGTCGTTCCAGAACGGCACGTCGGTGAAGTGGTGCTCGAGGGCGATGAAGTTCTCGGTGGCGGCCGCGCAGTGGACGCTCGCCATGGTGCTGATCGGCGTGCCCGCCATGTGCAGCGCCATGCTGATGCCATACTCCTGGGCCATGTCGCCGATCTTCTTCGTCTCCAGGATGCCGCCGCTGGTGGCGAGGTCCGGGTGGATGACGTTCACCGCGCGCGCCTCGAGCAGCGGCTTGAACCCCTCCTTCAGATAGATATCCTCGCCGGTGCAGACGGGCGTCCGCAGCGAGCGTTCCAGCCGCACCCACTGGTCGGTGTACTGCCAGGGCACCATGTCCTCGAGCCACGCCAGGTTGTACGGCTCGAGCGCCTCGCCCAGCCGGATGCAGTCGTCGATGCCGATGTGGCCAAAGTGGTCGGCCGCGATCGGCACCTCGTAGCCGACGATCGAGCGCGCCTCGGCCACGTACTCGCACAGGATCTGGATGCCCTTGTCGGTGATCCGCACGTGCGTGAACGGGTGCATGATGTTCCGCATGTCCAGCATGCGCTCGAGCGGCGTGCCGTCGTTGCAGTCCACCATGCCGGCCGGGAACGAGAGCGCGCCGGGGATGCCGATCAGCTGCTGGATGCCGATGTCCATCTTCAGCATCGTGAAGCCGCGCTCGCGCCGCTCCTTCAGGCGGTGCCCCATGAACTCGCCCGTCGGCTCGCTCGGCGTGTCGCAGTACAAGCGCACCTGGTCGCGGTGCTTGCCGCCCGCCAGCATGTAGGCCGGCACGCCGTAGGCCTTGCCCGCCAGGTCCATCAGCGCCATCTCGATGCCGCAGATGCCGCCGCCCTGGCGCGCGTGGTGCCCGAACTGCTTGATCTTGCGGAAGATCTTATCGACGTTGCAAGGATTCTCGCCCACGAGCTGGCGCTTGAGGCTCAGCGCGTAGATCTTGCTCGCACCGTCGCGCACCTCGCCGTAGCCCGAGAGGCCCTGGTTGGTGTCGATCCGGATGATGGGGAAGCGCCAGCCGCCCCAGCCCACGGTAGCGGCGCGGACATCGGTGATCCGCAGGTCGCTCGGGCGCGAGGTGGTCCGCACGTTGTCTTCCGGACGGGCGTGGGTATTGGTCATGTCTGCTCGCCTTCCTGCACTGGTATGGATCGGCTTCGATCTGCTCAGCTGGGACGCCGATGCGCCGATCATTGTAGCATCGTTTATGTGGCGTTAGGCAGGCCAGTCGCCCGCGGCACGGAGCTTGCGCCTGCTGCGCCTAGCTCTCTCGCCACACGTGTCGCTCGTGGGGACGAGCGCAGACAGGAGGAACGACGATGTCTCGAATGCGAACGGTGGCGGTGGTCGGCGGCGCGGCCCTGCTGCTGATCTGGCTGCGACCCTGGCGACGGCTCGGCACGAAGCTCTCCTCGCGCCGGCGGCCGCAGTGGTTCAGCCGCCCGGCCTACGAAGGTGGGAGCGCGGGCGCGTCTCAGTTGTCGGCGGGCGTGGCCTCAGAGCTTGACCGGCGCGCCCTTGGGGCGCAGCCCGCCGAGCGCCGGCCCGCCACTCCGCCCCTCGGCCGGGCGCCCGAGTCGCGCCCCGCTGCCCAGCCCATCCCGCACGCCCGCCCTGAGGACGCGCTCGCTAAGAGCGTCGGGGCGCAGGGGGGCCAGGACCTCCCGACCGCCAAGGCGCAGCCGCCCGCGCCGTCCGCGGAGGCGGTGCTTGGGTCACTGGCGCAGTCCGAGCCGCGCGCCGACACGTCCGCGGAGCGACCGGCCGAGGGTGACCTGTCCTTCGAGGTGCTCGACGATACGGGTGCTGGCGCTTCTTCCCGGCAGACCTCCGGCGCGCAGACGCCTGCTACGTCTCGGAGCGGTGCGCCCGCCAAAGAGGCCTCGTCGCCTCGCCAGGATGTCGCCGGCTCCGCCCCGCGTACGCAGGCTGCCCAGACGCGGGCGCATCAAGGGCAGCAGGGCCAGAGTCAGGGCCAGGGCGGCCAGCAGACCCAGGGGACGCAGCAGCCGAGGCAGGGACAGGGCCAGGGCAGTCAGCAGACCCAGGGGACGCAGCGGGGTGCGGCCCGCGCGGTGGGGCAGAGCGGCAGGCGCGACGACCTGCTGATCATCGAGGGGATCGGGCCGCGGGTGAACTTGATCATGGAGGGCGCCGGCATCACGAGCTTCGCCCAGCTTGCTGGTACGGACGTGGACCGCCTGCGCCAGATCCTGCGCGACAACGGCATCGAGGTCTTGAACCCCGAGACCTGGCCGGAGCAGGCACGCCTCGCGGCCGACGGGCGTATGGACGAGCTGCGTGAGCTCCAGGGGCGCATCAAGAACGGCAGGATCGGGAGGTAGGCTACACCCGCAGACGCAGCGAGCGCAGCCCGCGGAACACCGGGCTACCGGTCCACGTGGGGCGCTCGTCCAGCGGCTCCAGGTGCGGGAAGCGCCGCAGCAGCGCCCCCAGCGCCACCTGGCCCTCCACCCGTGCCAGTGGCGCACCCAGGCAGTAGTGCGGCCCGTGCCCAAAAGAGAGCGACCGCCGCTCGGCGCGCGTGATGTCGAGCCGGTCTGGGTCACGGAACACCGCCGGGTCACGGTTGGCCGAGCCCGTCAGCACGATCACGAAGGTACCTCCCGGGAGGCTCACCCCGCCGAGCTGTGCGTCCGCCGATGTCCAGCAGCCCACCATCTGGATTGGGCTGTCGTAGCGCAGCAGCTCGTCCACTGCCCCCGCCAGCAGCCCTGGTTCACGCCGCAGCAGGGCTAGCTGCTCGGGGTGCCGCATCAGCGCCAGTGCCCCATTGCCTATCAAGTTGGTGGCCGTCTCGTGGCCCGCGTTGAGCAGCAGGATGCACATGTGGACCAGCTCGTCCTCGCTCAGCCGCTCCCCCTGCTCCTCGATGCTGACCAGCGCGCTCAGCAGATCCTCGCGCGGGGCTCGGCGCCGCTCCGCGATCTGGGCGCGTAGGTAGGCGCCGAACTCCTCGGTGGCGGTCGACGCGCGCGTCTTGACGGCGTCCTCCTCCTCCGGCGCCACGATGTCGATCGCCCGGAAGATCTCACCCGACCAGCGCTTGAGCAGGGCGCGGTCCTCCCCTGGCACGCCCAGCAGCTCGGCGATCACCAGCAGCGGCAGCGGCTGCCCCAGGTCGGCGATCAGGTCGATCACCCCGCGGGCCTCGGCGGTGTCCAGCAGCTCGCCAGTGATCGACTGGATGCGCGCCCGCAGCCCCTCGGCCATGCGCGACGTGAAGGCCCGGTTCACCAGCGCGCGCAGCCGCGTGTGGTCCGGCGGGTCGCGGAACAGCATCGCTTTGCGGTTGAACTCCTCCCAGGCCGCGTGTCGCTCGGGGGGCGCCTGGATACGCTCGGGCGGCACGGCGTTGAGCATGTCGCGCACGAAGGGCGGCTGGTGCAGCACGGCCTGGCCCTCGGCATACGCGAAGACGTACCAGTCGCCGAACGTGGACCGGTGGACGGCGCCCGCCTGGCGGTAGGCGCGGTAGACCGGGTAGGGGTCGTCCAGGAACGGCGGGTCCACCGGGCTGAAGGGCGCGAGCTCTGTCATCGTGCGGCTCCGCTCGAGTCATCACCTGCTGCGCTCCAAGTGTAGCACAGCGGAGCATGATTGCTCCCGGCAAGTTGCTCTATAATCCTGCTCTCCCGGAGTGGCAGCAGAGCGAGAGAGCGAGGGTTCCGTGGGTAAGCTCAGCGGCAAGATCGCCGTGATCACCGGCGCGGGGACAGGCATCGGCAGAGGGATCGCCAGGGTGTTCGCCCGCGAGGGGGCGCGGCTGGTGCTGGCGGGGCGGTCGCCGGCCACACTCGAGGCGGCGGCGCAGGAGGTCGGCGGCGCGCTCGTCGTCCCAACTGACGTGACCGACGAGGCGCAGGTGGCGGCACTGTTCGCGCGGGCTGTCGAGGCGTTCGGGAGGGTGGACATCGCGGTGAACAACGCGGGGGTGTTCGACGGCGGCCCGATCGAGGAGCTGTCGCTGGAGACCTGGCAGCGCGTGATAGCCGTCAACCTCACCGGGCCGTTCCTCGGCACGCGCGAGGCGATGCGCCTGATGAAGCCGCAGGGCGGCGGGCGTATCCTCAACATCGGCAGCATCTCGGGGCAGGTGCCGCGCATGGAATCGGTGCCCTACACCACCTCGAAGCATGGTCTGGTGGGGCTGACGAGAGCGGCCTCGCTGGAGGGGCGGGCGCACGGTGTGGTTGTGAGCTGCCTGCACCCGGGAAACGTGGCGACCGAGCGGCGCCAGGCGAGCGATGCCCCGGCAGACCAGGAGCCTATGATGACGCCTGACGAGCTGGCTGAGGTGGCGCTGGTGATGGTCTCACTCCCGCTGCACGTCAACGTGCTGGAGAGTATCGTTCTGCCAACCGATCAGCTCTACATCGGGCGGGGCTAGCGGCGGGGCCCCGGCAGATCTACAGCGCGTCCTCAGGCTGCAGGCCGCGGGCCGAGAGCAGGCTGCTCAGCTTCTGTAGGCCCAGCCGCACGCGCGTCTTGATCGTGCCCAGCGGGCGGTCGAGCTTGGTGGCGATCTCCTGGTGCGAGAGGCCGCCGAAGTACGCCAGCTCGATCGCCTGGCGCTGTGCGCTCGGCAGGTGGTTGAGCGCCTCGGCGATCGTGCGGCGCTGCTCCGAGGCCCACGCGCTGGCCGGGACGTCGGTCTGCTCGTCCACGAGCTGCTGGATCACCGGGTGGTCCACGTCCTCGTACACTGGCATCGGTCGGGCGCGCATGCGGCGCAGCTCGTCGATGCACAGGTTGTGCGCGATGCCGAAGATCCACTGCGCCACGCGCCCGCGCTCGCTCTCGAAGCTGCCGCTGCGGCGCCACACGCGCCAGAAGACTTCCTGCACCACGTCCTCGGCCAGCTCGCGGCTCTTCAGGATCCGCAGCGCCATGCGGTAGACCGCGGTCGAGTAGCGGTCGTAGAGCACCTCGAGCGCCCCACTGTCCCCGCGCGATACTGCGGAGATCAGCACGATGTCGTCCGGCGTGTCTGTCCGTGCGATCTGCGGCAGAACATCCGGGAACACCCGCGTCGTAGCGGTTTGTTCGACTTCCTGGAAGCCCATCGTGCTTCTCCTCTCTTACCGGTGTGTAAGAATTTGCTGAACTTGTTGAGGAGTATAAACGAATTGCACAGGATTGTCAATACCTTGAACAGTATTTGCAATACTTCTCATCCGGCCTTAAACAACACGCGGTGCACGGGGAAGAATCCCCGCGCACCGCGCCTGTTGCCAACTGTTGTGTTTGGTTACTCTACGGCCACGTGCTCGGCGCCCAGCAGCCCGCTGAGCTCACCCACCAGCAAGTCGTTACATTGCACGCCGCTGCGCGGCTTGAGCAGCACAGCGCCATTATCCTTCGGCAGGTGAATGATCACCTGGTCCTCGCCGCTGCTCTGGCGCAGCAGCTCGTACACCTGCTGCATCAGCTGCACGTAGGCGTCGAAGTCGTCGGCGTGCGGCAGGCGCAGGCGCAGCGAGCGCTGCGAGCCGCTCGGCTCCGACACAGCGTGCGCGCCGGCCGCGCTGCCGTTGCTTTGGCTGTTTCCGTTGCCGTTGCTCGCCGCTGCGGGCTTGGCCTTCGGCCGGATAATTGACACCGGCTCGGCGATCGGCGGCGCGGCGGCAGGCTTGGGGTCGTGAGTCGTGCGTGAGTCGTGAGTCTCGCTCATTGGCTGCCCACCCTCTGTCCTTGGTCGCTGGTCCTCGGTGCTTGGTTGTCGGCTCTCGGCCTCTGGCCACTGGCTCTCAACCGTCGGCCGTCCATCAATATGGTAGGGTTGTGGGCGCTGGTCGAAGGGCGGCTGAGGCGGTGTCATCTCCCCTAACCCCTCCAGGTCGAGCACCGCGGGGAGCGGAGGGGGCGAGGCTGGCGCCGCCGCCACCGGGTCGAGCTTCGAGACCGACTCCAGCACCAGCTGGATCCCCTCGTTGCGCCGGTCCACCTTGGCGGTGACCCGCACCAGCGTGTCCTCGACGAGCACCTCGCGGTACTTCTCGAAGGTCTTCGGGAAGGCCACCATCTCGACGGTCTCTTCGGTCTCGTCTTCGAGCACCGCCACCAGCATGCTGTCGCCCTTCTTGGTGGAGATGCGGCGCGTGTTGGCGAGCAGGCCGGCGAAGCTGTGCACCTTGCCCACCAGCTCCTCGGCACGCTCCGGGTCGCGCAGGTCGCCCAGGGCGGTGAGGCCTGACTTATCCATCGTCTCGAGCGCCTGCTTGCGCGGGTCGCTCGAGAAGGTCACGCCGAGCAGCTCCTTCTCCCAGGTCAGCAGCTCCTTGCGGTCCTCGGCGCTCTCAGTGATGATCGGGAGCGGGATGGCCGACACGGCGCTGTCCCCGGCGTCGGCGAAGCCGCCGAACATGTCGATCTGGCCGGTCTCGCGGTTCTTCTGCGCGCGCGCGCCGGCATCCATCGCCTGGTCCAGGATGGCGAGCTTCTGGCGCCGCGAGCCGGGCAGGGCATCCATCGCGCCAGACTTCACCAGGCTCTCAAGCACGCGCTTGTTGAGCGTGTGGCGGTCCACCCGGTCGCAGAACTCCTCCAGGCTCTTGAACGGCCCGCCCGCGTCGCGCACCTTGATCAGCGCCTCCATCGGGCCGGCGCCCACCCCCTTGATCGCGCTCAGGCCGAAGAGGATGCCGCGCTTCACCTGCCCGTCCGATGGGTCGCGGTACTGGCGAATGCTGAAGTCGAGCGCGCTGCTGTTGATGTCCGGCGGCATCACCGCCACGTCGCGCTGGCGGCACTCGTTGACCGTCTTGGTGATGTCTTCGGTCACGCCGCCGGAGCCCTTCAGCACCGCGGCCAGGTACTCCACCGGGTAGTTCACCTTGAGCCAGGCGGTCTGGTAGCTGAGCAGCCCGTAGAGTGTGGAGTGCGGGCGGTTGAACGAGTAGCCGGCGAAGGGCTGGATCAGGTCCCACAGCTCATCGGCCTGGTCTTTCGTGAGCCCGTTCTTGGCGCAGCCCTCCTTGAAGCGCGGCTCCTCGGAGGCCATCAGCTCCTTGTTCTTCTTTCCGATCGCCTTGAGCACGATGTACGCGTTGCCGAGCGTGTAGCCGGCGATCGCCTGGAGCAGCTGCATGATCTGCTCCTGGTACACGATCACGCCGTAGGTATCCTCGAGGATCGGCTTGAGGATCGGGTGGATGTAGCGGATGCCCTTCGGGTTGTTTTTGTTGGCGATGTAGTTCGGGATCTGCTCGAGCGGGCCGGGGCGGTAGAGCGCCACCATGGCGTACAGGTCGTCCACGCGGGTGGGCTTGAGCTCCTTCAGGTACTTGGTCATGCCCGCCGACTCAAACTGGAACACGTTGCTGGTCTCGCCGCGGCTCAGGCTCTCGAAGACCCGCCGGTCGTCCAGCGGGATGTCGATCAGCTCCATCTTCCGCCCGGTGGTCTCCGAGACGTAGCGCAGCGCCTCGGCCACCGCGGAGAGGTTGGTCAGGCCGAGGATATCCATCTTGAGCAGGCCGATCTTCGCCAGCGTGGGGCCCTCGAAGGCCGCCATCATGGCGTGCTCGTCCTTGGTGGTGCGCTGGAGCGGCACGACGTTGTCGAGCGGGTTGCGGCTCACCACCACGCCGCAGGCGTGGGTGCCGACGCTCTTCATGCGCCCCTCGACCTTCTGCGCCCAGTCGATCACGTTCTTGAGCTCGGGGTTGGTGTCGTAGACCTGCTTCAGCTCCGGCACCTTCTCCAGCGCCTGGGCGATCGAGATGCCCACCGGCAGGCCGGGGATGAGCTTGGCGACCTTGTCCACCTCGCTGAGCGGCACGTCCAGCACCCGCCCGATGTCGCGCAGGGCGGCCTTCGCGCCCAGCGTGCCGTAGGTGATGATCTGGGCGGTGTTCTCGCGGCCGTACTTGCCGGCGATGTAGTCCAGCACCTCGGCGCGGCGGCTGTCGGCGAAGTCGATGTCGATGTCCGGCATCTCGAGGCGCTCGGGCGAGAGGAAGCGCTCGAAGAGCAGCTTGTTCGCCACCGGGTCCACGTCGGTGATGCCCAGGGTGTAGAGGATCAGCGAGGCCCCGGCCGAGCCGCGGGGCACGCAGGGGATGCCGCGCGAGCGGGCGTACTTGACGTAGTCCCAGACGATCAGCATGTAGTCGGGGAACCCGGTCTGGTTGATGACGTCGAGCTCGTAGTGCAGACGCTTGATGTAGTTCTCGGGCGGGTTGCCGCCGAAGCGCCGCATGAGCCCCTCCTCGCACACCAGCCGCAGGTAGGAGGAGGGGTCGTGCCCGGCAGGGATCTCGAACTCCGGCAGCTGCACGCGCCCGAAGTCCAGCTTCAGGTCGCACATGTCAGCGATGCGCCGCGTGTTCTCCATCGGGCTCGTGCCGTAGCGCTTGAACCGCTGCCACATCTCCTCGCCGGACATGATGTGGTAGCTCTCGTCCATCACGTAGCCCTTGGCGCAGAACTCCTTGTAGGTCATGTTGAAGCCCATGGCCATGACCATCTTCTGTGCCTCGAGGTCCTCGCGACGGACGAAGTGGGTGTCGGCGGTGGCCACCAGCGGGATGCCGAGGTCCTTCGCGATGCGCACCAGCTCGTCGTTGATCCCCTCGAGCTCAGGGGTGTTCTCGTGCAGCTGCAGCTCGAGGAAGTAGTTCTCGGGGCCGAGCAGGTCGCGGTAGCGCGCCGCGGTCTCGATCGCCTTCTGCTTCTGCTGCTCGGTGAGCTGCTGGATCACCTCGCCGGCGATGCACGAGCTTGTCACCACCAGCCCCTCGTGGTGCTGCGTCAGCAGCTCCCAGTCGATCCGCGGCCGGGCGAATACGCCTTTGCCCGCGCCGTCCAGGTGTGCGCGCGTGGTGAGCTTCACCAGGTTGCGGTAGCCCACCTCGTTCTTCGCCAGCAGCAGCAGGTGGTAGTAGTTCTTCCCGCCGCGGGTGGTCGGCTCGCTGCGCGAGCCGGGCGCCACGTAGGCCTCCATGCCGATGATCGGCTTGACCTTGGCCTTCTTGGCGTTGGCGTAGAACTCCATCGCGCCGTACATCACGCCGTGGTCGGTCAGCGCGATGCTGTCCATGCCGAGCTCGGCCGCCCGCCCCGCGATGGCGCCGGTGGCCGCGTAGCCGTCGAGCAGGCTGTACTCTGAGTGGACGTGCAGGTGGACGAAGTCGTTCATGCCGGGCTCCCGATGGTGGGTTTGCTGATCATAAGGCTACAAAAGACGCGGGTGCTCTGAAAAACGATTTACAGCTCAAGCTGCGGCAGCGCACAGACAAGACTCTCTCATGGGGCTGAAGGCGTGTGTGCCGGCGCCGGTGTGTCAGTCGATAGCGCGGTGCGTCGCATCCTGTCTACATAACACGTTGCAAGGCGCAGACACCAGCGGAGTCGTTCTTGCATTATAGCACGGCCATGCGAGGCAAAAAAAGTGGATAACCTGTGGATGTGTAAGCGATTTTGTGGATAACGTATAATGATGAGGAGCGAAAGGAGATCCCCATGTGCGGCGGCGTTCGCTTCACGTACGATCCGGCCATCCAGCCGGCGCTGGCCGAGGTCTATACCCCCGAGCAGCTCGCGCGCGCCGAGCAGAGCGGTGTGGTGGAGTCGGTCTTCTGGCAGCACCGCCCGATCTTGCCGGCGATCGTCGACGGCGAGCTGCGAATCTTCGACTGGGGTAACCGCGAGGATTCGGTCAAGCTGCCGAAGACCGGCTGGCTGCGGGTGGAGAGCCTCGAGGCCGGTAAGTGGAACTACCTTAAGCCCCAACCAGTCCTCATCCCGGCCCTCCAAGGGGTGGAGAAGAAGGTCTGGTTCGCGATCGACCACGGCATCCAGGGGTTCCTGGTGCGCCGCGGCGACCTCGCGCGGGTCTACATGCTGACCCACGCGCCCACGCCGGAGTACCTGGCGCTCACCGGCCACGATCGCATGCCCGCCCTGATCGACCAGGACACGGTTACACCGCTCGACGAGGGCGGCATGCAGGCGCAGCTCGGGCTGTAGCGTTGAAGCTATACGCTGAAGGCTGAACGCCGAACGCTGAAGGCAATAGGGTGCGATCGAGGTCGTGCAGCTTCGATCGCAACCCGTCACTCAAGCCTCGAGCCCCAAGCCTCAAGCCTCAGCCCTCAGCACTCAGCCCTCAGCACTCAAGCCTCAGCACTCAAGCCTCAGCACTCAGCACTCAGCACTCAGCCCTCGCTACGCCCCCACCCGCAGCCCGCAGTTCGGGCAGAAGACAGCCGTGTTCGGCATCTGGAAGCTGCACGTCGGGCAAACCTTGGTGCCGGGCGCGCTCCCTGGCTGCGTCTGTGTCACCTGCGGCGGCGGCTGGTAGGTCTGCGGCGGCGGCTGGTAGGTCTGCGGCGGCGTTTCGACCGACACCGGCACGCTCTGCGACTGCGGCGGCGGAGGCCCGCCCGGCTGCCCCTGCGCGATCTTCAGCTCCTCCTCTTTCAGCGTGATGCTGACCTGGAGCTGCTCCATCGCCCGCATGATCTCCCCGAGCGTGGGCGACTGGATCTTGCCCGCTCTGTAGAGCTCGAGCGACCGGTCGCCAAACTCCATCCGCCGCCCGTCGAGCTGCCGCTTCAGCTCGCCGAGCTCGTTCTGGAGCGATAACACACGCTGGAGCTTCTCGGCCTCCTGCTTCGCCCGCTCCACGCCCTCGCCGATCTTCCGCGAGATATTGTCAAGAAAGCTCATGTAGCCCTCCGCTGTGTCGTCTACCCCGATATGACGATCAGCCGCCCTGCTCTGGTGCAGCTTCCATTGTACTGCGATGCCACACCGCGCGTAAGGGGGAACTCGTGATCGGGCCTGCTCCTCGAAAAGTGCTGTCTTGGTGGCAGGTATTGCATGGGTATTGCCATGGGTATTGACAGCTGATCGCTGGTCTACGACTATCAGGTAAATTGGCTGGGAATATTCGCCGTGCTAGAAGTGATAGAGGAGGGCAAAGGCGCCCCCAATGTAGCCGCTGTGAGCCTCAACTGGCTCGGCGTCTTCGCCGAGGGCGGCTGGTTTGTCGACGTCGCCGCGTCGCCCTTCGACGACATGGTGCCCGGCCCCTGGGGCGTTGGCGAGGTGGGCGGCAAGCAGCTCGCTGTGCCGTTGGGTATCTTCCCGGCCGGGCTCTGGTACCGCGCGGATCTCTTGGCCAATGCGGGCGTGGAGTCGGACCAGGCGATGGAGGACACCGAGGCGGCGATGATCCGCAAGGTGGAAGGGCTGACGCCGTGAGCCTTGAGCTTGGGGTCTTGAGTCGTGAGCGGGAAGGCAATGCTCAAGCCTCAAGCCTCAAGCCTCAAGCCTGGAGACTCAAGACTGCGGTACCAGTACGTACCCGCTGATCGTGCCGCGGTACTTCGTGCCGCTCGCGTCCTCACCGAGCTCCTGTGGCTCACCCACGAACGCAGGTGCCGGGTCCGAGCTGACGCGCACGCCCGGCCCGAACTCCTCGCGCGCCCGCCGCTCGTAGAGAGTCATGAACACCCCCCGCACGTCCTGGCCGGACGGCACCACCACCTCCAGATCCACCGAGTACGGCCGCTGGATCAGCGTCTGCGCGGTGGGGGCCGGGAGTGGGTTAGGGATCTCGAAGGGGACGTAGCGCGCCGCCAGGTCAGGGAACGCGAACAGCAGCACTCCACCCACCAGTGCGATCGCCAGGAGCCAGAAGACGAACCGCGTGAAGCCTCCGCCACGCCGCTGCTTCGCGGGTGGCTGGGCCGCAGGCGCCGGCTGGCTTGCTGGCGTCGGCAGGGCCCCGACGCGCGCCGTGGGTGGGGGCGGCGCGGGTCGCGCAGCCTGGGCTGGAGCGCTCGCCGCCGGAGGTCGTGCTGGCGCGGGGCGCTGGGCTGGAGCAGACTGGTTGCTGGGCGGCGGTGCGGGGCGCTGGGCGGGCGCTGGCTGGCTGCTGGGCGGCGGCGCGGGGCGCTGGGCTGGAGCAGACTGGTTGCTGGGCGGCGGCGCGGGGCGCTGGGCGGGCGCTGGCTGGGGTACCGTGCGCGCGGGCGGCGGCGCAGGGATGAGCGCGGTGCGGAACTCCGCCACCGAGGGCCAGCGGTCCTCCGGCCGCATCTGCAGCGCGCGCTGCACCGCGTCCGATGTCCGGCGCGAGACGCTCGGCTTCAGCCCGTAGACCGGCGAGAACGAGAATGGGGGCTCATCGCGCGGGTCGCGCCCGGTGAGCATGTGGTGCAGCGTCGCCCCGAGCGCGTACACGTCCGAGGCCACCGTAGCCAGCCCCTGGTACTGCTCGGGTGGGGCGTAGCCGGGCGTACCGATCTGCGTGCCGCGCTGCGTCCCCTGGAGCACCTTCGCGATGCCGAAGTCGATGATCTTCACGCCGCCGTCGCGCTCGATCATAATGTTCGATGGCTTCATGTCGCGGAAGATGATCGGCGGGCGCTGGCGGTGCAGGTACTCGATCACGTCGAAGACCTGGTCGGCCCACGCGAGCGCGCGCGCCTCGGGGATACTCCCCTCGCGCCGGATCACGTCCTCGAGGTCCTCGCCGCGCACGAAATCCATCGCCAGGTAGTGGCGCTGCTCGTCCTCGAAGCTGGCGTAGATGCGCGGGATACGCGAGTGCGAGAGGCGCAGCAGCATGTCCGCCTCCTCCTCGAAGCGCTCGAGCGCCTCGCCACGCTCACGCTTGTCGGTGAAGCGGTCCAGCATCTCCTTGACGGCGTACACCCGCTGCGAGTCGTCGATCGCCTCGTACACCGCTCCCTGGCCGCCCTCCTTGATCACGCGCGTGATATAGTAGCGCGGCCCGGTGGCCCCGGGCACGTTATTGAGCACGACGTCGCGGCCGCAGTGCTGGCAGAAGCGCGCGGTGCGGAAGTTCTCCGTCGTGCGGGTGTTCGGTTTGTGGCAGATCGGGCAGAGGATCCTGACCTCGGCCATACGACCTCGGCTCTCTTGCGTTGCACGCGTGGTCATCGGCGCGCCCTCGGGTCTAGAGTAGCACGGCGGTGCGGTTCCGGCAACCAACCGAGTGCTGAGTGCTGGGCAGCAGGGCGCGTCGGTGCTACCTTGCTTCATCACGCATTGTAGGGATCTACGCTGTGATCGGATCGCAGGTTGCAGCGCCCCTGGCCGAGCACCGACCATCGGGGACCACCGATGAATGACAGGTGCATCCGGCACGAACTGTGTCACTTTGAGCGTAGCGAAGAGTCTGTGCTAGAGATGCTTCGCTGCGCTCAGCATGACAAAGGGCGCGGTGGATGGAGCACTCACGCTCACGACTCAAGCCTCAAGGCTCGCTTCTTTCGAACACTCCTAGCGACTCGAGGTGCGGTGTCTGCGGGAACATGTCGTAGCCTGTGAGGCGCGTGAGGTGGTACCCCGGGGCCAGCTCCCGCGCGTCCTCGAGCTGCGTCAGCGGGTTGCACGAGACGTACACGATCCGCCGCGGCCGCAGCCGCAGTAGCTCCCGGCACGCCTCCGGCCCCATCCCCGTTCGCGGCGGGTCGGCCACCACCACATCGAAGCTGCCGGCGGGCTGCTCGCGCAGGAAGGCCAGCGTCTCCATTGCCAGCGCCTCGACGTTCCCGCAGCCGTTCGCCGCGGCGTTGCGCCCCGCCAGCGCCGCGCTCTCCTCCACCGCCTCCACGCACACCACCCGCGCGGCGGCGTCCGCCAGGTGCAGCGCGATCGTCCCCACGCCGCCGTACAGGTCCGCGACGGATGGTGGCTCCAGTGCAACCTCCCTTGAGATGCTCTCTTTCACATCGTCCAGCAGCGGCAGCAGCAGGTGCACGTTGTTCTGGAAGAAGGTGTTCGGGCCGATCTCGAGCGTGCGCGCGCCCACCCGCATCGGCAGCAGCTCCGCGCCCCAGTGGCGCTCCGGCCGGCCGAAGGAGATGTCGGTGCGGCTGTCGTTCACCAGCCAGTGGAAGCCGGCCACCTCCGGCTGGGCCAGCGCCGTCTCGGCCATGCGCTCCAGCGCCTCTGCTCGCGCGCCCTCGGCGTCGGGCGCGGCTGTAACCACCGCCAGCAGCAGCTTGTCGTCCGGGCTGCGGCGCACCACCACGTAGCGCAGGAAACCCTCGTGCGAGCGAAGGTTGTAGTCTGGCAGCCCTAGCTCCATCGCCCGCTTGTACACGGTGCGCGCGGCGGCGAAGGCGTGCGGCGGGATCAGGTGGCACTGGTCCAGGTCCACGATGTAGTTGAACTTACCCCCGCGCCGCAGCCCGAAGCGCTCCTTGCTTGCCACGTAGTCCATGCGCGTGCGGTAGTACAGCGGGTCGGGCGAGGCGACGAAGCCGATCCGCGCTACCTCCTCAGCGGGAAGCGCGGCCGCCCACAGGTCGCGCAGCGCGGCGTGCTTGGCGCGCGCCTGGTCCTGGTAGGCCACGGCCTGGAAGGTGCAGCCGCCGCAGAAACCGGCGGGCGGCGCGTGGGGGCAGCGCGGGTCCACTGGCTCGCCGCCGCGTGCGAGCCCGACGATCTGACCCCGCAGCTGCTTGTTGCTCATCGTTGGGTGTGACATGTGCCCTGTATCTCTGCTGACGAGGCCGTGAGCCGGCCCCATGCTATCCGTCGAACCCTTCTTCTTCCACTACGCGGCGCATGCGCGCCAGGAGCTGCCTTTGGCGCGTCGCCGCCACAACCTCCGGCGGCGCCGGCTGCGCCTGGTACACCGCACCTGTGGCGCGCTCCTCGATCCGGCCGGTCGCCAGGTCCACCCGCACCAGCCCGCCGTCGGGCAGCGCGGCCGCGGCCTCGGGCTGCTCCATCAGCGGCAG